>JAYZEO010000076.1:0-15132 GCA_036337215.1 Myxococcota bacterium | reverse complement strand
GGTCTATGCGCGTGACCTCGGCCGCCCCCAGAAGCCCAAGAACCCCAAGGAACCTAAACAATGTGATCGTCGACGAGCGCTCGGCCTGATCGAGTCACTCGAAGACCCGGAGATTCAGAACGTCGATGCGAGCGCAGTGCGCGAACACATGGACCGCCTCATGAGGAGAGGTCGCAAGGCCCACACCCGTGCGCGCGCGATGTCCGCCATCAAGCAACTCTTCCGCTATCTGCGCGCGGAGGGGTTGCTCGCGAACGACCCGCTGGCCGAAATCGAGCGGCCCCGAACCCGGCGCCCGATCCCGGACGTGCTCTCCGTAAAGGAACTCGAGGCGTTGATCGAAGCCCCCGACCTGGAGACCCAGGGGAAGCTGAACCCGATCGGAATTCGGGACCGCGCCATGCTCGAATTGTTGTACGGCAGCGGGCTGCGGGTATCAGAACTCGTGTCCCTGCGGCTCGGAGACCTGTTCTACGAGTCCCAGAACTGCCGGGTTCTCGGGAAGGGACGACGCGAGCGACTCGTTCCCTTGAGCGAAAACGGGGTGGTCGCCCTCAAGCGCTACCGCGAGGAGGTGAGGCCGGGCTGGTCCCGAAGCCCGGGGATCGAAGAGGTTTTCCTCTCCCGGCGGGGGGGAGTGATCACGCGCGAGGCGATCTGGTACCGGGTGCGAGCCTACGCACGCAAGGCGGGGGTACGGAAGAGGATCACGCCGCACCTGCTGCGTCACGCATTCGCCACCCACCTGGTCGAGGGGGGCGCGGATCTCCGCTCGGTGCAGGAGTTGCTCGGCCACGTCGATATCAGCACCACCGAGATCTACACCCACACCAGTGCCGAACGGCTTCGTGTACTCGTGGATCGGCGCCACCCGCGCGGTTCGAAAAATTGAGCCAACGAATCCGGGCCTCGGCCGAACTGCTGCGCGGACGCCTGGACCGGGTACTGGGCGTGCGTGAGCCACTGCTGCGCGCCGTCATGCGCGAAGCCCGGTGCCGCGGCGCCCGCGCCTACCTGGTCGGCGGTCCCGTCCGCGACCTGCTGCTCGGCCGCCCACTGGTCGACGTCGACGTCATGCTCAGCGACGGACTGGGGCCCGTGGCCGTTGCCGCCGCGGAACGCGTCGGGGGCCGTGCCGTAGTTCACGGGCGCTTCCTGACGGCCCGGGTCGAGCACGCGGGGATCCAGATCGATCTCTGCCGCGCCCGGCGGGAGAGCTACCCGGCACCCGGAAGCCTGCCGCGCGTGGTCGCGGCCGAGGTCGAGCAGGACCTCGGCCGGCGCGACTTTACGATTCACGCGATGGCGCTGCCGCTCGGGCCGCGCGATCCCGGACCGCTGCTCGATCCCTTCGACGGAATCCGCGACCTGCGCAATCGACGGCTTCGAATCCTGCACCCGCAGAGCTTCATCGACGATCCGACCCGCCTGCTCCGGGCGTCCCGCTACGCGACCCGGCTCGGACTCCGTTTCGAAGCAGAAACCGGGCGAGCCTTTCGAGGTGCGCTGCGCGAGGGCGCGCTCGAATCGGTCTCGGGCGACCGCGTCAGCCACGAACTCGAGCGAACCCTGGCCGAGGAACGGACCGGCCCCGCCGCCTCGAGCCTGGATCGGCTCGGCCTGCTCGGGGCCGTGGTCCGCGGCTGGAGCCTCTCGCCCGCAGCGAAGCGCGCGCTGAGACGCCTCGACTCGGCCCGCCGTACACCCCCCTGGTCCGAGATGGAGGCGAGCGAGGTCCAGACCGCGGCCGCCTTCGCCGCGCTCCTGCTCGATGCGCCCGGGAAGCTCCGGGAGCGCGCCCTGGAACGGCTCGGCTTCACGGGCGGGCGGGCGACGCGCGTGGTCGAGTCGATCCGGGAGGCGAAGCGCGCGGTGCGCTGGCTCGATCGCGAGCGTTCCCCCGGGGCCGTGGACGCGCGGCTTGGGACACTCCGGGAACCCGCGCTGCTGCTTGGGTACTTGATTGCCGACCCGGCCCGGGCGCGGGTGCTGCGCCGCTACGCACGGGAGTGGCGTCACCTCCCGAACCCGCTCGGGGGCGCGGAACTGCGCGGGATCGGGTTACAGGGCCCTCCGGTCGGGAAACTGCTTCGCGCCGCCCGCCGCCGGGCCCTGGACGGGCGCCACATTGACGCGGCCTGGGTCCAGCGTTGGTTGGCCCGGTACGGTGTGATGCGGTAGCCTTCGCAGTATCGCTTCTCGTTCCTCCGTGCGCGGAAACTCATGTCGACGCCAGGCGAAAGCTCCACGGCCGATCCATCGCCTGAAGCAGGGGGCGGTCAGGCCACCGAGCGCCCGGTCCAGCAGGGCGCCACGACCCAGGCCGGCCCGCCCGACACCAAGGCGAGTCACGGTCCCTGGGCCGTCAAGCTCGAGGTGTTCGAGGGACCGCTCGATCTCCTGCTCCACCTGATTCGCCAGAACGACCTCGATATCGAGGACATTCCGATCGCGATCCTGGCCGAGCAGTACCTCGAGTACCTCGAACTGATGCGGGAACTCGACGTCGACGTCGCCGCTGAATACCTGCTCATGGCGGCCACGCTGGCGCAGATCAAGTCGCGCATGCTGTTGCCGTTGCACGAAGAAGAGGGCGAAAACGAAGAAGACCCGCGCGCGGAACTCGCCCGCAGGCTCGCCGAGTACGCGAGTTTCAAGGAGGTCGCGCGCGAACTCGCCGACCGGGAATGGCTGAACCGCGACGTCTTTGCGGGGAGCCCGGACCCGGCCGGGGTGCCCGCGCGAGAAGCGGAACTCTCGGTCAGTCTCTTCGGACTCCTGGAAGCCCTGAAGAAGGTCCTCGACCAGGCACCGGTCGAATTGCACGCCCACGAGGTGACCCGGGAGACGATCACGCTCCAGGACCAAATGCTGTTCGTCATGGACGAACTCCGGGCCGCGTCGGGGGACCCAGTCGTGTTCGAGGAACTGCTCTCGGGCACACCGTTGACTCGTGTGCACATCGTGCTCACCTTCCTGGCGATCCTGGAACTGGCCAAAATCCAAGCGCTGCGCTTGTATCAGCACACGGGCCCGGAGGGCCATCCGAGCGGGCCGGTGCGCGTCCGGGTGGCCGTGCTTCCCGAACCCCCTTCTCAGGAACCGGACGAGCGCCCGGAGGAGACGGAGCCACAGCATGACGAGTAGCCCGGACCCCCGCGCCGCCCTCGAGGCGCTGATCTTTGCGAATGAGGGCCCCTCGAGCATCGCCACCATCCGGCGAGCGCTGCCCGGGTTGAGCCCCGGCCGGATTCCGGGCCTGATCGACGACATCAACGAGGACCTCGCACGCTCGGGCCGGCCCTACGAGATCGCTGCGGTCGCAGGTGGCTACCAGTTCCGAACCCGGAGCCAGTTTTCCGCGGTGCTGCTCGCGGCCCAACCCGACCGCAAGCTCCGCCTCTCGCGCCCGGCACTCGAAACGCTCAGCATCGTCGTCTACCGCCAGCCGGTGACGCGCGCCCAGGTCGAAGACCTGCGCTGCGTCGACTGCGGCGCCGTCATGCGGAGCCTGCTCGAGCGTGGGCTGATTCGCATCGTCGGTCGGCGCGATGCCCCGGGTCGACCCGTGCTCTACGGTAGCACCTCGCGCTTTCTCGAGACCTTCGGACTCGATTCGCTCTCCGATCTTCCGACGCTGCCCGAGGTGATCCCCGCAGCTTCGGAGGCCGGCGTCCGGCAGGACGGTGCCTCGGACGCAGACGACGGACCGGAGACTTCGGAGGCCGGCGTCCGGCAGGACGATGCCGCAGACGCAGACGAGAGCGAGACCGATTCGGTCGCCGAGAAGCGAGAGCCGGCTGCTCCGGAGCCTCCGGATTCGGCGTACCCTGAAGACCATGAGCAGCAGAGGACCGCGGCAGAATCTCTCCCCTGAAGCCTCCCGACCGCCGCGGCTGCAGAAGGTGCTCGCCGACGCCGGCATCGCTTCCCGCCGTGCGGCCGAGAAGCTCATCCTCGAGGGACGGGTCGAACTCAACGGCCGGGTGGTAGAGCAACTCGGGACCCGGGCGGATCCCGCTCGCGATCGGATCCGGGTCGACGGCAAACGGCTTGGCCGGCCCCGCGGCCGGCGCAGTTACCTGGTCTACAAGCCACGCGGTACCGTGACCACCACGAGTGACCCCGAGGACCGCAGGACCGCGCTCGAACTGGTTCCTTCAAAGGAGCGCCTGTTCCCGGTCGGCCGGCTCGATCGCAACAGCGAAGGACTGTTGCTGCTCACGAACGATGGTCCGCTGGCACACGCGATGCTACACCCGTCCTTCGAGGTCCCCCGGGTGTATCGCGTGAGCGTGGAGGGGCGGGTCACGGCGGAAACCCTGCGCCGCCTCTCCTCGGGTGTCGAACTCGAAGCCGGCGAGAGCGCACGCGCCGAGGTACGCCCGCTCGAGCGCGATGACTCGCGCAGCGTCCTGGAACTCACGCTCCGCGAAGGTCGGCGGCACCAGATCCGTCTCATGCTGGACGGCGTCGGCCACCCGGTACGCCGATTGGTACGCGTCAGTTTCGGTCCGCTCCGGCTGCGCGGGCTGAAGCCCGGAGAGTGGCGCACCCTGGTGCCCAGCGAGGTCGAGGCGCTCAAAAGGCTGACCCGGGGCTCCCCGGCAACCCAAAAACCGAAACCTGGCAGAGCCAGATCCAGACGCAACGCGCGTCAGTAGGTGGCGAAGAGTTGGACGAAGAGACTGCGGCCGTCCGCAGTCTCGGCGGTCCCGATGCCGGTGTGGTTGAAGGCCGGGTTGAGCAGGTTCTTGCGATGCGAGGTCGAGGCGAGCCACGCCTCGATCACCGCCGCGATGCGGTCGCCCCCGATGTTCGATTCCCCGATGTTCTCGGCGAGCAGGCGAAAGCCCTCGATCCCGGCGGCCCGGGCGCGCTCGAGGGGATTCCGGCCTTCCAGGTTCAGGTGGCTCAGGTAGCCGTTCCGGGCCATGTCGTCGGCATGTCGCTGCGCGGCCTGCGCCAGTTCGCGAGAACTTCTCAACGGCTTGAGGTGTCGGGCGACGCGTACCTGGTTCACGCGTTGCTCGACCTGCTTCGGCGAGGGCTCGGGCAGTTCTCGGGATTCTGCCGCAAGCGCCAGCGAAATCACGCCGAGCAGGGCAAGGGCGCCGCGGGAGAGGGCGCGCAGGCTCACGTTCCGGGCGTTCGCTCTAGAGCCGGGGAATTCTCTTCGGACGACGGAATCTCACCGCGCACCTCCTTGCGCAGCAGCTTCCCGTTCAGGAAGAAGGAACGAATGTCATAGATCCCGTCAAAGTCGGGATCTTCCTCGCGCTGTACGAGTTCCCCGTCGCGGTAGTGGTTGATCAGATCCGGGTGCCCGTCGTCGTTCCCGTCTTCCTCTTCTCGCACCAGTTGGCCCGAGTCGTACCAGAGAAAGAGATCACGGAATCCGTCTCCGTTTCGGTCGACCTCGTGACGCACGAGTTCACCTTCACGGAAGAAGCTCCAGGAATCGATCTCGCCGTCCTGTCCGGTGTCGGCGCGCTTCCGGACCGGCTGCCCCCGCTCGAACATCGCTACGGACTCGAGCCGGCCGTCGCCATCCGCGTCTTCCTCCACGCGCGAGACCAGCCCGTCCGCACCGTAGATCACCACACGATTGGGCGACCCGTCCTGGTCGTCGTCGAAGAGTTCGCGCTCGGGTGCCTCGACGGGACCGTAGACGAAAAGGTCGGGACGCCCGTCCTGGTCTCGGTCCAGGACTCGGGAAGGCGGAAGCTCATGCGGGGCCAGGCTCGGTGCGCTCGGTTCGGGGGCGAGCGCGTTCCGAAGAGCCGCGAGCTCCGCGCCGATCGAGCCGGGACGGGACCCAGGACGGGCGCTGGAGAGAGATTTGGAATCCCGAGGCCGGGTAGCGGCATGCCGGGAGGGGATGGCTGGCGTTCCCGGTGCGGCCCCCGTCGGTTGGAGTTGGCGCAGCAACTCGTCGTTTTCGTGGGCGAGGCGGTTTCGCTCACGTTGATCGGCCGTGGTGGGGGCGGGCGTCTCGGGCGTTTGCTGCGTCGCCGCCTCGTCCGCGGCCTCGCTCAAGCTCTTGCCGAAAATCCAGAAGGGATAGCCGACGAGTGTGGTGAGGGGCCCGAGCGGAGTGTTGCGAATCCGCTTCGAGGCCTTCTCCTGGCTCGAGTTGCCCCCGATCATCGTGACGTCCGGCTCGGCGCGTGCATTGCGAGCTTCGGGGCGCTGCGCCGACGCGGGTGCTTGCGCGCCGATCGCGGGCGGCCGCTGACCCGGGTACAGCACCGTCGCGCCCATTCCGGCACTCGTCTCGGGTCGGGTGTCGAGGTCGTGGTTCACATGGGCAAAGCTGCAGCCCAGGAGCATCAGCACCAGCAGCAACATCGGAGTCAGGGGGTCATGCCGCATGACCGCCCGAGTTGCAAGCGATGCGCCACGACGCCCGAAGCCGCCGTTCGTAGGCTTTCGCGAGTTCGTGCACCCTTGGTGCATACCATCCTCCTATGGGCGAGGGGCGCGAGTCGGCGGTCTTCGCACCCTGTGAAGCAGAAAGTTCTCTTTTGCAGCGGGAGCGCGTCGCGTTCCGAAACCTGCCCGGGCTAGGGAACCAACTGCGCTCTAGTGCGGTAGTCGTTCCAGAAGAGCTCCATTTCGCTCGCGAGATTGAAGCGGTCCGGGACGACCAGGTAACCGAGCACCACGCCCCCGGCAGCAATCGCTCCAGGCTCACCTGCGAGCAGTCCGACCTCGCGCGGGTCCTCGGGTTCCGGCCAGTAGGTGATCTCGCGCTGAATCACGAAGAAGTTCGGGTGGAACTCGGTCGCCTGCTCTGCGTAGAGCGAAAAGGCCAGCACCCGCTTTCCCTCGGGAATCCCGAGCGCCTCGAGCGCACGGGCTTCAAAGGCCTCCGAGTACGCGAACGAAATCTGCAGGCGCGCAGCTCCGGCGAGGTCCTCGACCAGGATGCGTGCCGGGGCCAACTGCTGACGGAGTTCCACGAGATCCAGTAGCTGTACGAGCTCCGGCTCCGGGAGCGCCAGACCGAACGCCCGGTCCGCACGCCCGTGGCTCGCACCGCTTGCGGGCCGCGGAATCGCGCCCGTGGGGTTCGCGCTCGAAGGTCCGGACCCGGCGATGGGGGGCCCAGCCGGATCGCTTCCGCGCGCTCGCAGTTCGCGGATCTTCCGCGCACGCTCGACCAGGTTGTAGGGATTGTCGGGATCCCGGGCCTCGCGATCGAGCTGCCAGGCGTAGGGCCGGGGAAGGAACTTCGGCCGTAGCGGCGGCATGTCTCCAGACTCGACGAAGCGCGCGTGCTTACACGGAACGGCCCCGCGATGCTGCACGACAAAGGCGCTTCCGTCGGGACACAGCCCGGTCAGGATTTCGGCGGAGGCGGCTGTCGCCACCAGGAGCGCTCCGAAGAGCGCCAGAGCAGAGGCACGGAGAACCATGCCAGCCTCTGCTGCAAACCCCGGGCCCTAAGGCTCCCGGACGGTTCCGGGCAGATTACACGCCGATCTGCGCGCCGGCTGCCAGCGAGCTGCACAGCCGACCGTCGCTCGGGACAATCCGGATTCGCAGAATGAGGCAAACGGCGAGGAGCGACACTTCTCGCCCGCATCTCGGACTCGAGCCAGGCTCTCGGGCAGCTCGGCCGCGCAATGGCCCCCGGGCGGAGAGCCTCCGGGCTAGAACCAGCCCGCCCGCAGCTCAGCGACCCTTGTTGAGGCGGCCGATGTCGATGTACTTGCGAATCTTGCCCTTGGTCCGAAGCGGCATGCCGTGAGCGTCCCAGAACTCGATCCGGTTTCCGGTTCCGGTCTGTACGTTCACGATGATGTCGCTCACGATCCGCAGATCCTTGGGTTGTTCCACGCCTTCCCAGCCCTTGTACCAGACGCCCCCTTTGCTCCTCGGATCGGTTCGCTCCGGCGTGGTTCCGTCCCAGTCATCGCTGTAACGGTGGTTGTGCCAGATGATCTTCCAGAGTTCCTTCTTGCGGTCGTAGGCAAAGCTGTAGAGGGGCTCGTTGGTTTCTTTGTCGATGTAGATGTCTTTGTGGTGGTAGGGGTGGTCGTCGTTCTTCGGATCGAAGCGGATGACCCAACTCCTGCGCAGTTCCCAGCGATCGTTCGCATAGCTGAAGCCGTAGGGACCGAAGTTGTAGTCGTCCTTGTAGGGATAGGCGAGATCCGTGGTGTTGAACGGCGAGAGAATGTCCATTTCGCCCAGGCAGGACCAGTCGTACTGCGGCGGGATGCCGGCAAAACTTCGAAGGTCGTCCATCGTGAAATCGGTACCCTGCACGGAGTCCGTCCGCTGGGCCGTCGAGATCCGGCGCACCCGCCGCAGATCCGGCAGGTAGACCCAGGTATCGTCGTTCTTGGCCTTATCCAGTGGACCGTCCGACGAATCGTAGCGATAAGTCAGGAGTACAATTCCGCGGGCGTCGAACGGAGCCTCGACCTCGATCCCGAACACCTGGCCGCGCTTCTCGTTCTTGAAGATGTCCCCCAGCGACTTCACATTCTTGCGATACTTCGGCTCGACTCGGTCCTTCAGGTTGACGACCTTGGAAGTGCCCTCGTAGTAGAGCGGCAGTTGCTCGCCGCGGTCCCAGTAGGTGTAGGACCAGTTCGTCATCGCACCGTCGCCGTTCCAGGCTTTGGTGAAGTTCCAGATGATCTTGTTTGCGGCCTCCGGGTCCTTCTCGCAGTCGATCTCGTCGCTCGGGAACGGGAGCCCTCCCGAGTAACCCAGGAGAGAACCGTCCGGACCGATCGAGGTCTTTCCCCGGTTCTCCTCGGTGACGTCCCGATAGGCATCGGCCTCGCCATACTTGCGATTGGACGGACCGATCTCGAGTTCCATCCCTTCGTAGAAAAAGTACTCGCGGTTCTCCCAGAACGCGGGAGGCAGATAGTCCTTGAGCTTGTCGAGTTGATCGAAGGTCAGGACGTCTCCTTCTTGGAAGGGGAGACCTGGTACCACGTCCTCAGAGCCGAGCGGCTGGGCCGCGGGGGCTGAGGCTACATCCTGGGCATACACCCCGGAGGAGAACGTCCAACTCACCGCCAGCGCCAAAATCCATATACCGTACATCGAGTTCCTTCCTATCCGAGCCCTACTGCGAACGCCCCCGCATGGGGCCAACTGCCTGAACTCCAGCGCCCCTCCAGATTGCGGGCCGCCGATTGCGTACCGCCGGATCCAGAGGGACCCGGCCGGGACCGATCCGATGCCGTGCAGATCGCGCCTTCTCGGGCAAGGAGAGAGGCCGAACCTCAGGAGCCCGGTCCCGGACTACCGCAAGGATAGTACCCTGCGGGGCGTGCCGAAAGCCAGCGTGCCCGGAACGCGCCCGAGAGCCGCATTCCGGGGTGGCAAAGGCCCGTTGCGAGACGCATGCTTGGGCCCGTGGTCCGAATCAGAATCGACTTCGAACACAGCGCGCGAACCTGGTGGGAGAGCGGCGGCCAGGAACTCTGGGACAACATCGCGGAGAGCTTCGACTCGGGCTCGGTGGTGCTGGAGGCGTCGCTGGCGGAATCCTGGATGCAGCAGGCCGCGCTGCTGCCGGGCTGGAACGAAGGTCCGGCCCACGCGGTCCACCCGGTGCTCGTTCAAGACGTGAACGAGGACGAAGACGTGTAGCATCCGGGGCCGAGCCGGACCCGGCGCGGCCACCCGTCACCGGGCGCTCGAGGGGGAGAGACGATGGATCGAAATCGCGAAGCGCTGGCCCAGAACGATCCGGAGGTCTTCTCGGCACTGGTCGGTGAAGAAGAACGGCAGCGGCGCGGGATCGAGTTGATCCCCTCCGAGAACTACACCTATCCCGAGGTGCTGGCCGCCCTCGGTTCGGTCTTGACCAACAAGTACTCGGAAGGCTATCCGGGCCGCCGCTACTACGGCGGCCAGGAGTTCACGGACCAGATCGAGACGGTGGCGCGCGAACGCGCCTGCGCGCTCTTCCGCTGCGAGCACGCGAACGTACAGCCCTTGTCCGGATCTCCCATGAACCAGGCGGTCTACCTGGCCTTCCTCAAGCCCGGCGATCCGATCCTGGGCATGGATCTCTCCCATGGCGGGCACCTCACACACGGAGCTCCGGTCTCGCACATGGGCAAGATCTTCAACTTCGTCCGCTACCGGACGCATCCCGAGCAGGAGGGCCGGATCGACTTCGCAGAGGTGCGCGAACTCGCGCTGGCGGCGCGGCCCAAAATCGTGCTCGCCGGCTACACCTCGTATCCGCGCGACTACGACTACGCAGAGTTCAAGAAGATCGCGGACGAGATCGACGCCATCACGATGGCCGACGTCTCCCACATCGGCGGACTCATCGCCGGGGGCGCACTGCGTAACCCCTTCGACTACGGCTTCGACATCGTGACCACCACCACCCACAAGAGCCTGCGTGGACCCCGCGCTGGCATGGTGCTCTGCAAGAAGAAATTCGCGAAGACGATCGACCAGTCAGTGTTCCCGGGCCTTCAGGGCGGGCCCCACATGAACACCATCGCCGCGGTCGCAATTGCGCTCCGCAAGGCCCAGGACCCGGAATTTTCAGAATACGCGAGGGCCTGCGTGAGCAACTCCCGGGCACTGGCCAGGACCCTGATGTCGCACGGAGCCTCGCTCGTGACCGGGGGCACCGACAACCACATGCTGGTACTCGACACCCAGCAGAGCTTCGGCATCGACGGGCGCGTGGCCGAGACGACCCTCGACCAGGTCGCGATCACCACCAACAAGCAGATCATTCCCGACGATCCCAAGCCGCCACTCCGGCCGAGCGGGATCCGCATCGGCACGCCGGCCGCGACTACGCGCGGTTTCCGGGAAGCCGAGATGGAACGGCTGGGCAGCTGGATCATGGAGGCGCTGGCGGCGCGCGACGACGCGGCGGCACTCCAGCGGATCCGGGAAGACGTGGAGCAGCTCTGCGGCGGCTTCCCGGTGCCGGGCCTCTAGTCGCTCTCGGCTCCGGATCTGCCCGCGGGCACGGGCGGAAGCAGCAGCTCGCCGTCGCGAAAGTGTACGCGCAGCTGCCGGCGGGCGTCGAAGAGCAGCACCTCGCCGACGCCGAAACCCTGCAGGCGCGTTCCCAGGGAGATCGCCGCGGCAGCGCGGCGCTCGCCCGGCTGCGCGTCCCAGCTCTCGGACAGCGGTCCGAAGAGGCGGGTTCCGTATCCAAAACCGTCGCGGGAGGCCGAGACCAGGTGTGGAGAGAGTGCGCGCAGCGCCCCGGGCGCCAGTTCCTGCGCCGAGCCTCCGCCCTCCGGGCCCCCTGGCCCCTCGGGTGGATAGGCCTGAAATCCGATCAGGGCCAGGATCGCGGCCAGCAGTCCTGCGCAAACCGCGGCCCGGCGCCACCATCTCGCGCCCGGTCGGCCTCCCGTCGCACGCCCCAGCGGCGCGGCCGCTGCCTCGGCCCGGGGCTCGCTCAACGAGCCGCCCAGCGAGGACGTCCGTGCCACCGACTGCCCGGCCTGGCTCTGACCCTCGCGCAACGGGTACAGGAACTTGGACTTGGTCTCGGCCAGTTCCCGCGCCCGCGCGTACGCGTCGTTCACGAGTGCGTGAGCGATCGCCTGCTGGATCTCGCTCCCGACGTGAGCGAGCCAGGCCGTTTCGAGTTGTCCGCGCGAGACCCCGAGCCGCGCGAGCGGCGCCTCGATCTCGTCCATGTGGCGTACCAGCAGGCCGGCCAGCACGGCGGCCCGTAACGCAGCCGCATCGGCGGCATCGCTGCCACCGGTAAACGCCAGCCGCTCCCAGCGGCTGAGCGGTGCCAGATCGAAGCGCATCACCAGGTCTCCGCCCGGGCCGGGTCCGGGGGCGCCCTGGGCGATCCGTGCTGCCAGGCTCGCCTCGAGTTCCTGAATCGCCTCACGAAAACGCCGCTCCGAGTTCTCCGGGGCCAGGTCGGCCGAGGTCGGCGCCGGAACTTCACGCGCCGGCGCTTCGCGAGCCACGCGCGGGGAACCCGACGCGGCCGGCGGCCCGGTCGGAAGCCGCTCGGCCGTCGGCAGGCGCGGGCTGCGGTCGCTGGCCCGAGGTCGGTCCTGCCCCGGCCCGACGGACCCGGCACTCCGCGGGCGCAGACCCAGCGCGGTGAGCCGCGGAACTTCGCCCACCCCGGGCAGCGCAAACGTGTACTCGCTCTGGCACGATGGCGTGGTCAGCGTATCGAGCGAATCGAGCGTGCGGTCTGCCTCGACGGCATCCTCGATCCGGTTCTGGATCGCGACGTTGTACTCGACGAGCGCGTGGAGCACCTCCGGGACCCAGAACTCGGGGCCCATCTTGTCCTTGTAGCCACGCAACTGCTCGCGCACATCATCGAGTTCGAGCGGGTTGCTGATCTCGGCCATGGCTTCCCGGAGCGCGTCGAGGTGATCGAGGACCGCGTCGGACCTCTCGACCGCGTGCCCGCACAACTCGCGAACCCCGGGCGTGACCCGGGCCGGATCACGGCGGATCAGCACCTTGCCGGCCGGCTTCTCGGTGGCCAGCAGCGTGATCATGTACTCGCACAGGTTCCGGGCCTGAGAGGCACGCTCGGCTGCGGGCAGGCAGAGGTCGAGCAGCGCCGCCACCTCGTCCGGATGCGAATCGCGCAGGTGCGGCAGGGTGGCCCGGAACTGGGAGAAGCTGGTCGCCAGCGCCAGATCGCGAAGTTCCTGGCCGGCGCGATCCAGCAAGTGATCGATCTCGGACGCCGCGCTAGTCGAGTCGGTGCTGCCCGCGCCCTCGCGCCGGCGCTCGGCGACCTCGCGCAGCCGGGCGCGCGCCTGCTGGAGCAGCATCTCGGCCGGGCTCGAACGATTCGGGAGTGCCGAGGTACAGATGGCGCGCTGCGCGGCACGCAGCTCGCCATAGCGCCCGGCCCGGGCCGCCACGACCCTCGGGTCTTCGCGCCTCGCTTCCCGATCCGCCATGTCTCGCTCCCGAACCCGTCGCACCGACCATCTTCAATGGCTGAGCCCTGACTCACTGGCGAGGATGGCAGCAGGGAATCCCCGCGGAGCGCATCCGGAGCCGAGGCTCATCCACTGGCAAATCGGCTTCGGGGGCGGGCTGCTTGAGGCCCGGCGGCCGGCCCGACGCGCGTCCGGCCTCCCGCCTCCAGGAAGGATCGGCGGCTCGAGCCGAAACTGGAACGCGACGCCTGGCTGCGGCGCGCGCAGCCGCTACTGGCTCATGTGCCAGCCACCATTCGGCGAGAGCACCTGGCCCGTCACGAAGCGGGCCTCGTCGCTCGCCAGGTAGGTCGCGGCCCAGGCGATGTCGTCGGGCTGCCCGAGCTGCCCCATCGGCGTCTGCAGTTCGATCACGCCGCGGAGTTGGCCGAGCCCGAGCGTCATCTCGGTATCGATGTAACCCGGCGCGAGCGCGTTCACGCGGATCCTGCGAGAGGCCAGCTCGCGGGCCAGCGAACGCGTGAGTCCCAGGATCCCGGCCTTCGCCGCGCAGTATGCGGGCGCGCCTGCGCCTCCCGCCGTGCCCATGATCGAGCCCATGTTGATGATCGAACCCGAGAGCGCGGGCCCCATCAGCTTGAGCGCTTCGCGGCAACAGAAGAACGTGCCGTCCAGGTGCACGGCCAGCATTCGCGTCCAGCGCTCGTCGCTCATCTCGACCGTCGCGTCCAGGTGCGTCTGGATGCCTGCGCCGCTCGCGAGTTCGGCCGCCTGCGCCAGGCTGCGTTCGACCAGCCGGTCGGAGGCCTCGCGGTCGAGTTGGTTCGGGCCGATCCCGGCATTGTTCACGAGCACGTCGAGACGTCCGTGACGGGCCGAAACCTGCTCGAACAGGTCTTGCACCGCTTGCGAGTCCGAGACGTCGGCCACCAGCGCTTCGCCTCCGAGTTCGTGCGCGAGCTTGTCTGCCCCGGGCGGATCCAGGTCGTTCACCAGGATCTGCGCGCCCTCCGCGCGAAAGCGGCGCGCGATCGCGGCACCGAGCCCGCGCGCAGCACCCGTGACCAGTGCCAGCTTGCCATCGAGCCTACCCATCCGGTCCTCCCTCGCCCCGGGCGCGGTTCCGGAGCCCGGGCGCGGCCGATTCTACTCCGCGCGGGCGCCCTCCGGCGCGGGCCCGGCTCCCGGAAGCTGCTCTCGCAGCCAGCGCAGGCCGCGCATCGCGGTCTTCCACGGGTCCGCGCTGCAGCGCTGCTCGGGCGCCGTCCCGCGTAGGAACGGCAGCCGGGGTCCCCAGCAGCCGGGCGCGGCGCGAAGCCCGCTCTCGGGGTGAATGCGCACGAACTCGAGCCCGCCCGGGGCCCGGAAACGCGCGGGATCGGCCTGCTCGAATACGGCCCGCATGAAGCGGCCGAAGATCGGGAGCGCCACCGCCGAGGCGGACAGGCCCAGGCTGTCGCCCAGGTCGAATCCGACCCAGACCCCGACCGCGAGCTCGGGCGTGTAGCCGATGAACCAGGCATCGCGGAAGTCGTTGGTCGTCCCGGTCTTTCCGGCCACCCGGCCGGTGAGCCCGAAGCGCGCGAGTCCGCGCCCGGTCCCGCGCTCCACCACGCCCTGCAGCGCCTCCGTCACGAGCCAGGCTTCTGCGGGATCGAAGACCTGTTCGGCGCGCACCACGCTCTGCTCCAGCAGTTCGCCGTCGGGCGCGGTCACCGCGAGGTAAGTGCGTGACTCGGCGCGCAGCCCGCGCGCCGCCAGTACCCCGTAGGCCCGCGTCATCTCGAGCAGGCTCATTTCGAAGGGACCCAGTGCCAGGCTCGGGATCGGCCGAAGTTCGCCCTCGAGCCCCAGCTTGCGCGCGGTCTCGACCACGCGGGCCGGACCGACCTGGAGCCCCAGGCGCGCCATCGGCACGTTCAGCGAACGTTCGAGTGCGTCGCGGAGTGTCACCGGGCCACGAAACTCGCCGTCGAAGTTGACGGGGGTCCAGTCGCCCTTCGCGGTGCTCACCACCAGCAAAGAGTCGTCGAGCTTCGAGCTCAGCGTGAACGCGGGCAGGCCGCCGTCGCCGCGTGAGAGCGCGGCCAGAGCCACGACCGGTTTGAAGACGCTGCCCGGCTGCCGCTTGGCCTGGGTCGCGCGGTTGAACTGGCTGCGCGCAAAGTCGCGACCCCCGACCAGGGCCAGGACTTCGCCGGTCCCGGGGTCGAGCGCCACCAGGGCGGCCTCG
>JAYZEO010000075.1:0-29521 GCA_036337215.1 Myxococcota bacterium | reverse complement strand
GGTGCTGGCGGCGCACCGTGCGGGAATTCGTGACATCGTCCTGCCCGCTGACAACCGAAACGACCTCGAGGAGATCCCGGAAGACGTCCGGGAGTCTCTGGTGTTTCACTTTGCCGATCACGTGCGCGACGTGCTCGCGGTGGCATTCCCGGCCGATGGCTGAAGAGCGGCCGCCCTCGGAGAGACGTTCTGCGGAGGCGGTCGCGGTCGCAGTCGAAGATCCGAGCGCGAATTTGGGTCCGCAGTTGCTGCGTCTCGCACGCCGCAACCGCTCTGAGGCCATCGAGAAACTCCGCGCGTTACCGCCCGATCGTCAGGCGCGCGCCTGCCTGGACCTAAGGCCCGCACTCCGCTCGGACTTCCTCGATCTGGTGGATTCTCCCGAGTCGGTCGTGCCGCTGCTACCCGAGGCCGAACTCACGATCACGCTTCGTGCCGGGGGTATGTCCGAGGCTGCCTGGCTGCTCGAGGTCGCGACGCCGGCGCAGCGCCGCGCCTGTTTCGACCTCGACTGCTGGTACGGCGTCAGCGACCCGGAGGGCAAGGTGATCGACCTCTCGCGCGCCTACGAGTGGACAGAGGCTCTGATCGAGGCCGGGCGCTCGACGCTGATCGCCGCTCTAGAGGAGACCGACGCCGAATTCTGGGTGCTGCTGCTGCGCGCGATGGTCGACCTTGCGATCCCTTCGGGCGAGGAGGAGAGGCCCGGCGAGGGCTGGTTCACGGCTGACGGCTCGGTCTACTTCACGCCCAAGCCGGGCGTGGATCCCGGACGTGTGCAGCAGATCTTTGGGGTGCTCGCAGAGCGGTCACCACCGCTGTATTGGCGTCTCGTGTACGGGATCCTGTTCGAGTCCACGGCCTCGTGTGAGGAGGAGGCGTGGCGCTGGCGCACCGCCCGGATGGCAGATCTGGGATTTCCGGACCGTGAGTCGGCGATGCGGATCTACCGTCCGCTCCTGCCCGCGCAGGCCCCGACCTGGACGGTGCCGGCGCGCTCGGGCGAAATCGCCGCGTCGCTCGAACTGCCGAGTGCGATCGCGGGCAGCCTGATTGCCGAGGCCCTGGCGGAACTGCCGGAACAGCGCGCTGCGGAGTTGACCGGCTACGTCCTGGCCGTCGCGAACGCGGTGGCGGTCGCCGACGGCCTGCGGCTCTCGGAACCCGACTCGATCCCGATGGCGCTCGAGAAGGCAATCCGCGGGATCGAGATCGGCCTGCGGGAACTCGCCGAGTTGCGGGGCTTGCGGCTGCACGAGGTCCTGGATGTGACCGCGCCGGTCGACCTATTTCGTATCGGGGCCACGAAGAGCGAGGAGATCCGGCCCGTGCCCCGGCAGGAATCCGATCCGGCCGATCCCCAGGAGGTCGACCCGAACGCCTAGTCAGGCAGGCTCGGGCCGGTCGACGCCCAGCAACTCGAAGAAGTTCCAGAGGATCCGGTGGGTGAGCCCCCAGATCGTGTACGGGTCGTAGAAGATCGATTCGAATGGTCCCCCTGCCCCCGGCGGCCCGAATTCGTATTTCCGTCGGGAACCCGGATCGAGCAGCGAGGGCAGCGGAACCCAAACCGTTGCGTTCACCTCCGGGTTGGGGAACAGATCTGGCCGCTTTTCCAAGGCGTAGACGAACGGCGAGACCACGACCTGATGGCGGCCGGAGGCACGCGCGCCCTCGAAGTCGTCGAGTCGTGCGATCGCCCGACCGAGGCCGAGCCCGACCTCTTCCTGGGTCTCGCGCGCGGCCGTAGTCGCCAGGTCTCGATCCTGTGGCTCCCAGCGGCCCCCCGGAAACGCCATCTGCCCGGACCACGGATCTCCCTCGCGCTGGGCCCGTTCGATGAACAGCAACTCGGGCGGCTCCGGGGCGGGTTCGTACAGGACCAAGGCGACCGCGGCGCGGGAACGTCCGAGGTCGGCTTCTGAGAGGGAGGGCCGATGGTCCGTCAGCCTGCGTCGGATCCGTTCGAGTCTCATAGATGCCGGGTGAGGTCATCCTACCCGGCGGCGCGCTAGCGGGCCATATGGACGCTCGCGCCGCGTCGCGTCATTTCCGTCGAACTCGATGGTCCGTCGGGCTTTGAGGCCGGGCCCCCAAGATTCGATTGACAGGGACGCGCCACTGAAATAACAAGTCGATCGAGAGGCCATGGTCGGTCGGGACGGAGCCGCTGTTGTCCGTCGCCGGGGGAGGGGTACTGATTCCGCGCCACGTCGCATGCGTCAATGAGAAGGGTGGGAGCGGAAAGACCACGCTCGCCTCGAATCTGGGCGACTACTTGGCTCGCGAGCGCGGACAGCGCGTGCTCTTGGTCGATCTCGATCCGCAGGGTCAACTCGGCAAGGTGCTGGGCGTCGACGTGGCCTCGACGCGGCGCACCGCGCTCGATCTGTTGCTCGATGCGGTGCTCGGCGAGGAGACGCGCCCGCCCTTGCCCGTCGTACGCGCCCGTCATCCGCGCCTCGACCTGATCGTGGCGAACAAGTCGCTGGCGCTGTTTTCTCAAGAGCTGGATCGTTCTCGAGAGGGCTACTGCGACCTGCGTGACGCGCTTGCAGGGGCCGATGGCTATGACTTCATTCTCTTTGACGCGCCACCCTCCTTCGGCACGATCACGCTGAACCTGCTGTTGGCATCGAGCGAGGTGCTGCTGCCGGTTCCGCTGACCTATCTGGCGCTCGACGGAGCGGCCGAGATGACGCGCACCATCGAAATGGTTCGGACCCGCTTCGAGCACCCGGAGCTCCGGATTTCGCTCGTGGTTCCCATGTTCGCGCGACGCACCCGCATGGCGGCCGAAATTCTGGGAAAGCTGGGCGAGCACTTCCCCACGGAGTTGTCCAAGACGGTGCTGGGCTTTTCAGTCCTGATCGACGAGGCACAGAGCCGCGGCAAGACCATCTTCGAGTACGCACCGCACTCGACCGCGGCCGCGTGGCTTGCAGCCGTGGCCGAGGAGTTGCTTGCGCGCTACCCCGGGAGGGCGAGGCTGTGAGCGGACATCAGCCCGGTGCGCAGGGAAGGGAGCGGCTCGGCGGGACAGATCCGTTCCGGAGTTCGGATGGCACCGTCCCGTATCTGGCGCGGCTCCGGGAAGCACGTGCCCGCTCGACCCCGAGCGAGGAGCCCGAGGAAGCGCCGGCTTCGGCGGCGGCAGCGGATCCGGGTCCGCCCGTGCCCGAGGTGGCGCTCGAAGATCCGAAACCCAGGGACGGCTGGTTCGACCGGGCCGCCGGACTATTGCTCGACCGCGATGAGGAACGTCGTCTGCAGGCGGCGGCTGTCAGCTGCGGGGATGGGGCATACGACCGTCTGGGGATCTCGATCCAGACTTGCCGCCGGACCCTGGCCCTGTTCAAGCTACTCCACCGCTACTACTTCCGGGTCGAGAGTTCGGGGCACGAGCAAATCCCCGAGAAGGGGAGCGCGATTCTGGCGGGGAATCAC
Organism: Myxococcota bacterium; assembly: GCA_036337215.1. Taxonomy (GTDB): domain Bacteria; phylum Myxococcota_A; class UBA9160; order SZUA-336; family SZUA-336; genus JABSQV01. The sequence continues at coordinate 26,074 of JAYZEO010000075.1, read as the reverse complement.
GGAGGCCTGCTCCCCTTCGATGCCGCGATGGCGGTTGTGGACGTCTGCCTGCGTGCCAACTCGCCGCGCCTGGTTCGTACCATCGTCGAGCGCTGGGTGGGCTCGCTGCCGTTCCTGAACGTCTTCTACGCGCGCGTCGGCCAGGTGATCGGGACGCGCGAGAACTTCCGCGAACTCCTGAGCAGACAGGAACTGGTTCTGGTGTTCCCCGAAGGCGTAGGCGGGATTCAAAAGCGGGCCGCCGACCGCTACGTGTTACAGCCCTTCCGCGTGGGCTTCGTCGAGGAATCGATCCGGAGCCGGGCGCCGATCGTCCCGGTGGCCTTCATCGGGGCGGACGATCAGGCCCCGATCCTGTACGACATCAAGCCGCTGGCGAAGCTGCTGCAGCTTCCGGTCTTCCCGGTGACCCCGACCTTCCCCCTGCTCGGGCCGCTGGGACTGCTGCCGTATCCGGTCCGCTACGAGATCGAGTACGGGGAGCCGTTTCACTTCTACGAGGAGCATCCGCAAAGCGTCATCGGAGATCCGCAGGCGGTGCGCAAGATGGTCGAACGAGTGCGGGGCCGGATTCAGTCCATGGTGGACCGGCGCCTGCGCGCCCGGGAGCGCTAGAGCGTGCGCCGGGTGCTCGTCAGTCACGTCGACTCGCGCCTTGCCCGGCGTCTGATCAAGGCCCTGTATCACGATCCCGAGGTGGTGCTGGTGCTCGGGCTCGGGACCGGTCCGGCGCCCGGCTACCTCAAGCCCTACCGCGACAAGTGCGTGTACCAGCGGCTGGATCTGGCGCGTCCGCGTCACGTGCTCAACCTGTTTCGCTCCGAGCGCTTCCTGCGCACCCGGCCGAACTCCGTGGTCCACCTGCCGCCTCTCCTCGATGCGCGCCGCGTCCCCGGGAAACTCCCGGTTGCGGTCGCCGAGACACGCTGCCTGATCGAGGAGTGCAAGCAGCGTCCGGAAATCGAGCGCTTCGTCCACCTCTCCTCGGGTTTCGTCTACCGCGCGGAGCCCGGAAACGCCAACGTCGTGAGTGAGGAGCAGGTCCTCGACTTTGATGCCGCAAGCGAAATTCGAGCCTTCGTCGATGCCGACCTCACCTGTCAGGCCGAACTCAAGAACCCGGAGTTTCGGGTCACGATCCTGCGCCCGGCCACGATCGTGACCGAGGCGGGCGAGGTCCTTCAGAGTCCACCGCTCGAGGTCCCCGAGGCACCGCTCGGCTTTGACCCGATGCTGTCGGTCGTCTCCGAGCGTGATGTCGCCAGCGCTCTATTGCTCGCGCTCCACGCGGATTGTCCAGGGATCTACAACATCGCGGGCCGCGAGGTCTTTCCGCGGTCCGCGCTCGCGCGTTCTCTGCGAGCCGTTGCTCGGCCCACGCTCCCGCGCCTTCTCTCGAGCGCGGTTTCGTTGGCTCGTCAGACGCTGGACCTACTCCGTGGCTCGGAAAGCGGCTGCCGTCGCTACGGTCTTGCACTCGACACACGGCGCGCCCGCGAGTCACTGGGCTTCGAGCCACAGTATCGGATCGAACTCCACGGTCCCGACGGCCGCATCGAAACGGTCGCGGTGCGCTAATCGCCCAGCAGGTTCAGCGACCTCGCAGGCCCGACTGGGAGAGCATCCGCTTCACCTTTCGGTCGCTGGGAGGGGAGGCGACGGTATCCCAGGCTTCGAGCCGAACGATGTTGTTCTGAGTCTTGTCGACGATGGCCGCGCCCACGGTGTCGATCACGCGCAGTTGCCGTTCCGGATCGTCGTTCCAGCGTGGGTAGTCGGGACGATCTTCGCTCCAGCGGCCCACGAAGTAGCCGGCGGCTCCCAGGCTCTGATCTTTCCGGTAGGAAATGTAGTAGAGGCTGGTCAGGGTCTGTAGGTCGTAGTACCAGATGAAACGGCTCGCCCCGTCCGCGGGATCGGGTTCGGTGACCGTGCCTTCGACGACCAACGCGCGCCGGAGTTCCCAACGGTCGTCTGCGAACGAGACCTGGAGCGGGCCGAAGTTCCGGTTCTTGTCTTCGGGATAAGCCGGAGTCCGGGCATTGATCGGGGCGAGTACGTCACGAACCCCCAGGAACTTCCAAGTGTAGAGCAGCGGGAAGCCACCGCGGAAAAAGAACCCCTCCTGTCCGTCGATGCGGCAGATCGGTACCGGACTCTCGTTGTTCAGCGGGAATGCGCGTCTGACGCTGCGCCGCTCGGGATCGTAGATCGCGAGCTCGGGTCGGCGATCCATGTAGCCGTACTGTCTCCATGAGCACTTGTCGCCGCGTATGTCCTTGGTCTCTCCACCTCCGACCCAGATCGCGGAGAGTTTCGTCGGGAAGCGAAACTCGTCTTCTGCGCGATCGCTTCTCCCCATGATGGGCACCATGAAGTACTCGCCGCGGAACAGCGAACCGGTCCTCTCAGCTGCCACGGTCGTGATGCGGATGTTTCCGAAGCGACCCCCTGCCCCGTAGCGCGTCAGCGAATCCCAGGCCCACTTGATTCCTGCTTTGGGGTCGTCGGGTTCGATGCTGGCGGGCGCGAACGCCAGCCCCGCCGTGTATCCGACCAGGCTACCGTCCTCGCCGAGCTGCGCCTGGCCGCGAAATCTTCGCGTCGCCTCCCGAAAGAAGGCCGGCGGCGCGTAGTCGCGAAAACAGGGCCCGACCTCGAGCTGCATGCCCTCGTAGAAGAAGTCGTCTCTGAGTGCCCAGATTTCTGGCGGCAGGTAGGGCTCGAGCTCTGGGAGTTCGGCATAGCCGACCGTCGTTCCCGGCCGGAGTTCGGAACCCGCTGGGGCATCTTCGGAAGCGTCCGCGGCGCGAGTGCACGAGCCCGGAGCCGGGAGCTTCCAGGGCGATTCGTCGACGGCGGCTGGTGCCGGGTCGGGCGCCGCATCCTGGGCCGCTGCCGAGAGCGTCGCTGCGAGTGCCAGAACCAGAACGAGCAGCAAGCGCGCCTTCTGCATGCCGTTTCCTATCACACTTCGGAGCCTTCCGAAAACCGGGGGGGCCGCGGGTTCGCGCGCCCCTGTCGCAGAAACACCACGTCCATCCGGTACGGGATTGGGCGCCACAGGTCCTGAGCTAAAGCTCGCGCTGCGGCCGATCCATCGGATCGGATACCCTCTCTGCATGCATTTACTGGATCTGGATTCCACCTCGGAGCGCCTGCTGGGTCGATGTCTCCGGCGTCAGGCCGAGAAGCTCCCGGAGCGCGACTTCATCGTCTGGGACACCGAGCGTTTCTCGTACGGCCGCGTGAACGAACTCGCGAATGCGAGCGCGCGCGGCTTCCGGACACTGGGTGTCGGGCCCGGCGACACCGTTGCTCTGCTGATGGAGACCTGTCCCGACTGGGTCTGGGCGACTCTCGGACTCAACAAGCTCGGAGCCGTCTGGGTTCCCACGAACGTCGACTACAAGGGCACCTGGCTGCGGGAGTCACTCGAGGACAGTGGCGCAAAGTTGCTGGTGGCCGACGCGGCGCTGCTGCCGCGCGTGGCCGAGGCCGGGGTCCGTTGCTTCGAACAGATCATGGTGCGCGGGGATGCTCCGGATCTGGATCTCGGAGCTACGCTCCTGCCCATCGAGCAACTCACTGCGCTCCCGGGCGGCGAGCCCGATGATAGCGAACTCTCCTACAGTGATACCTCCGCGATTCTCTGGACCTCGGGAACCACCGGGCGGTCCAAGGGCGTCATGCAGAGCCACAACGCCTGGATCCGCGCTGCCGTGATCGGCGCGCAGAACGCGGGCCTCCGCGAGGGCGAGGTTCTCTACAACTGCCTTCCGATGTACCAATCGGCCGCGTGGGTTGCGAACCTGTACCGGGCACTGGTGTGCGGCGTCCCGTGTGCCGTCGATCCGCGTTTTTCGGCCGGCGACTTCTGGGACCGCACGCGTCATTACGGTGCGACGATGGTGTTCACGCTCGGCGCGATGCACATGTTTCTCTGGAATGCGCCCGAGCGCGAAGACGACCTTCAGAATCCGGTTCGCGTTGCGGGCATGGTTCCCATGCCCGAGGACCTGATCCCTCGATTCAAGGCCCGGTTCGGGATCGAGGAGATCCACCAGGGCTACGGGCAGAGCGAAGTGATGGCGCTGCTTTCGAGGCGCCCCGGCAGGAGCTACAAGCCGAACTCGCTGGGCGAAGCGACCGACGGAATCGAGGTGCGTTTGCTCGACGACGACGACCTCGAGGTCGCGGCCGGCGAGGCTGGCGAGTTCTGTGTGCGGCCGTTGGAACCGTACACGATCTTCAACGGCTACTGGCGCAATCCCGAAGCCACGGTGCAGGCCTGGCGAAACCTCTGGTACCACACGGGTGACCTCGGCCGGGCGGACGAGGACGGGGAACTCTATTTCGTCGATCGCAAGGCAGACTTCATCCGCTACAAGGGGCGCAACATCTCGTCCTTCGCGGTCGAGGCGGCCGTGAGTGGACACCCTGCGGTACTGCAGTGTGCGGTGCACGGGGTGACCTCGGAGGAACTCGAATCCGAAGCCGAGCTCAAGGCCTGCATCGTGTTGCGATCTGGCGCGGAGGTGAGCGCCGAGGAAGTCGCGCGTTTCGTGAACGACAACGCGCCGCACTTCTTCGTGCCGCGCTACATCGAATTCTTCGAGGAACTCCCGCAGACTCCGACCGGCCGGGTGCAGAAGTACAAGCTCCGCGAGCGCGGGGTGAGCCCGGCGACCTGGGACGCGCGCCAGCGGGGCTTCGAAGTTCGGCGCTGATCCCGAGCGTTCTGCGACCGGGAGGGACGCCGGTCGAACTCCCCGCGGAAGTCGCGTGTGCGCTCGCCATCCCCTGCCGTTCCGGGGTATGCTCGACAGACTTTCTCCCGGATCTGGGAGCTTCGTTCGAGGGGGCAGATCGATGGTCCGAGTCATCAAGCTGGGGATCAAGCGTCCGGTCATGCACGAACTGTTGCCGGATCCAGAGCCCCGCGCGGTTCGCTACACCTTCTTTTCGGTCGACGATCACCTGCTCGAGCCCCCGCACACTTTCGAGGGCCGCCTTCCGAGCCGGTTGCAGGAGCGGGCACCGCGGGTCGTGGAGACCGAGGAGGGGCACGAGGTCTGGTTCTTCGAGGATCAGCCCTATTTTCAGGTGGGCTTCATGTGCGTCGCAGGGCGACCCAAGGAGGACCACCGCTTCGAGCCCGCGCGCTTTTCCGAAGTACGCCCCGGCTGTTACCGGATCGATGACCGGATCCGGGACATGGACATCGGTGGCATTCATGCTTCTGTGAACTTTCCCTCGGGCGTCACGGGCTTCGGGGGCACCTTGTTCTCGGAAGCGAAGGATCCTGAACTCGGGCTTGCGTGTGTGCGGGCCTGGAACGACTGGCTCTTCGAGGAGTGGCATTCCCCGTATCCGGACCGGATCGTACCGCTGGGGATCACCTTTCTGTCGGATCCGGAGAAGGGTGCGGAGGAGATCCGACGCAATGCGCGCCGCGGCTTTACGGCGGTGACGGTTCCCGAACAGCCGCACCGTCTCGGTTATCCATCTGTTTTCAATCCCCACTGGGAGCCGATCGTTCGGGCCTGCGCCGAGACCGAGACCGTCCTCAATCTTCACATTGGTGCGTCGGGTTTTGCACCGATGCCCGCGGGCGCACCGATGCTGGAACTGGGCGCGACGCTATTCGGACCGATGGCGCTCGAGGCGTGTGCGGAGTGGCTCTGGAGTGGCTGGCCGGCGAAGTACCCGGAACTCAAGATCGCGATGTCCGAGGGGGGAACCGGCTGGGTGGCGATGCTGATCGACCGTCTGGACAACATCATGTCGCGGTCCGGATACGGCCAGGCCTGGCCCGACCCCAAGAACTCTCCGAGCGAGGTACTCAGGCGGAACTTCTGGTTCTGCATGATCGACGATCCCTCGACGATCTCGACCCGCTACACCATCGGCGTCGAGAACATCCTGGCGGAGTCCGACTATCCCCACGGGGACGGCACCTGGCCGGATACCCAGGAGGTGATTCACGCGGCACTCGGCGAGTTACCGGTGGAAGAGATCCGGATGATCACGCACGAGAACGCGGCGCGGCTTTACCGGCACCCGCTTCCCGAAGAGCGCCTTCCCTGATCGAACTGCGGCGATCGTTTCGCTGATCCGGGGCCGCCCCGAGCCTTAGTCTTTCTTCAGCCCTGCGCGCGAGGTTCCGAGCGCAGACCGGTAGGTCACGGTCCGAGGTCGCGCGCCCTCGGCCCCGAAGAGGCGGTGCGCGGGCCCGCTATTTACGGGGAGGGTGACCCGAAACTCGTCCACGCCCTGGCCGTCGAACCACTCCTTACAGTACGCGATCAGACGCCGCGCGACGCCCTCCCGCCGCCGTCCGTCCGCGACGATCAGGTCCACAATCTCGCCGTAGCGGCTGGGCAGGGTTCCGAGGGGTCCGGTCTCGATCTGTGCGTGCAGGTAGCCGAGGACCTCGCCAAGGTCCTCGGCGACGAAGAAGCTCGATCTGGGATCGGAGAGGATCAGCTCGTGATGCTCGCGCGCGACCGACTCGGCATCACGAGTGATTTCGAAGTGCGCATCGACCTTCTGCTCGTAACTGCGTGCCTGGCACCAGAGCGCCTGCAGCGCGTCGAGGTCGCGTCGGCCCGCCCGGCGGCAGAGAACCCTCACCCGGCGCGCCGACTCATGGCGTCGCTGTGATCTCGAACTGCTCGCGGTGCAGTCGCGGATCGGCCCGGATCGCCACGACGCGCGAGAGCTTGTTCTCGAGCGCGTGCATGGCCTCGGACTCCTGACTGAACAGGAGGTCGGCCACCTCGGGATGGGTTCTGAGCGTCAGTGTCTGCCCCTTCACGTAATCCGCGGCCTTCGGTAGCTCGCGCAAGATCTTGTTGCAGACGGTTCGGCTCGACTGAAGGTAGCCCCGCCCTTCGCAGGTCGGGCACGGGTCGCAGAGCTGCTGAACGAGATTCTCGCGGGTGCGCTTGCGGGTCATTTCGACCAGCCCGAGTTCGGAGATCTTGAGGAGGTTGGTCTTGGCTTTGTCCTCGCGCAGCGCGTCAAGGAGCGACTTGTAGACCTTCTCACGGTTCGAGGTCTGCTCCATGTCGATCAGGTCCAGGATGATCAGGCCGCCGATGTTCCTAAAACGCAACTGATGGGCGATCTCGCGGACCGCTTCCATGTTGGTTTTCAGGATCGTCTCCTCGAGACTCCGGCCCTTTCCGCCCGTGAAGCGACCGGTGTTCACGTCGATCGCGGTGAGGGCTTCGCTCTGATCGATGATCAGGGACCCGCCGGATTTGAGCCCGACCTTGCGCGATAGGCCCTCCTCGATCTGCTGCTCGATTCGCTCTCGGTCGTAGAGCGGTTCGGTGTTCGTGTAGTGGGTGATCCGCGGCCGTGGTGCAGCCATGAACCTGCGCACGAAGTCCTGCATCTCGCCGTAGGCGTCCGGGTCGTCGACCACGATCTCCTTGGTCTGCGAGGAGACGAGGTCCCGCAGAATCCTCAGGTGAAGCTTCGGCTCCTCGTAGACCAGGGCCGGGACCTGCCGGACGGCTTGCCGCCTCTCGTTGACGGAGTCCCAGAGGGTAGTCAGGTACTCGACGTCGGCCCGAAGATCGGACTCCGTCACCCCGTGGGAGACGGTTCGGACGATGAAGCCGAGGTCCTCGCGCCGCAGATCGGAGACGATGCTTCGCAGCCGCCGGCGCTCCCGGTCACTGCCGATCCGCCTGGAAATTCCGACCCGCTGCATCCAGGGAACCAGCACCAGATGCCGACCGGCGAGCGAAACCCGCGAGGTGATGCGGGCCCCCTTGGTTCCGAGGGGTTCCTTCGAGACCTGGACCAGGACTTCCTGACCTTCGTCGAGAACCTTGTCGATCTGGGGCAGCGGGCCCGAACGCCGTCCGCGCCCTCCGTTTCCTTCATCGGGGGAACGGCGAGTCTCGGACCCGTTTTCGTCGACCTCGACGTCGTCGAGGTCGGCACGGTAGTCCCCCACGTACAGGAAGGCGCCGCGCTCAAGTCCGATGTCCACGAACGCGGCCTGCATTCCAGGGAGGACGCGGGTGACCTTACCCTTGTAAATTCCCCCGGCGACGCCGCGTTCCGCGTCGCGCTCGATGAGGAGTTCCGTGATTTTGTCTGCTTCGCGAACGGCCACGCGCGTTTCGCGCGGGCCCATGTTCACGAAGATCTCGTGTTTCATCTAGTGCCTCGTACCGGTAGCGAGCCACGAATCGGCTGGCCTCGCGGAGCGATTCGCTCGGGAACGCGGGGGTCGCAGACTCGGGGACCTGGTTCGGTGATTGGGGTTTCAGATTCCGGAGAGATTCCGGACTGTGGTGACCGAGCGGCCCGAAGCCGGGCCGTGGAATTTTCCGCGCGAGTGAAGTGCCCACGGTTTGAGAGGCCGGCTGGCCTCCTCGCCGATCAGCGTAATTCCGCGAAATCAGGTAACAATTCCGTGGGATCGAGTAACACCGGGACATGGTCGCGCGAAAATGGATCAACGTCCGAGACCCTAATGGACGCCCAAACCCCAGTCAATGAACAGCTTCGACAGCTGCCGCAGACCGATCGGCTCCTGCGCGCCGCGTCCGAACAAACGAATCTGGCCCGCTGGAGCCTCCTGGAGGCCGCGCGCGTGGTGCTGGAAGAGGCGCGCCAGCTGCTCCGCGCGGGTCCGGCCGAGGCGATCAGCTTCAGCCTCGAGGCGCTGGTGTCAGAAACGAGAGCCCGCGCGCGGGCTCTGGAGGCAACCAGTCCCCGGCGCGTTCTGAACGCCACGGGCGTAGTTCTCCACACGAATCTGGGCCGGGCGCCGCTTTCGGAGGCGGCCGCGGCCGCCGCGGCCGATGCGGCCCGGGGCTACAGCGATCTCGAGCTGGATCTCGAATCCGGGGAGCGGGGCTCGCGTGTCGCGGCCGTCTCGGAGAGCCTTCGGATCCTGTCGGGCGCCGAGGCCGCCTTTGTGGTGAACAACAACGCCGGCGCGCTGCTGCTCGCGGTGGACACCCTCGCCGCCGGCAGGGAAGTGGTGGTCTCGCGCGGCGAACTCGTAGAGATCGGGGGCTCGTTCCGGGTTCCCGACATCATGCGCTCGAGCCGGGCCCGGCTCCGCGAAATTGGCACCACCAACCGGACCCACCTGGAGGACTACCGGGCTGCGATCGGACCCGATACCGGGATGCTGCTCAAGGTGCATCGCTCGAATTTCGAGTTGCGGGGCTTCACGGCCGAGGTCGAACTCGCCGAACTCTCGCGCCTCGGCCGGGAAGCCGGAATCCCGGTCGTCGAGGACCGCGGGAGCGGTACTTTCCTCGACCTTCGCAACCACGCCCTTCCGGAGCCACCGGTGACCAGCGGGCTCGCCTCCGGCGCGTCGCTCGTGCTCTTCAGTGGCGACAAGCTGTTGGGCGGTCCCCAGGCAGGGATTGCGCTCGGTCGGCGCGACGTGGTCGCGGCACTGATGCAAAATCCGCTCGCGCGTGCGCTGCGCTGCGACAAGCTCACCCTGGCGGCGCTCGGGGCCACGCTTCGGACGTTGCTCGAGGGTGGGGCGGAGCGCGAACTTCCGAGCCTGCGAATGCTGCTGGCTGACCCTGCGGAGTTGCGCGAACGCGCCGAGGCCCTCGCAGCCGCGCTCGCGCGGCAGGGCTGGTCCGGAGTCGTGGTAGAGCCCAGCAACTCCGCCGTGGGTGGCGGTGCGCTACCCGAGGTACCGCTCGAGAGTTCCGTGGTACGGCTGGAGCCCGGCAGCTCTGCAGATGCGCTGGCGCGCGCGCTGCGGCGCTCCGACCCGCCCGTGGTGGTACGAATTCATCGCGGCGCGATCCTGATCGATCCTCGAACGCTGGCGCCGGATGAGGCCGAGCCGCTGCTCGCGGCCTTCGCGAAATTGGTGCACGCCTGAGCGATTTGATTCAACGTGTTGTTTCTGCTAAGGTTTTTTGATGTTGGACGGGTCGGTGCTGGTTCTCAACCGGTCCTTTTTGCCGATTCACGTGACCTCGGTGCGACGCGCCGTGAGCCTGCTCTATCAGGGGGTCGCGCGGGCCGTCAATGACCAGTACGAGACATTCGACTTCGACTCCTGGGCCGAACTCCGAGCCCTTGGGGGCCAGGAGACGATTGGCCTGATCGGCGGCCTGATTCTGGTGCCGCGCGTGATCGTGCTGACTGCATTTGATCGGGTTCCGCGCAGGCACGTCCGCTTCAGCCGAATCAACATCTACGCTCGGGATCGAAATACGTGCCAGTATTGTGGACGGCGCTATGCTCGTTCGGAACTAAATCTGGATCACGTGGTGCCGCGATCGCAGGGGGGTCGCAGCACCTGGGGAAACGTCGTCTGCAGTTGTTTGGACTGCAATCGGCGAAAGGGTGGGAGGACGCCCGCGCAGGCGGGCTTGCAGCTGATCCGGAACCCGGTGCGGCCGCGCTGGACTCCTGTGGTCGGTGTGTTGGGGGGCAGGAAGGGGTATCCGGAGTGGCGCCCGTTCCTGAATTTTGTCGATGCGGCTTACTGGAACGCCGAGCTGGCTGAGCGCTAGGCACGAGACAAGCAGTTCTCGCGGAGTGCAGCGGGTCGAGCCTCGACCTCGAACGCAGGTATGGGCCTTCGGTGGGGGCAAGGGAGGAATCGGGAAGACCTTCCTGGCTGCCAATCTCGGCGTGACTGCGGCGCTCGCAGGGCGCAGCGTGGTGTTGGTCGACCTGGATCTCGGAGGGGGAAATCTGCACACCTGCCTCGGCGTGCGGGCCAGCTCGCGAGTGAACCTGCTCGACTTCCTCGATCATCGCGTCGAAGAACTCGAAAAGGTCGCGATCGAGACGGCGATCCCGGGCCTGAGGCTGATTCTCGGGGCGCTCAACCATCCGGGCGCGGCCGAGACTACGCGCGCGCAGCGCACCGAGATGCTGCGCCAGATCCGCACGCTCCAGGCGGACGTGGTGATCCTCGACCTCTCCGCCGGAACCGAGCGGCAGACGCTCGACTTCTTCCTGGCTTCCAACCTGAGTTTCGTGGTCACCACGCCCGAGCCGACGGCGATCGAGAACATGTATCAGTTTCTTCGCGCCGCCTACTATCGCAAGCTCTCCCACGCCCTCTCCGGCTCGCCGGTGCGCGAGGTACTGCGAGCGGCGATGGATCGGCGCAACGAACGTGGAATTCGAACGCCGGGCGATCTCTTGGATGAGGTGAAGAAGATCGATGCACAGGAGGCAGCACGCTTCGAACGCGTGATCTCCGAAATGCGACCGGGACTGATCGTGAACCAGGTGCGGAACTCCGAGGAAGTCAAACTCGGATTTTCGCTGCGCGGGGTTTGCGCAAGGCACCTTGGGGTTGACCTGGACTACGTGGGCTACGTCAACTTCGATGATTGCGTCTGGCGCTCCGTGAAGGATCGGCAATTGCTCGTGCAGGCCTTTCCGCAGTCCGATGGAGCCTTGTATATTCGCCGGATCGTCAAGAAGCTCTTGGAGGAAGTCCGTTGACCGGGATCGCCGATCAGAACTACTACGAGATTCTCGAGATCTCGTCGGATGCCGCGCTGCAGGAGATCGAACGTGCCTACCGTGTGAATCGATCTACTTATCGACCGAGTGGACTCGCGACCTACTCGGTCTTTTCGGACGAAGAGAACGCGCGCATCCTGGAGCGTATCGAAGAGGCCTACACCGTGCTCTCCGACGCCCGGGCTCGACGCGAGTACGATGCGCGGCTTCGGCGGGCCGGCGTGATGCCCGCGGCCGACCCGAAGGCGGAGACTCCGACGCCCGCTCCTTCTGCGACGCCGTCGGCCAACAAGGAGCTTTCCGCAGTTGCGCCCGAGTCGTTTGAACTAGACGACAGCTACGATCCCGAAGACGGGGTTTTCGAGGGCAGTGTGCTGCGCAGAATTCGGCTCAGCCGGGGGGTCGAACTCGACGATGTTTCGGCGCAGACCAAGATCCACGAGGGATTCCTCACCTCGCTGGAAACGAATTGCTACCGGGACCTGCCCGCCGAGGTCTACGTGCGCGGCTATCTCAAGCAGTACGCTAGCTTTCTGCGCCTCGATCCCGAGCGGGTCGTGGACTCCTACCTGATGCGCATGCGTGAAAATGGGGTTCTCGAGTAGTGGGAGTTCTGGTCAGCGACCCCGGCCGCGCCCGGCGCCTCGCTCGCGTCCTCTTCTCGGACATGGCGGCGTATGCGGGTGACGAGCTTCGCATCGGGCTCGAGAAGGATGATCTCTTCGATCGACTTCACTCCGACATCGAGCGTGCCTACGACTACTACCGGAGACACGTCCACGCGGATCTCGGAGGAGCAAAGCGAATCTTCAACCACGCTTTGGTCGACGTCCTGATCTACCGGCAGAGAGAGGTGCGGACCCAGATCTGGTAGCATCGGAGTCGTTGAAGTTCCGCTTTGTGACGACACGGGAACTCGCGGGCTCACGCCTCGATAGCGCGGTGGCGCTGCGCCAGCCCGATCTGTCCCGTTCGCGGATCCGACGTCTGATCGAAGCGGGCCAGATCACGGTGTCGCAGGCCCGCGTGAAGGTCGCCTACCGGCTTCGGCCCGGCGACCGTGTCGAAGGACAGGTCCCGGCTCCCGAGCCTCTGGTGCTGCGACCCGAGGCGATTCCGCTCGACGTCGTCTACCAGGATGCGTCGCTCGTCGTTGTCAACAAGCCCGCAGGTATGGTCGTCCACCCTGCGGCCGGGCAGAGATCCGGAACCCTCGTACACGCGCTCCTGCATCATTGCCGCGACCTGTCCGGGATCGGGGGTGTGCTTAGGCCCGGGATCGTCCACCGCCTCGACAAGGGAACCTCGGGACTGCTGGTAGTCGCCAAGTCGGACGCCGCGCACCGCGCACTCGCCGCGCAGTTCAAGTGTCATTCGGTCGATCGGGAATACCTGGCCCTGGTTCGGGGAGCCCCGAAGCGCGAGTACGGATCCGTCGATGCGGCGATCGGGCGCCATCCCCAGGATCGCAAACGCTTCAGTACACGGGCGCGCAGCGGACGTCGCGCGGTGACCCACTGGAGCGTTGAACAGCGCTTTCGCGGGCTGACGCTGCTGCGGGTGCGTCTCGAAACCGGACGCACGCACCAGATCCGCGTACACCTGGCCTCGATCGGGCTTCCCGTGGCCGGGGATCCCGTCTATGGAGGGGGACGCGTCGTCTCGCGTGTGCTCGGTCTCGAGCGGCAGGCCTTGCACGCAGCCATCCTCGGCTTCGAGCCCCCGGATGCGGGAACGCGCTTACGCTTTGAGTCCCCGCTGCCCCGGGACCTGTGCGACGTGATCGCCGGACTCGGCGCGTGAGTTCCGGTCCCTTTCTTCGCGCGCCGAACCTGGACGGACTCGGGATCGATCACGGCTTTGGAATGCGCGGGTCGTTCGAGGCGGCGCCGGCGCGGCTCGCGCGCGCGCAACAGATTCACGGTGTGCGGGTCCTCGAGGTGCAAGCAGAGGGGGAGCGCGACGAGGCAGATGCAGTGTTTTCCACCGCCCCGGGTCTGGCTGTGGGGGTGATTACGGCCGACTGTGTGCCCGTGTTACTGGCCGCGCGCCGCCCGCGTCCGATCGTGGCGGCCGTTCACGCCGGCTGGCGTGGCAGCGCACTCGAGATCTCGAAAACTGTCGTGGAGCATCTGCAGGAAGCGGAGGGAGTGCGGCCCGGCGACTGGGTGGCCGCGATCGGTCCTCATATCGGTCCCTGTTGCTACGAGGTAGACGAGCCGGTGCGCCGGGCGATTCGCGACGATTCGGTCTTCGCAGGCGCGGAACGTCGGGACCATTGGATGCTCGACCTCGGAGCGCTCAATCAGGCGCAGCTCGTCCGCTCCGGGGTTCTCCAGCAAGAAATCGCGCGGGTTGGCGGCTGTACCTTCTGCCAACCCGAGAGCTTCGAGAGCTACAGGCGGGATCGAGGCAGCGGGCGCATGCTTCACTACCTGCGCGTCCCCGATCCTGCTTGAGAGTTCTGGGCCCTGGTTCACGGCTCTCGTGAGCGCGTGACCCGAACTGCTCGGCGACCCGCGAGCTCCACCGGCCGGGGAGAGCTGCTCTCGCCGCTCAGCCCGGTCGATTCAATGGAGTTCGCGCCGACCAATGGTCCAGGCGAGAGATGCCGGCCAGGCAGTTCTCGCCTCGATGAACCAGGGGGGACCTGCTACCGTTAGCGACCCGATGAAGCCCGAGATCCACCCAGACTACGTCGAGTGCCGGGTCCGCTGCGCCTGTGGCTCGGAGTTCGTGACCCGGTCCACCCAATCCGATATCCGGATCGAGATCTGCTCTGCCTGCCACCCGTTCTACACCGGGAAGCAGAAGATCGTGGACACCGCGGGGAAGGTCGAACGTTTCCGGCGGCGCTACGAGAAGGCCAAGGCCTAGTTCCTTGGCGCGTCCCACCGACTCCGTCCGAAAGCGCCACTACTAGCTCGGTCCGCCGGGCGCGTGGGCGCGTGGGCGCGTGTGCTTCCGCGCCGGCCCGGCCGGCTCTCCGGGGAGCGGTCCGTGTTCAATCGTCTGGAAGAAGTCGCCCTACGCTACAGAGAACTCGAGGTGGAGCTCTCGAGGCCCGAGGTCGCCTCGGATCCGGCCCGCCTTCGGGATTTAGCCCAGCAGCTTGCAGGGCTGCGAAAGACGGTGCAGGCCTACGAGAAGTGGCGGGAACTCAACGCCGCGATCGAGGAAAACCGCGCCATGCTCCAGGATCCGGATCCCGAGATCCGTGAGTTGGCGAAGGCCGAACTATCCGATGCCGAGGCCCTGCTCGCGTCCACGGAGGAGTCGCTCAAGCAGCTGCTGATTCCGAGGGATCCCAACGATGACCGGAACAACGTCCTCGAGATACGCGCCGGAGCCGGCGGGGTCGAAGCCGCGCTCTTTGCCGCCGACCTGCTGCGTATGTACACGCGCTACGCGGAGCGGCAGCGCTGGAAGGCCGAGGTGCTTTCCTCTTCGAGAACCGACTCGAACGGGGTCCGCGAGGTAGTGGTCGCGATCTCTGGGGATCGCGTCTACCGCCGGCTCAAGTACGAGAGCGGCGTTCACCGCGTGCAGCGAGTTCCCGTCACCGAGTCCCAGGGTCGGATCCATACCTCGACGGTCACGGTCGCGGTTCTGCCCGAAGCCCAGGAAGTCGAGGTCGAGATCGCCGACGAGGACCTCCGGGTCGACGTGTATCGGAGTTCCGGTCCGGGGGGCCAAAGCGTGAACACGACGGACTCGGCGGTGCGGATCACGCACGAGCCGAGCGGAATCGTTGTGACCTGTCAGGACGAAAAGTCTCAGCACAAGAACAAGGCGCGCGCGCTCAAGATCCTGCGCTCGCGCCTGTACGAGCTGGAGCGGCAGCGCCAGGACGACGCGCGCGCAGAGGATCGCCGCGGGCAGATCGGAAGCGGGGACCGCAGCGAGCGGATCCGCACCTACAATTTTCCGCAGAGCCGCGTGTCGGACCACCGCACCGGCCTGAGCGCGCACAATCTCGAGGAGGTCATGGACGGCGATCTCGACGCACTCGTCGACGGCGCAGCGGTGTTTTTCGAGGCGCAGCAACTTCAGGCCGGGAACGCCCGATGAGTCGCGGGACATCGTGGCAGCCGCTGGATCTGGTCCGGTGGACGGCCGACTACTTCCAGCGCCACGGCATCGCTACGCCGCGGCTGGATGCCGAGATACTGCTGGCGCACGCGCTGGGCGTGGACCGGATGGGATTGTATCTACGTTTCGAGGAAATCGTCCGGGACGACCAGCGCGCGCGGTTTCGCGAACTGGTGAAACGCCGCGCGGTCGATCGCGTGCCGGTCGCGTACCTGACGGGGTTCCGCGAGTTCTGGTCGCTCCCGATCAAGGTCACGCCCGACGTCCTGATCCCGCGGCCCGAGACCGAGTTGCTGGTCGAGACGTTGCGCGAACTGCGCCCCTCCCGGGTGGTCGAGATCGGGACGGGCTCGGGGGCGCTGGCCGCGGCCCTCGCGCGCGAGCTTCCGGAAGCCGCGATCCTGGCGGTCGAGCGGTCGCGCTCGGCCCTCGCAGTCGCGCGTGAAAATTTGGAAGCTCTCGGCGTGTCCGAACGCGTGACGCTGATACAGGGGGACGGGCTGGGCGCGGTCGGACCCGGGTTCGATACCCTCGTCTCGAACCCGCCCTACGTGCCGACCTCCGAACTCGCGGAACTTCCGCCGGAGGTTCAGCACGAGCCCCGGGAAGCGCTGGATGGCGGCGCGGACGGTCTCGACCTGGTCCGCGAACTTTGTCGCGAGGCGCCGTCACGGCTCGCCGACTCGGGGACTCTGGCCCTGGAGGTCGGGGCGGGGCAGGCTCCGTGCGTGTCGGAACTGATGCTCCTCGCCGGAGCGACCGGGGTGGAAAGCATCCGGGACCTGGCCGGCATCGAGCGCGTCGTCCTCGGCCGGTTCGGCGGGGCCTGAGGCGCCAGGAGAGATCGGGGATGGACCGATTCGAGATTCGGGGAGGGCAGCCGCTTCGGGGCAGTGTTCGAGCGAGCGGCTCGAAGAACTCTGTGCTGGCCTTGATGGCCTCCTCGATCCTGTGCGACGGCGACCTCGTGCTCGAAAATGCGCCCCGGGTTCGCGATCTCGCGACGATGATGGAGATCCTGGCTGCACTCGGGGTTCCAGCCTACTGGGAGGGCGAGGGCAGGTTGAGAATCGAGGCGGTCGAACCTCGCGAGGTCGAGGCGCCCTACGAACTGGTCCGGACCATGCGGGCCTCCTTCATGGTGCTGGGACCGCTGCTGGCCCGCTGCGGGCGGGCCCGGGTTTCGCTTCCGGGCGGCTGTGCGATCGGGGCCCGGCCGGTCGACCAGCACCTGAAGGGGCTCGAGGCACTTGGCGCCAAGGTCGACCTCGCCCGGGGCTACGTCGAGGCACGCGCGGAGCGGCTGCGCGGAGCCCGGATCAGTTTCGACCTGCCGACCGTGAACGGCACGCAGAACGTGTTGATGGCGGCCTGCCTCGCAGAGGGAGAATCGCGGATCGAAAACGCCGCGATCGAGCCCGAGGTGGCAGAGTTGATCCAGGTATTGACCGCGATGGGGGCGCAGATCAGGGGTGCCGGGACCGATTGTCTCGAGGTGATGGGCGTGCGGGAGCTTTCGGGTGTAGAGCATCAGGTGGCCGGCGACCGGATCGAGGCCAGTACACTCTTGGTCGCGGCCGCCATCACGCGGGGCGACGTCGAGGTGACCGGGATCGATCCTGGGCAAATCGGGGCGGTCCTCGACAAACTCGCGAGCGCCGGGCTCGATCTCGAGATCGGTCCCGACCGGGTGCGCCTGCGTCATACGGGTCGGATCGGCGGGATCCGGGTCAAGACCGCGCCCTTTCCGGGCTTTCCGACCGACATGCAGGCCCAGATGCTGGCGCTTCTTACGCTGGCGGACGCGCCGAGTCTGGTGACCGAGACGATTTTCGAGAATCGCTTCATGCACGTGCTGGAGTTGCAGCGCATGGGAGCCGACATCGTGCTCGACGGGCGCGCTGCGGTGATTCGGGGGGTAAGAGAACTCCAGGGCGCGCCCGTCATGGCCACCGACCTGCGCGCAAGCGCGTGTCTGGTGCTGGCCGGGCTGGCCGCGCGGGGCGAAACCAACGTGTTACGCGTGTATCACATCGACCGGGGCTACGATCGCATCGAGGAGAAGCTCCGGTCCCTCGGCGGGCGGATCCGCCGCATTCGGGCATGAGCGCGCCCGGGGACCGCACGCGGGAACCCCCGCTCCGATTGCTGGGCACCCAGGAAGCCGGGTTCGAGGCCGCGTTTGGGCGGCTCGAGGCTCGCCGAGAGCTGGAACGCGCGGACGTCGATGGCGCGGTCGCGGCGATCCTCGCGGACGTGCGGGAACGCGGCGATGATGCGGTCCTTGACGCGATCGAACGCTACGACGGCTATCGCCTTACGCCCGAAACCCTGGCCGCGAGCCAAGCAGAGATCGAGGCCGCGCGCGCGCAGCTTGACCCCCCGGTCTGTGACGCGCTGGCCGCGGCAGCCGAGCGGATTCGGCGCTTTCATGCCGCACACCGGTCGGAGTCCTGGCGCGTCGAAGATGGAGACGAGGTGCTCGGCCAGGACCTGCTGCCGATTTCACGCGTGGGGCTGATGGTTCCCGGCTATCCACCGCTGCCCTCGACGGTGCTGATGCTGGCGATTCCAGCCCGGGTTGCCGGGGTTCGCGAACTCTGCGTGGCGAGCTCGGCCGAGCGGCACCACCCGGCCCTCCTGGAGGCGGCGCGGCTCGCGGGCGTCGAGCGCGTGTACCGGATGGGGGGCGCGCAAGGGGTCGGGGCCCTCGCCTTCGGAACCGAGAGCGTGCCCGCGGTCGACAAGATCGTGGGACCCGGGAGCGTCTACACGCAAGCGGCCAAGCGTCAGGTCTTCGGCCAGGTGGCGATCGACGTCGACGCGGGTCCGAGCGAGGTGGCAATCGTGGCGGATGATTCCGCGGACCCGCGGTTCGTGGCTGCCGACCTGCTGGCCCAAGCCGAGCACGCGCCGGACGCGAGCGTGTTGCTCCTGACGCCCGATCGCGGCCTGGCCTCGGCGGTGCTGGCCGAATTGGGGCGTCGGCTCGCCGAGACCCCGCGCCGCGAGATTGCGGAGGCGTCGCTCTCCGCGCGCAGCCTCGCGGTCGTGACACGGGATCTGGAAGAGGCGGCGGAGCTTGCGAACCGCTACGGGGGCGAGCACCTCCAGCTCCTGGTCCGCGATCCTGAGCGTTGGGCCGAGCGGGTCGATACGGCCGGAGCCGTGTTCCTGGGTCCCCACTCCGCGGTCCCGCTCGGTGACTACATCGCGGGTCCGAGTCACGTGCTCCCGACCGGTGGGGCCGCTCGCTTCTCTGCCCCGGTCGGGGTCGAGGACTTCCCGCGGCGCCGCAGCGTGATTTCGCTGGGGCCGAGCGCGGTACGCAAGCTCGGGCCCGATGCCGTGAGACTGGCAGAACTCGAGGGTCTCTACGCGCACGCGCGCGCGGTGGAACTGCGGCTCGCGCGGACCCCGGGAGACGCCGAGTCGTAGTGGGCCCTGGACCCCTGCGCGGGGATGGGGTTTCATGCCCCTGGGCCAGAGAATGGGAAGCATGGGCCGAACAGCGACGATTTCCAGGAAGACACGCGAAACCGACATCCGGGTGGAGTTGTGCCTGGACGGTTCCGGAACGGCCGAAGTCGGGACCGGACTGCCCTTCTTCGATCACCTGCTGGAGGCCCTCGCGCGCCACGGGTGCTTCGACCTGCAAGCCAGGGCGGAAGGCGATCTCGAGGTCGACCAGCACCACACGGTGGAGGACGTCGGCATTGCGCTGGGCCAGGCGATCCGTAGCGCGGTCGGTGACGGGTCGGGGATCTCGCGCTTCGGCTCAGCGCGGATTCCGATGGCGGATGCACTGGTTTCGGTCGACCTCGATCTCTCGAACCGTCCCTACCTCGTCTACCACGTGGAACTGGTACGAGACTGGGTGGGCCAGTTCGACGCTGCCCTCGTCGAGGACTTCCTCTACGCGTTGAGTACCAACGGCGGGATCGATCTCCACGTCAATGTTTCGTATGGGCGGAGTGTGCACCACACGGTGGAGGGCATCTTCAAGGGACTCGGCCGCGCCCTCGACCAGGCGACCCGGATCGATCCTCGGATCACGGGGCCGCTCTCGACCAAGGGCAGCCTGTGAGTTGCGCCCGGGGACCCGCTTGAGTGCCCGCGCGCCGGAACTGACCCATCCGGAGAAGATCCAGCGCCCGGGGCTGGCTCTTCTCGATCCGGTCGTGGCGTGGGATCCGTGAGACGGCGCGGGCGCTCTGCGCTTCTTGCGGTCGCGGTGGTTGCCGGAGCTTGCACGACGCCGGTTTCGACCGAAGACTTTCACGCCGCGTCGCTCTCGAACGGACGGATTGCGTTCGTGGCCCTGGTGCCGAAGGCCGGCGGCTTCCGGCTCGATCCCGAGGCTGCCGAGACCGGGGCCCGGATCGTGACCGCGCGGCTGCTCGAACAGCTCGATTCACGCGCGGATCTCGAGGTGGTGCCGCCGCCGGCCGCCGGGCGTGCGCTGCGAGCGGCGGAACTCGCCTGGCCCGGGGCCGATCCGGCGCAGGTTGGGGAACTTCTCGGCAGGACCTTCGGTGTCGCCGGGTTCCTGGCCGGAGAGGTGACCCGCTATCGCGACCGTGTGGGCTCGGCGAGGGGCGCGACGCGGCCTGCCTCGGTCGCGTTCGAGATCGGACTCTACACGTCCAGTGGCAAGCGGCTGTGGCGCGCGGAATTCCAGGAGACGCAGCGGGGGCTCTCCGATGACCCGGGCTCGTTTCGGCGAGCCTGGGCCCGGGGCTTTCGCTGGCTCACTGCCGAGCAGCTCGCTGCCTACGGGGCCCGCGAAGCCATCGAGCGCGTTCCCGGTCCCGCTTCCGGCCCCTGAGGGCCGAAGATGGAGGTGATTCCCTCGATCGATCTGCTGGATGGCGGCGTCGTGCGGCTGGAGCAGGGAGACTACGAGCGCGCGACCCGCTTCGACCGGGAGCCGTCCGAGCTGGTGCGAGCCTTCGTCGAGGCCGGAGTGCCCCGGATCCATGTGGTCGATCTCGAGGGTGCCCGGGCCGGAACCGGCCGAAATGTCGCGATCGTGAAGACGATCCTGCGAGTGGCCGGCCCGGTCCCGGTCCAGGTTGGGGGCGGCGTGCGGTCGCTGGAGGCGGTCCAGCAGTTGCTGGGCCTCGGTGCCGACCGAGTCGTGATGGGGACTGCTGCTCTGGAGGATCCCGAGCTGGTGCGCCGGGTCGCAGAGCGCTGGCCGGGACGCCTGGTGCTGGGCCTCGACACGCGCGGCGGGCAGGTCGCGGTACGGGGCTGGCAGCAACTGGAAGCGCGGACTGCGCTCGAAGTGCTGGCCGACTACCAGGGGTTGCCGCTCGGCGCGATCCTGCACACCGAGATCGGGCGGGACGGGATGTTGAGCGGGCCCGACGTCTCGGGGACCGCCGCGCTCGCACGCGCTACCAGCCTGCCGGTGATCGCATCCGGCGGCGTGGGGCGATTGGAGGATCTGCTGGAGCTGGCCCGGGCCCGCGTCATTTCTGGCGCGATCGTGGGTCGGGCCTACTACGAGGGCCAGCTGGATCTGGCGCGGGCGGTGGCAGAGGTAGCTGCTTGTTGACCGAGCGCGTCATTGCCAGCCTGGACGTCTAGCAGGGCCGAGTCCTCAAAGGGATCTGCCTCGGCCAACTGCGCGACCCCGGCGAGCCGACCCGGGCCGTCGCCAGCTATGACAGGCCCTGTGCGGATGAGCGGCGCTCCCTCGACATCGGCGCCCCGCACGCGCGACGCGCTGTGGATCCTCGTGGTCGTTGCCGGTGAGGCCGGCGAACCAGAGGCTTTGCCGCAGGGGCTGGAGGGTAGGCGCGGTGGCGGAGCCGCATCGGCCGTGCTCGCGGCGAGCCGCATTCACTTCGGAGTTTTCTCGATCGCCGAGAGCAAGGCCCTTCTCTCCCAGCCCCCGTGTCGGTTCGGTCCGCGGACCCGTAGCGCGCATTAGAGCCGATGCCCGGGTCCTGTTCTTTAGATTGGTCGGACCAATTGACACTTTACGTCGCCCTGCTGCCACTCTGTATTGCGGAGCGCTGAGCGGGTGTGCTAGCTTGCCGCGTACGGTCGGACTGCAAGTTACTGATTTGTAAGGGTTTTCAGTCAGATGTACGCGGGTTCTGGCACACGCTTTCAAAGCCTGGACGGAGGAGCGAACGAGGCTCTGCGACCGGGCTGCCTGGTTCCATCCAGTCTCATGGATCTCGAGGGCGCCGCTCGTGGAGTGCTGCAACCCTCGGGGATTCACTGGCAGCCGGTGTCCCCGGCCTGGCGAACCGGGAGTTGGCGAACTCCCGGGGCCAGAAGCGTGGCTTCTGGGCCGGCATCCATCGCAGAGTTCGCCGGAGTTAGAGATCGGAGGGAAAGCCGCTGCCGGGCGTAAAGGTCAAGGACAACGAGATCTTCGAGGTCGCACTCAAGCGCTTCAAGAAATCGTGTGAGAAGGCCGGGATCATGTACGAGCTACGCCGGCGCGAGCACTACGACAAGCCGAGCGTGAGGCGTAAGCGGAAGGCCATTGCCGCGCGCAAGCGCGCCATCAAGAAGCTCCGCGGAGTCAGATAGTTTTTTGCGGGTTCGGTATCCAACCGTGCCGGGCCCGTGTCTTGAACGAGAACCAGAGCCCCCCACGGAGGGCCTTCAGCAAGGGTAAGGATGGGTGTTTCGGCGCCAGGGCGGGTGCCGGGAGATCCAGGGAGCTACCAGAAGCCTTGGGCCGTATCCCGGACCATATTCTGAACGAGGTTCGCTCGCGTGCCGACCTGATCGAGGTCGTCGGGCAGTGCGTCACCCTCACCCAGCGGGGCCGCGAGTACTGGGGGCTCTGTCCCTTCCACGAAGAGAAGAGCGCTTCGTTCAAGGTCAACCCAGAGAATCAGATCTTCTACTGCTTCGGCTGCCACGCGCACGGCAGTGTATTCGACTTCCGGATGCGTCATAGCGGACTCGAGTTTCCTGACGCGGTCCGGAGCCTGGCGCGTGAGGTTGGCGTGACGGTTCCCGAGACCGGGGGGACCTCCTCTAGCCGGACTGCAGAACTCCACCGGGTGAATGAGGCTGCGCTTGCGTTCTTCCGTCAGATCCTGCGTTCGAGCGAAGGCGAAGCGGCGCGTGGCTACCTGGGCGAACGCGGCGTCTCGAGCGAACTCGCGGATCGATTCCAGATCGGCCTGGCCCCGCCACGCTGGGACGGGCTCCTCGGGTACCTGACCCGCAATGGCCACGAGGCTCGTGTGGCCGAGCAGGCGGGTCTGGTGAAGGCCCGGTCGACCGGCAATGGCCACTATGATCTGTTCCGCGGCAGGATCGTGTTTCCGATCACGGACCCCGCCGGAAACGTACTCGGCTTCGGGGGCCGTGCGCGCGGGGACGATCAACCCAAGTACCTCAACACGCCCGAGAGCCCGGTCTACCGCAAGGGCAGCGTTCTGTTCGGCATGCCTCAGGCACTCGAGGGCATCCGGGCGCGGGGCCGTGCGGTGGTGGTGGAGGGCTATTTCGACGTGCTGGCCCTGCACTGCGCCGGAATTCCAGAAGCCGTTGCGCCCTGCGGTACAGCTCTCACGCGGGAACACGCGCGCCGCCTGCGGCGCTACGCCCCGGAGGTGATCCTGCTCTTCGACGCGGATCAGGCGGGGCAGCGTGCTGCCGAACTCTCACTCCCGATCCTGCTGACGGAGGGGATCCGGGTGCTTGCGGCAGAGCTTCCGGCCGGGGAGGACCCGGCGACGCTGCTGACGAAGCAGGGCGCGGAGGCGCTCGCGGAGTGCGTCGAGCAGAGTACGCCCCTGATCGAGACGCTGATCGATGCGAAGCTTCGGGGTGGCTCCGAGGATGCTGCCGGATCAGGCGGAGCGGTGCGGTCGCTTGCCCCCTATCTGGAGGCGCTCGAGAATTCCGTCGAGCGAGCCTCGTACTTTCGCTCGATTGCGGCCCGCCTGGATCTGCCCGTGAGCGCGGTCGAAGAGACGGTGCGTACACATCCGGGCCGTTCGCGCGGGCCCGGAGCGCGGTCCCGCTCGCCCGAAGCCGGCCCAAAGGGCGAGATGGCCCCGGTGGTGCCCGCGGCCGAGGTAGACGCGGTCAGTCGGGAGCTGATCGCGGCGCTCGCGTCGTACCCCGAACTGGCCGCCGACGTGCGGGACCTCGACCTGGCCTCGCTTCCAACCGGCGCCGGCCGGGAACTGGTCGGGCACGCGATCGAGTTGCTCGGCCTAGGGCGCCGTCTGGATGGGCTCCTCTCTCCGGAGTCCGAAGTTCTCGATCCATCCCTGAAGGCAGCGCTTTCCAGGATTCTGGCACGTGCGGGATCCGCGGACCTGGCGACAGCCCGGCGCGCCATTTCCGACTGTATCGACCGACTCCAGGGAGAATTGCGCCAGGCTCGTCTGGCGCGGCTCCGCGAGGAGCTCGGGAAGAGTGCGCCAGCCGATCAGGACGCGATTCTGGCGCAGATCGACGCGCTGAGTTCGAGCCGCAGACAATTTTCACCCGAAGAGCCGCCCTCCGCGGCCTGACCGGAAGATTTCTGAATTCATGAGGAGTCCCCCCACGATGCCCAGTTCCAAGCGTAGTCCCAAGCGATCGCGGACTTCCCCGTCCGCGAGCAAGACGGGGGCCAAGGCCTCTGCAACGACCCCGGCGAAGGCCAAAGCCCGACGCGCCAGGTCGACCTCACGATCTACTGTCGAGAGTAAGACCCGGCGGATTCGCGAGAACCGGGATAGCATGCGGAAGCTTGCCCGGGAAACGCTCTCGGGAGCAGGGACGAGCCTGCGGCAGTTGCTGCGATCCGGGAAGGAGTTGGGGCACGTCGACGGGGGGGCGCTGCTCGGCGTTCTGCCGAACCACATCTTGGAGTCTTCTCAGAAGCTCGACGAGGTGGTGACGCTCTTCAAACGGCATTCCGTGGCGATCAAGGACTGGACCCCACCCGTCCAACTCCGCAAGCCCGACTCTCGCCGGCGTGCGAACGGGGCGGACGACTACTCGGGATATCGTTCGAACGATCCGGTGCGCGTCTACCTGCGCGAGATGGGTGCGGTATCACTGCTCACGCGGGCCGGAGAGGTCGAGATCGCACAGAGGATAGAGGCAGGGGAAGGCGACGAGCTGAAGGAGATTCTCAAGTCGTCGATCGTGATGGATCGATTGCTCGAGATCGGCGACGAACTTCGCAAGGGCAAGCGCGACGCCAAGAAGCTCTTTCCGAATAATCTAGAGGAGGGCGCGGACCTGGGTACGAAGCGCAAGGGCCTGCTCCAGGCGCTCACCCAGGTACGGCGCAGTGGACCGGAGTTGCTCAAGCGGAGCCGGGTCCTCGCCAATTCACGCACGCGGGCAGCGGCGCGCGAACGGGTAGACGCCGAAATCGACGCGATTCGCAGTCGGAGTGCGACCCGGGTCCTGGATTCGGGCGTTTCGACGGAGTTCGTTCGTTCGCTCCGGCAAGAGATCGCGAAGTTCGTCGACGAGATCGGCGAGCTGCAATGTCATATCAATCGCATGTTGAACCCGCTGCGCCTGGGCGGCGAGGAGTTTCTCGAATTTGCTGCGCAGTCCCGTCGCCGCTCCGTACCCGGAAAGAAGGCGCTCAAGCGACTCGGTGGCAACCCAGAAGCGATCGCGCTCGCAGAGCGAGAGTTGCTTTTGGTGCGCCGCCAGATCCAGAAGATCGAGGTGGATCATCATACGAGCTACGAGGAGGCAGTGGCATCCCAGCAGCGGATGCAGTCGGCCGCTGAGCGGACGCGGCAGGCGAAGAGTGAACTGATCGAAGCGAACCTGCGGCTGGTGGTCTCGATTGCCAAGAAGTACACGAACCGCGGGCTCCAGTTCCTCGACCTGATTCAGGAGGGGAACATCGGCCTCATGAAGGCGGTCGACAAGTTCGAGTGGCGCCGCGGATACAAGTTCTCGACCTACGCCACCTGGTGGATCCGGCAGGCGATCACGCGTGCCATCGCGGATCAGGCCCGGACGATCCGGATCCCCGTGCACATGATCGAGACGATGAACAAGCTAGTTCGAGCGACGCGCTACCTGGTTCAAAATCTCGGACGCGAGCCCACCCCCGAGGAGGTCTCGGAGAAGATGGATATGCCGTTGGAGAAGATCCAGATGGTGCTCAAGATCGCGAAGGAGCCGATCTCTCTCGAAACCCCGATTGGTGAAGACGAGGACAGTCACCTCGGCGATTTCCTGGAAGACAAGAAGCGCGTATCGCTCACCGACGAGGTGATTCAGCGAAGCCTTTCGCAGCATACGATGGATGTTCTGGGTACGCTCTCGCCTCGGGAGGAGAAGGTGCTCAAGATGCGCTTTGGCATCGGCGAGCGTTCAAATCACACGCTCGAGGAGGTCGGGCAGGACTTCGCCGTCACACGCGAACGGATCCGCCAGATCGAGGCGAAGGCGCTTCGCAAGCTACGCCATCCGAGCCGTTCCAAGGCCCTGCGCGCGTTCCTCGACTAAGCATGAAGATGCGGTCTGG
>JAYZEO010000074.1:0-8724 GCA_036337215.1 Myxococcota bacterium | reverse complement strand
TGCAGGCGATGGCCCCTCACCTCGAACTTCCCGCGCGCGGCGACCCGGAGGCCCCGGGACCGTTCGCGTTTGCGGACCCCGAGCGAGTTCGTGGAATTCTCGATCGGGCGGGCTTCGGGGCGATCGTGATCGAGGCTCGCGAACAGCCGTTGCGCGTCGGTGGCGACGGCGGGTTCGACTCGGCCGTCGATCAGGCGCTCAACACCGGTCCCGCTGGTGCCGCCTTCCGGTCCGCGGCGCCCGAGCAGCGCGCGGCCGCCGAGGCTGCTGTTCGCGAAGCTCTGTCGCCGCACGCGGGTCCCGACGGTGTGGAGTTGGCGTCGGCGGCCTGGATCGTGACGGCGCGCCCCTGAAGCACCGCCGCCGCGCGCCGCTTCCGGGAGGAACGCGAACCTGCGCGGATCTCCTTGGCCCTGGTGGGGCTTCCTGATATGGTGCGCCGCGGTGACCCTGTGATGGCGGGAAAGCTCGACGGGAAAGTTGCACTTGTAACGGGTTCCGCACGCGGGACCGGTGAGGCGACGGCCCGCCTGTTCGTGGAGGAAGGGGCCCGCGTCGTGATCGCGGATCTCCTCGAGGAACGGGGCCGTGCCGTCGCTAAGGATCTGGGCGACGCGGCGATTTTTGTTCCGCTCGATGTCGGGTCGGAGTCCGCCTGGGAAGGGGCGGTGTCGGCTGTGCTCGAGAGCTTCGGACGGCTCGACGTACTCGTGAACAACGCGGGAGTGCTCCACATCGCCGCGCTAGAGGATACGACGCTCGAGAGCTACGAGCGCGTCGTGCGCGTGAACCAGACCGGGACTTTCCTTGGCATGCGTGCAGTGGTCGAGGCGATGCGCCAGTTGGGGCGGGGGTCGATCGTGAACATCTCGTCCGTCGATGGTCGGCGCGGCCAGAACGGGTTGATTGCGTACGCGTCCAGCAAGTGGGCGGTGCGCGGCATGACCCGGGTCGCAGCGATCGAACTCGGCCGCTTCGGCATCCGGGTCAATGCAGTCTGCCCCGAGGCGGGCAGCGGAGAGATGATTGCGCCTTACCTTCCCGAGGGCGTCGACATCGAGAAGGTGGTGCCGCTCGGCCAGTCCCGACTCTCCACGCAGAAGGAACGCAGCCTCGCCGATTTGATCGGAGACGTGGCGCGCATGGTGCTCTTCCTGGCGTCAGACGAAAGCGCGTCGTGTACCGGAGCGGACTTTCAGGTCGACGGCGGAAACACCGCCGGACACCGCCGCCGTGGTATGCCGGGCGCGTAGCGCGAGGAGAGGAACATGGGCAAGTTTTCGCGATCCGATCTCGAGGCTGCGCTCGAGACCTACCGCCAGGCTCGAGATGCCGCCTCGAAGAGCGGGGACTGGCGGGTCTGGGCCGCGGTTTTCACAGAGGACGCTCACTACGTCGAACACGCCTACGGAGAACTCCACGGGCGCGCGGCGATCGAGGACTGGATCGTCAAGGTCATGACCCCGTTCCCGCACATGCGCTTTCCCCAGACTTGGGTCGCGATCGACGAAGAGTGCGACGCGATCGTGTTCGAGTGCCGGAATACCCTCGATCATCCCACGGAGCCGGGCAAGGAATTCTCTTTTCCGAACTGGACGCGCGTGATCTACGCCGGCGACGGCCTCTTCTCGTACGAGGAAGACATCTACAACCCAAACCGAGACGGACCCCGAGTGATTCGCGAGTGGCTGGCGGCCGGTGGCCGTCTGGCATCTACGGAGTTCATCGACATGAAGCACAGCTAGGGGCTCGGGTGCGATTTACCTTTACGGAGTCCATGTGTCCGCCGGATCATCTCGTGCGGCTCGCGGTCGAGGCCGAGGCCCACGGCTTCGATTCGTTCGCGATCCCGGACAGCGTCTGTTATCCGCGCGACTGCGACTCGACCTATCCTTATACGCCGGATGGCGGGCGCGAGTTCTTGGAAGACCAACCACTTCTGGATCCGTTCGTGTTGTCGGCCGCGATCGGAGCCGTCACCGAGCGTATCCGCCTCACGACCTTCGTCGTGAAACTCCCGATTCGTCATCCCGTGCTGGTCGCCAAACAGGCCACTTCGATTGCGTGTCTGACCGGGGGTAGGTTCGCGTTGGGTGCCGGGCTCTCGCCCTGGCGCGAAGACTTTCGGGCCGTCGAGGTCCCCTGGCAGGGACGCGGAAAGCGAATGGACGAAATGATCGAGATCATCCGTGGCCTCGCGGCCGGCGGCTATTTCGAGTTTCACGGAACCCACTTCGACCTGGAGCCGATCAAGCTTTGCCCGGTTCCGAGCGAGCCGATCCCGATCCTGATCGGGGGCCACGCGGACGCGGCCCTGCGTCGCGCTGCGCGGTTTGGGGATGGCTGGATGCACGGGGGCGGCGGTCAGGCCAGCGATCTGGCAGGTGCACTCGCGCGGATCGCGGAACTTCGCAAGGAGTACGGGCGTGAGAATCTGCCCTTCGAGATTCACGCGATATCGATGGATGCCTTCTCGCGCGACGGGCTGAAGCGACTCGAGGACGGAGGCGTTACCGACGCGATTATGGGTGTGCGCGACCCGTATTCGGGCGTCGGTATGCCGCTCGAAAAGAAGCTCGATGCGCTTCGCGGGCTGGCCGACACACTGATCGCGAAGCACCGGTAGCCGTGCAGTTACTTCGTGATGCCAGTTCGGTGACACGCTGGGACCGCGAGGTCGACGTGGTGGTGATCGGTCTCGGATGTGCGGGAGCAGCAGTCGCGCTCGAAGCTAGCCGCGTGGGCGCGCAAGTGCTGGTCTTCGAGTGCGCGAGTGGCGGTGGTGGCACCTCGGCGATGTCGGGTGGCGTGATCTACCTGGGCGGTGGCACCTCGATCCAGACCGCGTGCGGTTTCGAGGACAGCGCCGAGGACATGTTTGCCTACCTGATGGCGTCGTGCGGGCCCCGCCCCGATGAGGAGAAGATTCGCGCGTACGCCGAAGGAAGCGTCGAGCACTTCGAGTGGTTCGTCCGGAACGGCGTCCCCTTCAAGCCGGTCTTCTACCCGGACAACAGCGGAGAGCCTCCCACCGACGACGGCCTCGTCTTCTCGGGAAGCGAAAACGCGCATCCCTATCGCCCGAAGATCCGTCCGGCCCCGCGCGGACACGTTCCCCAGGTCCCGGACGCGGCGGGGGGCTTCCTGATGCAGAAGCTGCTCGCTGCCGTTGCCGGAAGCGAAGCGGAACTGGTCTGCGATGCCCGGTGCGAGGCGCTGTTTGCGACCGCGGAGCGCGAGGTGCTGGGAGTCGCGGTCCGAATCGACGGTCGCGAACACCAGATCCGGGCGCGCGGTGGGGTCGTACTCGCGACGGGCGGATTCATCAACAATCGGGAGATGATCCGGGAGTACGCGCCTCAACTCGAGAACTGCAGCGTCAGGGTCGGGGCCGCGGGCGACAACGGCAGCGGAATTCGTCTGGGGGCAGCGGTCGGAGCTGCCGCGGTCCATATGGGATTTGGCTCGATCTCGCTCCCGATCATCCCGCCGAGGAAGCTCCAGAAGGGGATTCTGATCAACGCGCAGGGACAGCGTTTCATCAACGAAGATTCCTACTACGGAGTGCTGGGCGAGCACGCGCTCTATCGACAGAACGGCCGGGCCTATCTCGTGCTCGACGACGAGACCTTCGAGCGTCCCAAGGCGCCGCGTGAGGTCGTGGCCACCGGAGAGAGTGCCCGAGAGCTCGAACAGGAACTTGGGCTGCCAGCCGGGAGTTTCGAAGCGACCCTCGAGCTCTACAATCGTTATGCGGAGAAGGGCGAGGACCCGGTCTTCAACAAGGCGCCCGAGTGGGTCGTGCCACTTAGACCGCCGCTCGGGGCGCTGGATTGCACGGCCGAGAGTTCGATCTACGCGGCCTTCACGCTCGGCGGCCTGCGCACGAGTGCGTTCGGCGAGGTGCTGACTCCGGATGCGAGCGTCATTCCGGGCCTCTACGCGGCGGGCCGAACCACGGCCTGCCTCGCGGCACCGGGTTACTCGAGCGGCCTCTCGATCGGGGACGGTA
The DNA here is from genome assembly GCA_036337215.1 of Myxococcota bacterium. Taxonomy (GTDB): domain Bacteria; phylum Myxococcota_A; class UBA9160; order SZUA-336; family SZUA-336; genus JABSQV01. Next base: position 4,712 of record JAYZEO010000074.1, on the reverse strand, counting down.
CCTTCTTCGGCCGTCGTGCCGGGCTCCGTGCCGCGGCACGCGCGGCCTAGGAGCGGCCGTGGAGAAGCTCGTATACCTGCTATGGAAGCCGCGCATCCAGCAAGACGAAGCGTTCAAGCAGACACTGCTCGAGCGAGTTGTCCCGGCGCTCCACGCGCAGGGGGCCCGGAAGCTCAAGTTGAGTGTCGTCGATGACGCGGTCGCAGCGGGTGCCCGACTGAGGGTCGGGCAGATGGAACCGGCCAAGAGCGCACTCGTAAGCTTCTGGCTCGAGCAGGCGCAGGAGCGAGTCCCACTCGAGGCGACGATCGACGAAGTGTCGGAACGTATCGCTGGCTATCTGGTGCTCGAGTCCCGCCCGCTCGTGAACGCTCACCGGCTCCCGGCTCCCGGAGAACGGACGCCCGGCTTCAGCGCGGTATCGTGTATCGAGCCTCGGCCCGGGCTGTCGCGCGAGAAGTTTCTCGAGTACTGGTTCGAGGTTCACCGGGATCTGGCGATCGAGACGCAGAGTACTTTCGAGTACGTGCGCAACGAGTGCGTTCTGGCGCTGACCGATGCTGCTCCACCCTGGGCCGGGATCGTCGAGGAGTCGTTCCCGATCGGGGCGCTCAGCGATCCGGCCGTCTTCTACGACGCGCTCGGTTCCGTCGAGCGTCTCGAGGCCAACGCCCGTCGCATGCTCGACAGTTGTCGGGCGTTCCTCGACCTCAAAAAGGTCGACTCGCACCCGATGAGCGAGTACCAATTCGAACGCTAGCGGGTGATTCGAGCGGCCCCGCTGGGTACGGTTCATTGCGATCCGGGCGTCCACGGCGTCGAACTCAGGGCGGGAACCGGGCGAGTTCCCGCCGGGCGCGTTTTCGAATCTCCGCATCGTGCTTCCGACCGCGGATTCGTGATAGGGTCGAACCTAGGTGGTTGCGGCCCTTCGGGTCGCTTACGGAGGACGGTCCGGCGACCTTTCTACGTCTCGGACTGATCATCTGCTGCATGCCGCTCCTTCACTGCGCCGGAACTCGGCCAACCAACCTCGGTGTGTCCGAGACCGGTCTGGTGCCGTGCCCGGCCTCTCCAAACTGTGTCTCGAGCGATGCCGCAGACTCGGACCATGCGATCGCGCCGTTTGAACTCGCGGTCTCCGGGGGCCAAGCCTGGCAGGCGGCGGTTTTGGCGGTGTCGGCGCTCCCGCGCACCACGATTGTGACGGAGCAAGACGGCTACCTTCACGCAGAGTGTCAGAGCGCGGTCTTTGGGTTCGTGGATGACCTGGAACTCGAGCTGCGGCCAGAAGACCAGATCATCGCGCTGCGGTCTGCGTCGCGCCTCGGCTACGGGGATCTCGGCGTCAACCGCCGCCGCGTGGAGTCTCTGCGGCAGGAACTCGGGGAACGCGGCGTCCTGCGCCCCGCCAGCGGGACCGGGCTCGCGGGCCACGCGCCAGGTTGACGCGCCGCCCAGAGTCGCCCCAAGCCGGGCGTCAGTCCGGCCGGGTTCAAGGGTTTCGGTGGAATGTTCAATAGATGGGTTTTTGCTTCATGTATAGAAGAGTTTTCTCCAATCAATCGACTTTGGGCGTTGGGTGCGCCACAGTCTTTTGAGTCCCTTGGCCCCCGCCCGCTTCGGGCCTTGGATCGGGGTCGAGGAACTACTGGAATCTGCTCGTAAACCCCGCCCGTCGGATGCCGGTCGCTGGTTTCTTCGGTGGAGGGACGACTTGGAACGGGTTTTGCACAATTTTCTGGAGGGTAGGGGCAGACACTTGAGTGCAGCAGCGGGTGATGGGAAGGTTGGCGGAGCGGGGCATCGGGAGCACGGGCTCCGGGGCTCGGGACAGCTGTGGCCGCCCCATCCGCAAAGCCGCTCCGCCCGGAACTTCGAACCGACTGCGCGGGTCTGGGTTGGCCGGCCTGACCCCGCGATGAATAACTCCGCCGGCCGCTGAGTCTCGACGAGCATGCAGACTTCAACCAACCGCGCCGCCAACCCGCACTGGCTGAACTCCCGCCTCGACGAGTGTCGGCGTAGTCGCAGTGAGGGGCGCGAGCTTCTGGTCGGGACCAGTCCCGCGATTGACCAGGTGCGCCGCCTGGTCGCGCAGTTTTCGATCGAGCGAGATCCGGTGCTGATCACGGGTGCGACAGGTACCGGAAAGGAGGCGGTTGCGCGCGCCTTGCATCGGGCCGGCTACACCCCCGATGGACCGTTGGTGGTCGTGTCTGCGGGCTCGCTTTCTGGAAGCGGCCTGAATCCGGAACGTCACTGGCGCGAGTTTGTGACCGAGGCGCGCGGCGGGACCCTGCTCCTGGATGAGGTCTCGGACGGTTCGGATGAGGTCCAGGCGAACCTCATCGAGATCATCGACGCCTGTGAACCGGAGCCGCTCCGGGTCATGGCCACCAGCCGACGCGACCTGCTGGCGCTGATATCCGAAGGTTTCTTTCGAGAGGAACTCTGGCACCGCCTCTCCGTGTTGCCGATCGAGGTGCCGCCGCTCAGCAAGCGGGTGGAGGACATCGGACCGCTCGCGGATCTCGAACTCCGTCGCATCTCGCAGGATCGGGGCGGTGAACCGTACGTGCTCGAAGAGAGTGGCTACGAGGCGCTCCGCGCGCAGCCATGGCCAGGAAACGTCCGCCAGATCCAGGTTACGGTCCGACGCATGGCGATCCTTTCCGAAACTCGACGCAAGCTGGACCGCTACGACGTCGATCGGGCGCTGCAGCTGTCGCGGCTGGAGTCGAAACCGAGTGTCCGGTACGAGCGGAAGGAGCGTGATCAGATTGTCGAGGCACTCAACTCGCACGGCTGGAACGTTTCCGCGACAGCGCGGGCACTCGAAATGAGCCGCGGCCGGCTGCGCGGGCGCATGGCGAGGCTGGGCATCGAATAGCCGGGGCGGTCTCTCCGCACCGCCTGCCGGACGCTCTCGACGGAGAGCAGGCATAGCCGTCCTCCGAGACTGCGCTCCGAGACCGCGCGCGACCGGAACGCGGGGCCGGGCCCGGCGGCGAGCCGGGTCGCGTTCTACGGGTCGTCGGCTGGAGGCCTGGCCGTGCTCGGCCGAGCACAGCTCGGCGTCAGTAAGCTTCGAGAGGGCGTGGGGCCGGTACCCGGCGCGGGATGCTCTGACGGCTCAGAGCGGGCGCGGCGATCAACGCCAGCAGCAGGTACCACATCACCATCAGCTGAGACGTGTAGGCGGCGGCGAAGAAGCCGGCCATGTTGGCGAACAGGGCCACCCCGAGGGCCCAACTGAGCGCCATGTAGCGCGGGCTTCGAGTCGCTACCCGACGTAGTCTGCCGACGCGCTGGAAGGCCAGCGCCATCAGAACCAGGAACAGGGACATCGTGAAGAACCCGGACTGAGCGCCGACGAATAGGTAATGGTTGGTCACGTCACCGAGTCCCCAGCCCCACTGGTAGGTCCGGTCCGTACCTAGCAGAAACCAGTCTCCGAAGTGGTAAATCGATTGATCGATCAGGTTGAAACGGTGCCAGCCGGTCGAACCCGTGACGACATCGATCCGGGAGATCAGGTGCCAGACGGGCGCCTGCATCACCAGATGGAGTGCGACCAGGGCGGCGAGGATGCCCCAGCGCAACTCCCGCATGTGATTCCGGATCGGCCAGGCCAGAGCGCCTACGACCACCAGGACCATCAGCAAGATGGGTGAAGACGATGCCGTAAAAAAGACCACGGCGATCACTGCTGCGATGGACACTGGAACCAACGCGCGCTCTGCGCCCTGACTCCGCCACCATGCTGCGCCGAAGAGCGGAACCAGGGATGCCCAGAAGCAGCCCGCCAGGATCGGATGGGCGAACATGCCGATGGCACGCACGCGGCCCTCCCGGATCAGCGCGAACTCCTGCACCCCTCCGAACAGGTAGAGGGGATTGCGTCCTGTCCAGGACTCGAGGGCAAACAGAACGGCGGTTGGAATACTCATCCACATTAGGGCGGTGACGATGCGTTCGATGTCTCGCCAGCCGCCGACCATGTTCCGAAACATGAAGTAGATGCCATACAGGTCGAAAAGCGATCCCGACTGGTAGATCAATGCCGCGAGTGTCCCTTTCCGCAAAACGTAGGTGAGCGCGGAGAGGATGCCGAAGCCGACCACTACGGTGTCGAGCGGGATCCACGTCATGCGGCCTATCTCGCGCCGTGCGAGAAGGCGCACCCAGGCGAACAGGACCAGGATCCGCACGACGTCGAAGTCGAGTTCGAAGACGGCGATCCGCTGGCTCATCGATACGAAGCAGACCGTGATCAAGACCGGGATCGCGGCCCAGCGTCGCGGAGCCATCAGCGTTGCCAGGCCCATCATGAGCACCACCAGAAGGCCCAATGGCTCTATCAGGGTCTGGTTGTATATGCTGGGATCGAACGTCGGCAGCGGGAGAGATTCATTCATGCCGGTGCGGGTCGATCTCGATGACTAAGTTGCTGTCCCGAACGGCAGGAGCGCGCATCCTTTGCTGAAGCTGGGGATTGCCCTGGCCATCAGGCGTTGGTCGCACCGTCTCTCGGCCTGGCTGCGTCGCCCGGGGCCGGTTCGCGCAGGTAATCCTCGTACGGGTCCAGATCCGTCGTGGCGACTTTGTTGTACACGAGGCCCAGAACCTGTGCCCGGGCTCGCTCCAGGTTGACGCGCATTCTCTGGAAGGCTCGTCGGTCCGTCGCGCCCGGGCTGTGAACCAGCAGG
>JAYZEO010000073.1:0-34124 GCA_036337215.1 Myxococcota bacterium | reverse complement strand
ACGGTCGCGTGCGCGGCCGGCTTCACGCTGACCAGTGCCACCGTCAACTGCCCCCCCGACGCGACTCAGGGACAGGCCACCACCGGGGGCACCTGCGCCGAGAACAGTTGCGCCGCCTACGACTTCCCGCCGGGTGCGCTGCCGGGTGCGAGCGATGGCTGCAGCGACGGCATCGTGCTCCAGCCCGTGAGCGACCCCGCCTGCACGATCGCGTGCGGAGCCGGCTTCAGCATCGGTGAGGCCAACGTGAGCTGCCCGGCGGGGGCCACACCGGGACAGGCCACCAGCGGCGGCACCTGCCTGGCCGACTGCGCCGTGCCCGTGGTCACCGGCGCCTCGGTCACCGGCTGCACCGAGGGCGGCGCCGCCACCAGTGGAGGTAGCTGTACCTGGGCCCCGGAAGACGGTTACCCCTGTACGAATACCGGGGTCCGAAGCTGCAGCGACGGCACCTTCGACCTGCCCGTCTCCTGCACCGAGAACAGCTGTGCGGCCTACGGCTTCCCGCCCGGCGCCCTGGAGGGTGCGTCCGACGGATGCAGCAACGGCATCGTGCTCCAGCCCGTGAGCGACCCCGCCTGTACGATCGCGTGCGCGGCCGGCTTCACGCTGACCAGTGCCACCGTCAACTGCCCCCCCGACGCGACTCAGGGACAGGCCACCACCGGGGGCACCTGCGCCGAGAACAACTGCGCCGCCTACAACTTCCCGCCGGGCGCGCTGCCCGGTGCCAGCGACGCCTGCAGCGACGGTATCGTGCTCCAACCGGTGAGCGACCCGGGCTGCACGATCGCGTGCGGAGCCGGCTTCAGCGCCGGCGATCTCAACGTGAGCTGTCCGGCCGGTGCCACGCCGGGGCAGGCCACCAGCGGCGGCACCTGCCTGGCCGACTGCGCCGTCCCGACGGTCACCGGCGCCTCGGTCACCGGCTGCAGCGAGGGCGGCACCACGGCCAGCAGCACCGCCTGCACCTGGGCCGCCGAGCCGGACTTCGTCTGCTCGGACACGGGGGTTCAGCTCTGCACGGAGGGCAGCTTCCCGGCGACCCCGAGTTGCAGCGCCGTTTCGACCTCGCTTCCGGTGCTGCCGCCGTGGGGAATCGCGGTGGCAGCGCTGGGCCTGCTGGCGGCCGCGACCCGGCTCAGGGCCCGAGTTCGCGCGCGAAGGTCCTGACCGCTTCCTCGAGGGTTCGCGTCCGGTCGAGGGTTTCGCGCGTCTCGCTCGCGTAGGGTGTGCGCTCCATCAGCCGGAAGATCCAGCCGGCGCCCTCGTGGACCCCGGGCGTGACGCCCGCGTCTCGGACGGTCCGGGCGATCTCGTCCATCTCTCCGATCCCGCGGCCCGCGTCCGCGGGCAGAAACGGGACCCGCCGCATGCGATCGAGCGCGGTGGCCTGGCTCTCGCCCAACTCGCGCGCGAACTCCCGCGAAAGGCCGAGGCGCTCGGCAGCGACGAGCACGGCCGTGTAAAGCGTGAGCGTGCCCTTCGTGAGCCCCGCGTAGACCATCTTGAGCGCGGAGGCACGTCCCACCTCGGAGCCGATCACGCGTACCTCGACGCCGGGTGCGTCGAGCTCCCGGAGCCGCTCCGCGGCCGAACCGCTCGCGTAGAAGCGCGTGTCGGGACCGCGGCCGGGAGGCGGACCCACGATCCCGACGTCGATGAACTCGGCACCCGCGTCGGCCACGAGCGTGGCCATGGACCCGGCGGTGGCCGGCGAGACCGCATTGCAGTCCGCGTACAACACCCGGTGGCCCGCCTGCCCAAGTGCCGGTACGGCCGTCCGCGCCAACTCGAGCGCCGCGGCCGGGGGCAGGATCGAGAGCACCAGGTCCGAGGCCTCGACGGCGGCCTGCAGGGAACCAAGATCCTCGATCCCGGCGCGTCGGGCCCGCTCGCGGGTCGCGACGCTGCGCCCGTCGAGGGTGGTCACGACGCGCGCCCCCCGCTCGACGAGGGCCCGTCCCACCGCGTGCCCCATGTCTCCAGGACTGAGAATTGCGATTCTGTCGAGACTCAACTTGCTGCTCCCAACCCGCTACCGAGCGTCTGCTGCGACGGGTCGCGGCCATTTTTCCGGCCGGAGGATTCCGGCTCCGGACACACGGTACCTCGCGCCACCCGGGGGGTGTAGGCTGGCGCGCGCTCGTCGTGGGGCAGCGGAGGTTGCGGTAGCATGGTTCAACTAGATCACGTCGCCGTCGCGGTGAAGCGCATCGAGGACGCGCTGCCCGTGGTCGTCTCGACGCTCGGGGGACAGCCGGGCAGGGCGGGACCCGGCGACGGCTTCGACTGGTACACCTGGTCCTTCCTGGGCGGCGGGAGCCTGGAGGTTCTGATCCCCAACGGGCCGCCCGACGGCTTTCTGCGACGCTTTCTAAAAACCCACGGACCCGGCATCCACCACCTGACCTTCTACGTGCCGGATCTCCGAAAGGCCTGTGATCTCGCAGAGCATCGGGGCTACCGGATCGTCGGCTACAACGACTCGCATGCGGACTGGCAGGAGGCCTTCCTGTTTCCCAAGCAGGCGCTCGGGATCGTGGTGCAACTCGCGAGATCGAGCCCGGAACACGAGTCCGAGGGTTACGGCCGGAATGCCGCCACCCCAAAAGGCGAGCCTCCGGACCCGGTCCGCTTCGTGGGTCTGCGCATGGCCGCCCCCAGCGAAGCCGCCGCGCGGCGGTTGTTCGAGGACGCGCTCCGCGGCAAGGCGGGCGAAATCGAGCGGGGACTGGCCTTCAGTTGGCCCGAGTCTCCGCTGCGCGTCGCGGTAGAGATCGACCCGGACGCGCCTGTCGGTCCGGTTGGCCTCGAGTTCGAGAGCCAGCGCGAGATCCCGCTGCTCGCCGCGCCCGCGCTCCCGGAACTCGGGGCGCGCCTGCTCGTGGCCCGGGACTAGCCGGTCGTCCTCAGCCGCGGCCCTCGAGGCCGAGTTCCTGCGCGTGGGGCCGGAGCGCGTCGATCACGAACTGGACGTGATCGGCGAGTTCGACAGCGAGGCCCTCGACCCCGGCCGACACCTCCGTGCGCTCCACCTTTGCCGCAAAGGCTCGATCCTTGAGTTTCTTGCGGACGCTCTTCGGGGTCAGGGTGAGCACTCCCTCGGGCCGCACCAGCGCGCACGCCACGATGAACCCGGTGAGTTCGTCGCAGGCGAGCAGCGCGCGGTCGAGAGCGGTCTCGTGAGGCACCTGCCACTTCGTGTAGTGGGCCGAAACCGCATGCGCGATCTCGGCCTCGCCAGCCGCCTCGAGCCAGGCCACGATCCGCTTCGGGTGGTCCTCGGGCCAGCGCTCGTAATCGGCATCGTGGAGCATCCCGGCGATCCCCCAGCGCTCTAGATCGGCGGCACCGGCACCGTAACGCTCGGCAGCGGCGCGCATCACGATTTCGACCGCGCGCGCGTGTTTCCGAAGTGACTCGCCCTCGGTCCAGTCACAGAGCTTCGCCCAGGCGACCTCGCGCGTGAGTCCCATCAGCCGACGCGCGCGCTCTGCCCGCCGTCGACGGGCAGGATCACCCCGGTGATGAACCGGGCCTCCTCGGAATTCAGGAACAACGCCGCATAGGCAACGTCCCAGGCGGTGCCCATCTTACCTCCCAGCGGAACCCGGCTGTCGCGTTCGCGACGCAGCGCCTGCTTGTCGATTCCGCGCGCAGACGAAATTCCCTCGATCGCCATCGGCGTATCCATCAGGCCGGGCATGATCGCGTTGGCGCGAATCCCGAAGCGCGCACCCCCGTTCGCGACCGACTGTGTGAGCGCATGCAGGGCCGCCTTCGAAGACTTGTAAGCGGCCAGCGGCGTCGAGGCGACCGCGGCGGCCGAGGAGACGAAGGTGATGCTGCCCGACCCCTGCTCGCGCATGACCGGCAGCACGTGCTTGGTCGTGAGAAACGGACCCTTCACGTTCACGTCGAAAATCTGGCTCCAGGCGGCTTCCGAGACCCGCGTCACACTCGCGTCGCCGGAGGCGATCCCGACGTTGTTGTGGAGTACGTCGATTCGCCCGAAGCTCTCGAGGCAAGTTCTCGCAATCGCCCGGCAGTCGTCTTCACGAACGATGTCGGCCTCGACGCACTCCGCGCGGCCGCCTTCCTGCGCGATCATGCGCTCGGTTTCGCGCGCCGACTCCAGGTCTCGGTCGGCAAGCAGCACCCGTGCACCTTCCCGGGCGAACAGAATCGCGGCCGCACGGCCGTTGCCGATGGTGTCCCCGGGGGTTTGCCCGGCACCCACCACGATCGCGACCTTGCCTTCGAGTCTCAGCAACTGAAGCACCCCCGGTGAACGTGAAACCTTGCGGAGATTCAAGCGGCCAAGCTCGGTGCCAGGGCCGAGACGGTCCCGGGTGGGAGGCCGTTGATCCCACGGAAACCGTACCTCACTTGACGTAGGGCAGTCTCGCAGTCCTACTACGGCCGTGCGAGACACGGGTCGGGTTCGCCGCGGGACCACAGCCGGACCCATCCGGCAAACACCGGGCGACCGGAATTCGAGTCGACCCCTGTGATTCCCATCGCATCTCACACGAATTGGCCGCGGCTGAGCACAACCGGACCCGCTGCCACCGGACCTCGAGAAGCCCCAACGGCGCGCGACCACGCGCCACACACCCGAAGCCCGAACCCGGGAAGCCGTGCGGGAAGGCAGTTCGCCTCCATCGCACGCCGCCTTCCGATCGGGTCTCGAGGAGGATCTTTCGTGACTTCGTCAGCCTGCCGGGCAATCGCCCCGATTCTGTTCGTTGCCGTGTTCGGGATGGCGTGCTCGGACTCCCAAACCAAGCAACCGAAAGCCCCGGCCCCCTCGTCTGAAGCCAGCCCGGCGCAATTCCAGATCGCAATCGTCGAGGAAGGAGACGGACCGAGGCCGAAGGCGACGGACACGATCCGAGTCCACTATCACGGGACCTTTCCCGACGGCCGGGTCTTCGACTCGAGCATTGAGCGCGGTCAACCCTTCACCGTACCCCTCAACCGCGTGATTCCGTGCTGGACGCACGGGCTCCAGCGCGTCAAGGTGGGCAGCAAGGTCAGGTTGATCTGCCCCCCGGAGATGGCGTACGGGGCGCGAGGTGCGGGGAACACGGTCCCGCCTAACGCGACCCTGCACTTCGACGTGGAACTGATCGCGATCGAGTGAGCGCTCCGCTGAAGGGAAGAGCCGGGGTAAGATCGGCAGCGCGATGACCAGAGGCCAGGATATGCTCGACGAAGAGCTTCAGAAATTTGTTGCAGAGAGCCGCCCGACCCTGGGGCCACCTGCGCGCGATCCCGTCAACCTGCCGATGATCCGCCACTGGTGTGATGCCGTCGAGGACATGAATCCCGTCTACACCGAGCCCGCGGCCGCCGCCGAGTCTATCCACAGAGGAATCGTGGCGCCGCCCACGATGCTCCAGGCCTGGAGCATGCGCGGCCTCGAACGCAGGCCGCCCGGGACCGCAGCCTCCGCGGCCCGCAGTCCGGGCCCGACCGCGCTACTGCATCAGGCCGGCTACACCTCCGTGGTGGCCACGGACTGCGAGCAGGACTACAAGCGCTACCTGCGCCCGGGCGACCTCGTGACCACCGAGAGCGAACTCGAGTCGATTTCGGATGAGAAGCATACGGCACTCGGGGATGGCTATTTCGTTACGACCAAGACCACTTACCGCGATCAAGCCGGCCAGATCGTGGCCGAGATGCGCTTTCGCATCCTCTGGTTCAAACCGCGCAAGGCCCCCGGAAACTGACGATGGCTCGGCCTCCGCGCCCGATGATGAACCAGGACTCGAGCTTCTTCTGGGAGGGCGTCGAGAAGCACGAACTTCGGATCCAGCGCTGCGTCGGCTGCAAGCGCCTGCGCCACCCCCCGCGGCCCATGTGTCCGGCCTGCACCTCGCTCGACTGGGACTCGATCGTCGCCTCGGGGCAGGGCGAGATCTACAGCTACGTGGTGCATCACCATCCACCCGTCTACGGCTTCGAGGCGCCCTTCGCGGTCGCGCTGGTCGAACTCCCCGAGGGCACGCGGATCGTGGGCAACGTCAGCGGAGACCCGAAGGCGCTGTACGTCGGCATGCCCGTCGAGGTCGAGTTCGTACACGTGGACGACACCTGGACGCTCCCGGCCTGGCGACCGGAGGGCGATCCGCGGGTCTCGGCGGCCGGGGCGGGAAAGGCATGACGGCACTGCAAGCGACGCGTAGCTTCGAAGAAATCGAGGTAGGCGAGAAACTCCCGGAACTCGTGATCGATCTCACGCCGACGCGGATCATCTCTACCGCGATCGCATCTCGCGACTACCAGGACGTGCACCACGACCGCGACCTGGCTCAGAAGAAGGGTTCGAAGGACATCTTCATGAACATCCTGTCCACGAACGGGTTCGTCGGCCGCTTCGTGACCGAGTGGACCGGGCCCGGGGCGCTGCTCGAGCGCGTGGCGATCCGGCTGGGTGCCCCGAACTACCCCTATGACTCGATGCGCATGACGGGCGTGGTCGAAAGCAAGGAGGTCGCGGGAGACCGGGGCCGGGTCGAGATTTCCGTCCGCGGCCAGAACGGTCTCGGGGACCACGTAAAGGGTACGGTTCGACTGAGCCTCCCGCTGCAGAACGCGGGATGAGCTCTCCGCTCGCGGAGCGTGCGGCCATCGTCGGCATCGGAGCCACCGAATTCTCCAAGGCCTCGGGCCGGACCGAACTCCAACTCGCGCTCGAAGCCGCCAAGGCGGCGATCGACGACGCCGGCCTCGAACCGGCCGACGTCGACGGCATGGTGACCTTCACGATGGAGTCGAACGAAGAGATCGCGGTCGCGCGCGGGCTCGGAATCCCGAAACTCACCCACTTCAGTCGCGTCCACTTCGGCGGCGGTGCCGCCTGCGGCACGGTGCAGCAGGCGGCGATGGCGGTGGCAACGGGCGTCTCGAAGGCCGTGATCTGCTACCGGGGCTTCAACGAACGGTCGGGCCGCCGCTTCGGCGCCGGGCGCCAGGGCCGCACAGCCGATGTCCCGGCGGCGCTTCCGACCGACTGGTATGCGCCCTTCGGCCTGGTCACGCCCGCCGCCTGGGTGGCCATGTTCGCTCGCCGCTACATGCACGAGTACGGCGCGACCAGCGAAGACTTCGGCAGGGTCGCGGTTGCGGACCGCCGACACGCGGCCACGAATCCGAAGGCGTGGTTTTACGATAGGCCCATTTCCCTCGAGGATCACCAGAAGTCCCGCTGGATCGTCGAGCCGCTGCACCTGCTCGACTGCTGCCAGGAGAGCGACGGGGCTGTCGCACTCCTGGTCACGAGCAGCGAGCGCGCCCGGGACCTGCGGCAGCCGCCGGCGATCATCCGCGCCAGTGCGCAGGGCTCGAGCTTCGAGCAGGAGATGATGACCAGCTACTACCGCGACGACATCTCGGGCCTGGACGAGATGCGCCTGGTCGGGGATCAGCTCTGGGGGATGTCGGGACTGCGGCCCGAGGACATCCGCACGGCCGTGATCTACGACCACTTCACGCCCTTCGTACTGACCCAACTCGAAGAACTCGGGTTTTGCAAGCGCGGCGAAGCCCGCCACTTCATCGCCGACGGCCATATCGAACTCGACGGAGAGCTTCCGCTCAACACCCACGGCGGCCAGCTCGGCGAGGCCTACATCCACGGCATGAACGGCATCGCCGAGGCAGTCCGGCAGGTCCGGGGCAGCGCCGTGAACCAGGTCGACGCCGTCGAAAACGTGCTCGTCACGGCCGGAACGGGTGTGCCGACGAGCGGCCTGATTCTGGGCCGTGCCTGAACCGGCGCCCGGAGCGCTGGACGGGCTGCGCGTCCTGGAATTGGGCGGGGAGATCGCGGCCCCTTACTGCACCAAGCTGCTCGCGGATCTCGGCGCCGACGTGATCAAGGTGGAGTCGCCCGGGAACGGCGACGAGCTTCGCGCATGGGGTCCGTTCCCGGGCGACCGGCCCGATCCCGAGGCCTCCGGGCTATTCGCCTATCTCAACGCCGGAAAGCGCAGCGTCGCGCTCGACCTCGCGCGCTCCGCGGACGTGGGCCGCATACTGGAACTGACGACAGGGGCCGACCTGGTGGTCGAAAACCTGAGACCGGGAACGCTCGAAGCGCGCGGCCTCGACTTCGCGTCGCTGCGCGCCGCGAATTCCGAGATCGCGCTGGTGCGAATCTCGCCGTTCGGACAGACGGGCCCGTACCGCGATCGCGAGGTCACGGATCTCACGCTGCAGGCCGCCGGAGCCTGGGTCGGACTTTACAACGCGGTCGGACAGGAGCCGGTGCGGGTCGGAGGCCGGATCCCCGAGTACCTGGCCGGTAGCTTTGCGGCCTGCTCTGCGATCACGGCCGCGCAGGCCGCACGGCTCGGGCGAGAGGCAGTCTGGGTCGATCTCTCGATGCTCGAGTGCCTGGTGGGCACGCTCGCATACCCGATGCTGATGCACGAGGCGCTCATGCAAGCCGGCATTCGCTCGGAGGGCAGCGGGCGTGCGCCGTTCGGGATCCTGTCTTGCAAGGACGGCTTCATCGGCATCAACGTGCTCACGCAAGCGCACTGGCAAAGTGCCTGTGAACTCGTGGGCGTGCCCGAGTTCGCCGATCGCCGGAGCGACGTCACCCGTACTGCGGAGGGCTTCGAAGCCTTCACGAAGGCGATCCGACCCTACCTGGATGCACACCCGGCGGACGAAATCCTGGCGGCCGCCCAGGCCGCGCGGATCCCGGCCGCGATCGTGCAGAGCGGCGACCGGCTGGCGAGTTGCGCACAGGCAACGGCCCGACCGTTCATGGTGCGCGACGCGTGGTTTGCGGAGACCGAAGGCGCCGCGAGCGAGGGATTCCTGCGGCCCGGCGTTCCCTACCGGCTCTCCAGGACGCCCGCATCCCCGCACGGCCCGGCTCCGCGCCTCGGCGAAGCCCGAGTGGTGCCGCGCTGGTACGAACGCACCCGGGATCCGCTCGGAACCCCGGAGTCGTCCGCGGATCCCACGCAGCCCTTCCGTGGCCTGCGCGTACTCGATCTCGGAACCTTCTGGGCCGGACCGTACCTGGGCATGTACCTGGCTTCGCTCGGCGCCGACGTGATCAAGGTCGAATCGACCGGCCGGCCCGACGGCTTTCGCTTCGTGGGCCTCTCCGACACCTCGAGTGACCGCTGGTACGAACGCGGCGTGTTGTTCCAGGCGACCAACCTGGGGAAGCGGAACCTCACCCTCGATCTGACGAGCGAGCAGGGGCGGAGTCTGCTCCGACGCCTGATCTCCGAAACCGATGTGTTGATCGAAAATTTCGCACCCCGCGTGATGGAGCGCTTCGGTTTCGACTACGCAAAGGTGCGCGAATTGCAGTCCGATATCGTCATGCTGCGAATGCCCGCCTACGGTCTCGATGGTCCCTGGCGCGACTACGTCGGCTGGGCGCTCGCGATCGCACAGGCGGCCGGAATCTCGTGGCTCACGGGAACCCCATCCGGGGAGCCGCGGAACTCGGGCGCGTTCCTCGACTGCGCGATCGGCATGCACGCCGGGGTCGCCCTGCAGGCCGCACTCGCGCACCGTCGCCGCACGGGTGAAGGTCAACTCATCGAGGTCGCCCAGTTCGAAACCGCGCTCTGCATCTGTCCCGAACCCGTCATCGACTACTCGCTCAACGGTCGGGTCCAGGGTCGCAGCGGAAACCGCAGCGACCGCTTCGTTCCGGAAGGGGTCTACGCCGCTCGCGACGGGGATCTCGTGGCCCTCTCGGTCCGCGATCACGCCGAGTGGAGCCGCCTGGTCGAACTACTCGGCAAGCCCGCCTGGAGCCAGGATCCCGAGTTCGGGAGCGCCGCAGCACGCCGCAAGCGACACGACGAGATCGACGAGTGTATCGGCGCCTGGACGCGAGAGCGGGCGGCGCGCGAAGTCGCGGAACTTCTGCTCGGACAGGGGATCCCGGCCGCGGAACTGCTGGTGAATGCGCGAATGTACGATGAGCCACAACTCTGCGCACGCGGCTACTACCAGTCGCTCGAGCACCCGGTCTCGGGCACTCGCCGCTATCCGGTCTGGCCGATGCGTTTCTCGTTTCGCGAGGGTGAAACCTACGCGGGACCGACCCCGACGCTGGGACAGCACAACCGGGAGATCCTCGCAGCAGAACTCGGACTCGACTCCGAGACACTCGCGGAACTCGAGCGAGGCGGTGTGATCGGGCAACGCTGGAGCCCCGTCGGCTCCGCCTAGGCTGTAGGATGATGCCAAGGAGAAGCTCGGCATGAACTTCGGATTCGAGGAAGAGCAGGAACTGCTGCGGCGCGAGATCCGCAAGTTTCTGGACGAGCAGTGCCCGATCGAGCGGGTGAGGAGTATCGCGCAAGACCCGGATGGCTACGAACGCGCGCACTGGAAACAACTCGCCGAACTCGGCTGGCTCGGACTGATCGTGCCCGAAGCCTACGGCGGGGCGGGACTCTCCTGGATCGACGCGGTGGTGCTGTTCGAGGAGACCGGGCGGAGCCTGTTTCCGTCGCCCCTGGTCTCGACCGTGCTTGCGGGAGCGACCATCGCGGACCTCGGGAGCGACGACCAGAAACGACGCTGGCTCCCGGGGCTCGCGGACGGTTCACGGATCGGCACGATCGCGTTTCTCGAGGAGCACGACCGAGTTGGCGCCGCCGGAATCCAACTCCGCGGTCAACCCAGCGGCGACGGCTTCCTGCTCACGGGAGAGAAGCACTTCGTGGCCGACGTGGAGCAGGCAGACCTTTGGGTGGTGCCATTCCGGGTCGGGGAGTCCGAAGACGCGATTGGGCTGGCGGTCGTGGAAGGGGAACAAAACGGGATCTCGGGAAGGACTCTGCGTTCGATCGACACCACCAAGCGCGTGGGCGTATTGCAACTCGACGCGGTCCGGATCGGACCCGAGGCCCTGCTGGGCCGTCCGGGAGAAGCGGCGCCCGGCTTCATGCGACTGCTGGACCGCGGCGCGGTGGCGGTCACCGCTGAAGTCATCGGGGCCGCCGAGGAAGCGCTCCGGATCACGGTGGAGTTCGCGAAGCAGCGCGTACAGTTCGGCCATCCGATCGGGCACTTCCAGGGCGTCAAGCATCCGCTCGCCGAAATGTACGTCGAGGTGGAGTCGCTAAAATCCCTGCTCTACTACGCGGCCTGGGCACTCGAAGAAGACCCCGAACTCGGCCCCGTCGCCGTTTCGAGGGCCAAGGCCTATGCAGCCGACGCCTTTACCCGGATCGGCATCGACGGCATTCAACTCCACGGCGGCGTCGGCTACACCCTCGAGTACGACATTCAGCTTTATCTGAAGCGCTCGAAATGGGCCCGTTCGATGTACGGGGACGCCGATTACCACCATGACCGAATTGCGATCGCGAGAGGTCTCTGATGGATTTCAGTTTCGCCCCCGAGGAAGATGCTTTCCGGCAGGAAGTCCGAGACTTTCTTGAAGAAAACCTGCCCGATCCGGTACCGACGACCCCCGAGTTCCTCCAGGAGTGGAACGCCAAACTCCGCGAGAAGCGCTGGGTCGGCTTCGCCTGGCCGAAGGAAGAGGGCGGCGGCGGGGGGACCTTGATCCAGCAATACATCCTCAAGGAGGAGATGTCTGCCCGCAGAGCCCCGCCGCTCGGAGGCGACTTCATGGGGCTCGCCTGGGTCGGGCCGGCGCTGATTCGGCACGGAACCGAAGCGCAGAAGAAACGCTTCCTTTCCGACATCCTCGATAGCAAGTCGCTCTGGTGCACGGGCTACTCGGAGCCGGACTCGGGCAGCGACCTGGCCTCGCTCAAGACCCGCGCAGTCCAAGAAGGCGAGGAGTACGTGGTCAATGGCCAGAAGATCTGGACCTCGGCCGCGATGCAGGCGAAGTGGATCTTCAATCTGGTCCGGACCGAGTCGAGTTCGCGCTACGGCGGGATCACCTGCCTGCTGATCCCCATGGACACCCCGGGCATCGAAATCCGCCCGATCGAGAACCTCTCGGGCCGCGCGGGATTCAACGAGGTTTTCTTCACCGACGTGCGGGTACCGGTCGAGAACCGACTTGGAAAGGAAGGCGAGGGCTGGCGCGTGGTGATGGGAGCACTTGCCAACGAACGCTCGGGGATCTCGGAATCGACCGAGATGACACGCAAGCTCGACTCGCTGATCGATCTCGCCCGGGCTTCCAGCAAGGCCGGGCGGCCCGCGCTCGACGACACCAGCGTGCGCCGCGAGTTGGCCGCGTTCGACACAGGGATCGAGGCCATGCGCCTGAACGGGATGCGCAATCTGACCCGCCAGCTCAAGGGAGATCCGCCATCGAGCGAAACCTCGGTCAACAAGCTGTTGCGCGGTGCACTCGAAATCCGCATGGCCGAGCTCTCACTCGAGGTCCTGGGCAGCGCGAGCCAACTCGACGGGCCCTGGCAGAATGCGTCCCTCAGCTTTCACGGGACCGTGATCGGGGGCGGCACCCCCAACATCCAGCGCAACATCATCGCCGAGCGAATCCTGGGCTTGCCAAAGGACTGAGTAGGCAAAGGTGAGCGAGTCCAGCCCCTGCCAGCCCGACTTCGATCCGGAGCGATCCTGGCGCGTCCTCGAGGCACGCCTCGAGGAAGAACGCGATCCGCAGCGACGGCTGTTGCTCGAGCGGGTCCGCGACCACGTACGCACCGAGATTCAGGGCGACTTCGAGGGTCTGATGGAGACACTCGTGGACGAGCCGCAGTACCACTTCTTCGGGATGGGCCCGGACGCGGGGCCCAAGGGGCGCGCAGCCGTCGAGGCGTTCTACAAGCAGATGCTGGCGAGCGGCGGGAACCGCTTCGAGTTCGAAATGCACCGCGTGGTGGTCGATGCCGGCGCCGTCATCACAGAAGGGCAGCTTCGACAGGTCATGCCCGGTAGCGCACTGCTGGCCTCGCAGATCGAGGCCGTCGAGAGCGCGGCCGTCGATCCCGACGCGAGCTACCTGTCGGAAATGCAGATCCTCACGGTCTGGCCCGCGGGACCGGACGGAAGGCTCATCGGAGAAGACATCTACTTCGGCAGCCCGCCACTCTCGAAGCTGCGGCGCCTGTAGCACCACCATCGTTGCGCATCGGCTCGTTCGCGCTGCCCTAGGTACGAGCGGTTTCGCAGCCGAGGTAACGCTGCAGGCGTCCGTCACCGTAGGACCCTCCGCTTCGGCCACGTTGCTGCCAGACGATCGTGCGCTCGGAGTCGACGGCAAGCAGAGACGGTACGATCTGGTCGGGCGCGAGTTCGAGCCCGAGCGAGCGGGCGATCGTCAGGTCGCGGTCCTCGACGTAGCGCGCCGAGAAACCCGTCGCTTCGCGCACCGCCCGGATCCTCTCTGCCGGCCCCGGCGAGAGGACCAGAAAGGTCGCCCCACAGTTCTCGAGCGCCGCGCTCAATCCTTCGAGACGCGCGAGTTGGCGCGCACAGACGGGACACCAGGGAGCCTTGAGCGTGACCACGATCAGGCGGTGCGCGCTCGCGAGCGCCGACACGTCGACCGCCCGGCCGTCGATGTCGAGGAGTTGCGCCGGAAAGGACGGAGGCGGTGCCTCGGCCCCGAGCAGGAAGAGGCCCAGCAACGCTGCGCCCAGCCCCCGACCCAGGCGCCTCGCCGGGGGCGACCCGGAACCCGTTGCGTATGCGCGACCCATTTCGTTTCTCACCAGCATTCCAGGATACCCCAGCCAACCCCGCCGCTCGGGCTCGCCCGGCAGCGCACAGGCGGGTGCTGCCCATTGCGTTAGGATGCTGCTCGAATTCAGCATTCGTCACGATTTCAAGGAAGGCTCGGGTGGACGTCTTCAAGCTGGCCTGGCGGAACGTCTGGCGGAACCGCCGCCGCACGCTCGTAACAATTGGCGCCATGACCTTCGCGCTCTTCGTGATGATCCTCTACTCGAGCCTAATCCAGGGCTACCTGCGCGACATGGAGCAGAGCATCGTCGACCTGGAGGTCGGCGACATCCAGATCTTTGCGGAGGACTACCGCGAGAACCCCTCGCTCTACACGCGGATCCAGGACCCCGAGGCGTTACTCGAGCCGCTCGCACAGGCGGGCTTTCCCGCGAGCGCGCGCCTGCTCGGCTTCGGGCTGGCGGCGGCAGACGAAGCATCGGCCGGGGCCTCGTTCCGCGGGATCGACGTCGAGCGCGACGCCCGCGTGAGCCGCATTCACGAGGAGATCGCAGAGGGTCGTTGGCTGGATCCGAAAGATCCGCGCGGCGTCGTGCTCGGAAAGCGTCTGGCCCGGACGCTCGCGGTCGACGTCGGAGACGAACTCCTGGTTCTCAGCCAGGGCGCCGACGGCAGCATGGCGTACGACCTTTACGAAGTGCGCGGCACGCTGCGAAGCATGGGGGCCGCCGTCGATCGCACCGGCGTATTCATGACCCAGGAGAGTTTCCGCGAGCTGATGGTGGTCCCGGACGGTGCACACCAGATCATTGTGCGGCGCCCTGCGTCCCTGGAGTTGCCGGCCGCGGCTCTCGAGGTGAGCGGCGTAGCGAGCACGCTCGACGTACGAACGTGGAAGCAACTCATGCCCACGCTCGCGTCGATGCTGGAATCGGCGCGCGGCGCAATCTGGGCCCTCTTCTTCATCGTCTACATCGCAATCGCGATCCTGATCCTGAACGCGATGCTGATGGCCGTGTTCGAACGGATCCGCGAGTTCGGAGTGCTCAAGGCCCTGGGTACGAGCCCGTTCGAGGTCCTGATCCTGATTCTGCTCGAAAGTGCGATCCAGGCCGGGATCGCGATCGCGTGCGGCCTGACTCTGAGCCTTCCGGCGCTCTACTACCTTTCGACTGTCGGCTTCAATATCGCCAGCCTCGCGGGCGTGAGCATAATGGGCATCGCCATGAACCCGATCTGGCGCGGCGTCGTGAGCGGCGAGACCTTCTCGGGCCCGGTGGGCCTGCTGGTGTTGGTCGTGGCGATCGCGGTGCTGTTCCCGGCCTTCAAGGCGGCCCTGATCCAGCCCGTCGAGGCAATGAGGCACAGATGAGGGCTCCCGGACGCGAAGGGCCGAAGCTCGCTTCGATGGCGTGGAGGAACATCTGGCGGAATCGTCGGCGGACACTGCTCACGCTCTCGTCGATCGCGTTCGGAAGCATGCTGGCGGTGATGCTGACGGGCATCGGGGATGCCAACTGGCGCGCGATGATCGATCTCGCGGCCCGACTCGGGGGCGGCCATGTCACGGTGCAGCACGCGGAATACCTCGACACGCCCACCCTGTCGAGGAGCGTGACCGGGGCCGCGCACCTGCGCGAGACCGCCCTGCTGGATCCCGAGGTCGAGCGCGTCGTCGCCCGGATTACGGGATTCCTGATGCTCTCCACCGCGGGGCAGAGCTACGGCGCGGGCTTCATCGCGCTCGATCCCGAGGCCGAGGACACATCGACGCTGTCATTGCTCGAGGCCCTGAGCGAAGGAGAGATGTTCGAGCGGGCGGACAGTCCGGGCATCGTGCTGGGAGAGACGCTGGCAGGAAACCTGGACCTCAAGCTGGGCCGGAAGGTCGTGTACACGCTCACCGACAAGCACGGCGAGATCGTCCGGGAAGCGGCGCGGCTCACCGGAATCGTGCGCACGGGGTCCCCGAGCGTCGACGGCGGGATCGCGCTACTCCCGCTCGACCGGATGCGCGGCACGATCGGCTTTGCACCCGACGAGGTAGTTCAGGTGGGGCTCTTCCTTCCGGACCAGCGCCAGGCCGAGAGGGTCGCGGCTCGGGTGGGCGCAGAACTCGGCCAGCAGGTTTCTGCGATCCCGTGGTACGAGGCCCAGCCCGATCTCGCGGCCTTCATCACCATGAAGGTCGCGGGCGCGTACTTCATGGAGATCGTGATGGCGATCCTGGTCGCGGCCGGAATCTTCAACACGCTCTTCGTGAGCGTGATGGAGCGCCTGCGCGAGTTCGGCATCCTGCTCGCGATCGGTTTCAGTTCGGCGCGGCTGTTTGCGCTCGTGATGCTCGAAAGCCTCTGGCTCTCGCTGGTCGGGCTGGTGGCGGCGGCCGCACTCACGGCCGGTCCGTACTATTACATGGCAACCACCGGGATCGACATCGCCGAGGTGATCACGGACGGGGGCACGGCCGAGATTGCCGGAATCGCGCTCACCTCGATCATGCGCGCCAGCATCTACCCCGAGAATTTGCTCTACATCGCGCTCGCCGTGGTCGCGGCCACGCTGCTCTCAGGGCTCTATCCTGCCTGGCGGGCGGGGCGTGTCGAGCCGGCCGAGACGATCCGGCTGGTATGAAGGGAACTCCATGACGCAGGCCAACGGCACGCCCAGTGTCGAGGTCCGAGACGCCACCAAGCTCTACCAGCAGGGAGCGCTCGAGGTCGCGGCGCTGCGCGGACTCTCGCTCACGATCCGGCCCGGGGAGTTCACGGCGATCTGCGGGCCCTCGGGGTCGGGCAAGACCACGCTGCTCAACCTGATCGGGGCGCTGGATGCCCCCACCTCGGGTAGCATCGCGCTCGAAGGACAGGATCTGGGTTCGCTCGGACGCCGCGCCCTGAGCCAACTTCGGCGCGACCGGATCGGCTTCGTGTTCCAGGCCTACAACCTGATACCGGTGCTCACCGCCTTCGAGAACGCCGAAATCGTGCTGCGGCTCCAAGGCGTCAAGGAACAGGAACGAAGAGACCGCGTTCTTCGCGTGCTCGCCGACGTTGGGCTCGAGGGCCTCGAGAACCGGCGGCCCGACCAACTCTCGGGCGGACAGCAACAGCGGGTCGCGATCGCGCGTGCCATCGCTTCGAACCCGGCGGTCGTGCTCGCCGACGAGCCGACCGCGAACGTCGACTCGGAGACCGCGGAGCGGCTGCTCGAGATCATGGAGAAACTCAATCGCGAGCGCGGCGAGACCTTCCTGTTCTCGACGCACGACCCGCGGGTGATGGAACGCGCCCGGCGCGTGATCCGGATCGTAGACGGGCAGGTCGAAACCGATACCACCTCGGCCTGACGGAGGCATGACTTCCGAGAAGGGGGCTCAAATGTTCCATATCCTCGCAATACTCAAGCGGCGCGAGGACCTTTCACCCGAAGACTTCCAGGCACACTGGCGCGGGCCGCACGCGGATCTCGCGCGCAAGATCCCCGGTCTTCGCCGCTGCGTCCAGAACCGTACGCTGCTCTCGGGCTACCGCGCTCACAGCCCGATCTGCGACGGAGTCGCGGAACTCTGGTTCGACGATGCAGCCGGCTTCGAGCGCGCCAACGCGTCCCCGGAGATGGCGGCCGCGCAGGCGGACCTGGAGGAATTCGTCTCCAAGGAAGGGGCTCGGATCATGCGCCTAGAGTCGCGCAGCATCGTCGCTGGTGCGGCACCCGCGGACGGCGTGAAGCTGATCTCGTTCCTGACCCGGCGCCAGGACCTTTCGCGTGAGCAATTCAGCGCGCACTGGCACGATCGGCATGGGCCGATCGCGGCCCGGATCCCCGGAATGCGCCGCTACCTGCAGTACCACGCAGTGGAGGACGCGCGCTTCGGGCCAACGCTCTACGACGGGGTTCCGGTCGCGTGGTTCGAGGACACCGATGCCCTGCGGGCATCCGAGCCTTCGGACGCCTACGCACGCACGCGCGCGGATGAGGCTCATTTCCTGGAGCCCGACCGGATCCGCTTCGTGATTGCCCGGGAGTTCGAGGTGCTGGACTAAGTTTCGCGAGTGCTGGGAGTGCGAGGCAGATTCCGCCGCACGAACGGGGTATTCTCGCAGCAGACTTCGAGGATGACTGGAGACAACGCGTTGACCACCGCGCACCGAACCTTCGTGAGCTACATCGACCGGACCCGTGAGTTCTACGGCGCCCAGGGCTACGAGCGGCCATACCAATGGGCCCACTTCGCGGAGGTTCCATTCGCGCGGCCCCGGAAGCCGCTCTCGGAGTCGCGCCTCACGCTGGTCACGACGGCCAGCCCCTGGCACGAGACGGGTCACGACCCGGGCTCGCTGCGCGGCGCGAAGCAGGTCTGGTCCGGCGCGACCGCGGAGTCTCCCGAGCGGCTCTACACCGATGACCTGGCCTGGGACAAGCAGGAGACGCACACCGACGACGTCGACAGCTTCCTGCCGCTCTCGCACCTGCGCGAGTGCGTGAGTTCGGGGCGCATCGCTGCACTGGCCGAGCACTTCCATGGCGTACCCACCGACTACAGTCAGCGCAGGACCACGGAACTCGACGCACCCGAGATCCTGAAGCGCTGCCGCGAGGACGCGGTCGACCTGGCACTGCTCGTCCCGCTCTGACCCGTCTGCCACCAGACCGTGAGTCTGGTCGCACGCCATCTCGAGGCCCACGGGATCCCGACCGTGATTGCGGGTTCGGCGCGTGATATCGTCGAGGAATGCGGCGTGCCTCGCTTCCTGTTCAGCGACTTTCCACTCGGGAATCCCTTCGGCCGACCCTGGGAGGCGGAGATGCAGCGCAAGAGCGTGGGCTTCGCGCTGGACCTGTTCGAAACCGCAAGTCTGCCGCGAACCACCGTCCAGAGCCCGCTCCGCTGGAGCGACGACGCCTCCTGGAAGGACCGCTACGCACGCGTCGATCCCGTGCGTGCCGCGGGGCTGAAGCAGGCCGGGGAGCGGCGTCGCGCGCAGCAGTTACGGGCCAAACGCGAGGGCAGAGCACGCAGTGAGTGAAGAGGGCAGCGCCGCACTCGACCCCCGGGTGCGGGAACTTTTGGACCGGGCCGAGATCAGCGACGTACTCCATCGTTACGCAACCGGCCTCGACCGCAGGAACTGGGAGCTGTATCGATCCATCTTCACGAACGAAGTGGACCTCGACTTCGAGTCCGTGGGCATTCCTGCGGGAGTCCGCAAGGCCGATGCCTGGGTGCGGAGCGCGAGAGCCCTGTTCGCGGGATTCACCGCCACCCAGCACACGAGTTCCAACCACGTGCACGAGATCCGGGGAGACCGGGCCCGCTGCGTTTCGAA
This sequence comes from Myxococcota bacterium, assembly GCA_036337215.1. GTDB lineage: Bacteria > Myxococcota_A > UBA9160 > SZUA-336 > SZUA-336 > JABSQV01. Next base: position 15,159 of record JAYZEO010000073.1, on the reverse strand, counting down.
CATGCAGGCCGAGCATTTCGTCGGCGATGGCGAGGAGGATCGCTGGACCATCGGCGGCTACTACACCAACGAGCTCGTCCGAACTCCCAGCGGCTGGAAGCTCAGCAAGGTCACGCTCAACGTGACCTGGCAACGCGGCAATCCGCGCGTCTCGGAGATCGCGCTTCGCCGAGGGCGCGAACTCGCGGAGCGCGAGCCAGAGGCCGCAAAGGCCGCGGACCCGACGTAGTCCTCGAAGCCGGGCTTGTGTAATAATCCCGCCGGCCGCGGCGCCACCGGCTGGCCCGGGCCACAACGCTTCGCCACAGAGATCCGATGCGCTTCTACGAATACGAATCCAAGGACCTGTTCGAACTCCACGGGCTGCCTCTCGGGCAGCGCGGCGTCGCAACCTCGCGTGACGAAGCCCGCGCCCTGGCTCGCGAGATCGGAGGCCCGGTCGTGCTCAAGGGCCAGGTGCTCTCGGGCGGGCGCATGAAGGCCGGCGCCGTGAAGTTCGCCGACACGCACGACGAAGCCGCGGCGCTCTTCGACCAGATCATGCCGATCGTGGTCAACGGTCAGAAGGCTCGCTCGGTGCTCGTAGAAGAGAAGAGCCCGATCGCACAGGAGTACTACGTCGCCGTGACCTGGGACGGACGCCGCAAGCTGCCGGTCCTGATCTTCAGCGACATGGGCGGCATCGACATCGAAGAGGTCGCGGAAAAGCACCCGGACCACGTGAGCCAGACCCACATCTCCACGATCCTCCCGTTCACGCCAAGACTCGCCAAGGAGGCGATCGCTGCCACCGGCGTCAGCGGCAGCGCACTCAACCGCCTGACCCCGATTGTCTCGACCCGGGTCGAGATCTTTCGCGGCTACGACCTCACCCTGGCCGAGATCAATCCGCTGGTGCGGCTCGAGGACGGAGGCTTCGCAGTGCTCGACGGCCACATCGACATGGAGGCCGAGGCCAGCAACAAGTACTCGGAGCTGCTCGAAGAACTCGGCATCGGGCCGGAAGAGACCCGCCAGGCACGGCCGCCCAGCGCTTTCGAAATCGCGGGTGCCAAGGTGGACGCCTCGGACCACCGTGGCGTCGCCGGCAACGTCGTGGAGTTCGACGGCAACCTCGGGCTCGTGATCGGGGCGGGTGGCGGATCGCTCACGCTCTTCGACGCGGTTCGCAAGCACGGCGGCCACCCCGCCAACTACTGTGAGATCGGTGGGAACCCGAGCGTGAAGAAGGCCTGCGAACTCACGAAGCTCGTTCTCAGCAAGCCGGGCGTCGAGAAGATCGCGGTGATGATGAACGTGGTCTCGAACACCCGTGTCGACATCGTCGCACGCGGAGTCATCAAGGGCTGCATCGAAGCGGGCCGCGATCCCGCGAGCACGATTGCGATCTTCCGAATCCCGGGCTCCTGGGAGGAGGAAGGCTTCAAAATCCTGAAAAAGCACCGGGTCGAGTACTGCGATCGCAGCGTGTCCATGTACGAGGCCGCCGGGCGCGCCGTCGCCAAGATTCAGGCATAGACATGCGCAGGAGCCAGAAGCACCTGCGCGCCATCCCCGGGGAGTGAACGCGTGGCGATCCTGATCGACAAGGAGACCACCTTCATCGTGCAGGGCATTACAGGCCGTGAGGCCGTGAGCCTGACACGCGAGAATCTCGCCTACGGATCCAAGATCGTCGGCGGCGTCACCCCGGGCCGCGCCGGTCGCGATGTCTACGGCGTTCCGGTCTACGACTGCGTGCGCGACATCACGGCAAAGACCCGGGTCGATGGCTCGGTGGTCTGCGTGCCGCCGAAATTCACGCGCGACGCCGTCTTCGAGGCGATCGAGAACGGCATCAAGATCATCGTCGTCGTGACGGAGCGCATCCCGCGCCAGGAGGTGGCGCAGATGGTCGAGCTCGCCGGCCTGCGCGGCGCGCGCATCATCGGCCCCAACTGCCTCGGGATGATCACGCCCGGAGAGGTCAAGATGGGAGGCGTGGGCGGACCGGCGGAGGACACGCGCAAGGCCTACACGCGGGGCTCGGTGGGCATCATGTCGCGCTCCGGGGGCATGACGACCGAAATCGCAAACACGCTGACGGCCGCCGGGCTGGGGCAGAGTACGGCGGTCTCCATCGGGGGCGATGCCATCATCGGGACGACCTACGCCGAACTCATGCCGCTGTTCGAGGCCGATCCGGAAACGCAGGCGATCGCCATCTACTCCGAACCCGGGGGACGCATGGAAGCCGAGTTGGCCGAGTGGGTGAAAGAGAACAACTCTCGCCTTCCGATCGTCGCCTTCATGGCAGGGCGCTTCATGGACGAGATGCCGGGCATGCGCTTCGGGCACGCGGGGACCATCGTCGAGGGCAAGGCCGACACCACGGCCGACAAGATCGAGCGCATGACCAAGTCCGGGATCTCGGTGGCAGAGCGCATCGAGGAGATCCCCGAGTTGATCAAGCAACGACTTGCGGAGGCGAGTTGACCATGCCGGGAATGTTCATCGACGTGGTGGTCGAAGCATCCGTCGCATCCGATGCTGAACTCGTCGCGAAACTGGTAGAGGTCTGCCCGGTTTCGATCTTCGCCCGCTCCGAGGCCGGGGCGCTGGAAATCGTCGAAGAGAACCTCGACGAATGCACGCTCTGCGACCTCTGCATTCAGGCCTCGCCCGAGGGCGTTCGGGTCGTCAAGCTCTACGAGCAGGCATAGCGCCGATCACGGCCCTCGCCGCACGCCGCCCGACCCCGTGCGCCCACGCCCGGATCGCACCCATCGAAAAGCGGAGCGCCGCCGACCCAGTGCAATCTGCTCGAGCTAGGTATAGGCGCGCAGCATCCCGTAGACGACCACGCCGGTCACCGAAACGTAGAGCCAAATCGGGAAGGTCCAGCGCGCGATCCGCCGGTGCCGCACAAAGTCGCTGCGGCTCGCGCGCCAGAGCGTCGCCAGAATCAGCGGCATCACCACGACCGAGCACACGATGTGACTGATCAGCACCGTGAAGTAGAGCGGCCGCACCCAGCCCTGGCCCGGAAACGGGGTGTCGCCGTGGAAGTGGTGATAGGTGATGTAACTCGCGAGGAAAAGCCCGGAAAAGCCCAGGGCCGTGAGCATGAAGCGAACGTGCGCCCGGCGTCGGCCGCGTCGGATCTGGACGAAGCCGGCTGCCAGGCAACTCCCCGCCGACGCATTCAGGAGCGCATTGAGCGCCGGCAGGCGCGCGACCCATTCCGGACCGCCGGGAGGCGTGTCCTTCAGGTAGATCAGCCAAAACAGGAACGCGCTGACGACCGCGCTCAGCAGCAGGATCCAAAGCCAGGGGCGCCCCGCGTCCTCGCGCTCGATCAGGGTCTCAGCGTCCGGAGACATCCCGGCACCCTAGCAGAGAACCCCCGCCGGACGGAGCGAGAGTAGGGCCCCGGGGCGAAACCCGGATCAGGATCCGACATCGCGGTAGGCTCGCGCGATCTTCTCGATGGCGAGCACGAAGGCGGCCGTCCGCAGGTCGGGAACCTCCGGGCGCGAGCGCAAGATCTCGCGAATCTCGTTGTAGGCGAGTCGCATGGTGTCCTCCAGACCCGAACGCACCAGGTCGAGTTCGTTTGCACCCTGGGAGACACGCCGGGCCAGGTCGGCAGGAACCCGCTCGCGAGTCATCGCCTCGACGAGCTCGATCATCTGAGCGCCGCGCATTTCGTCGAGGCGCCGGTCCATCCGGCCGAAGCGGATGTGCGAAAGGTTCTTGATCCACTCGAAGTAGGAGACCGTGACGCCGCCCGCGTTGAGGTAGAGATCGGGGAGCAGTACCCGGCCCGCATCGCGAAGCATCTGGTCGGCACCGAAGCTGACCGGGCCGTTGGCGCCCTCGGCGATCAGGCGGGCCCGAATCCGGGGCGCGTTTTCGCGCGTGACCTGGCATTCCAGCGCAGCCAGCAGCAGGATCTCACAGTCGCTCTCGAGCGCCGACCGGCTGTCCTCGGTGTATTCCGCACCCGGGAAGCCCCGGACACTCCCGGTCTCGCGCAGATGCTGGAACACCTGTTCCACCTCCAGGCCCCCGGGCGCCAGCAGTGCCCCGTCGCGCTCGAGGATCGCGACCACACGCACACCGTCCTGCTCTTGCAAGAAGCGGGCGGCGTGGTAGCCCACGTTTCCCAGCCCCTGCACGACCAGGCGCTTTCCCTCGAGCGTGCCGTCGAGACCCGCCTCCCGAACGTCGTCCGGGTGATCGAAGAACTCCTGGAGTCCGTACTGGACCCCGCGACCCGTGGCTTCGACCCGGCCGGAAATCCCGCCCGCCTCGCGCGGCTTTCCGGTCACACAAGCCACCGCGTCGATCTCCGACGGGTACAGGTCCCGGTAGGCATCGGCGATCCAGGCCATCTCGCGGGGCCCCGTCCCCATGTCGGGCGCGGGCACGTTGAGACTCGGGCTGATGTAGCCCTTCTTGGCGAGTTCGCGGGCAAGTCGGCGCGTGATTCGCTGGAGTTCCTCCTCCGAGTAGTCGCCGGGATCGATCTGCAGGCCTCCCTTCGATCCGCCGAATGGCACGTCGACGATCGCGCACTTGTAGGTCATGAGTGCAGCCAGGGCCTCGACTTCGTCGCGATCCACCTGCGGCGCGAAGCGAATCCCACCCTTGGCCGGAAGCAGGTGCTCGCTATGCGTCGCGCGCCAGCCGCTGAAGACGCGGATCTCACCGCCCACTCGAACCGGGAAATGCAGTTCGAGGATCGAGTTACAGGAACGAATCTGGTTTCCGAGGCCGGGCGAGATCTCCACCAGTCCGAGTGCGCGGTCGACCATGGCGTTCACGCCTTCCAGGAACGAGAGGTCTTGGTTGGATTCCATTCGCGCATACTGGCCGAATCGATCCGACGATCCCAGTCCGGCCCGGAGCGGGCGCAGCCGAGGTTGACAGACCCGGCCGCCCGCATCCTATGCTGCGTGCGGTCGCGCGCGAGCGACACGCGGGCCGGACCCGGCGACCCCGAACGGAACCATGGCGGGGGCTCAGTCCATCGCATGGCGCGGCTCACGCCAACCGGAGGAACTTTCGCTGTTCACATTGCGCTTCGACATGCGCTGCCCGCCGGAGGGGCCGGCGGGTTCCGAAGAACTCTATGCGGCCGCGCTCGAAATGGCCGCCTGGGGCGAAACGCACGGCTGCCTGCAGGCGATCGTTTCGGAGCACCACGCGTCTCCGGACGGCTACCTGCCGGCACCCCTGATCCTGGCCGCAGCGCTGGCAGGACGCACCCGGACACTGCGGATCCAGGTCGCGGCACTGCTGGTTCCCCTGCACGATCCCGTCGAACTCGCGGAGCAGATGGCGGTGCTCGACATCGCGAGCCAGGGACGCGTGTCCTACGTGGTCGCGCTCGGCTATCGCGAAGCCGAGTACGCGCTGCTGGGCCGCCGCTTCGCGCGGCGCGGAGAGCGGATGGAGACGTGTCTCGAAGTCCTGCGTCGCGCCTGGAACGGAGAGGCCTTCGAATTCGAAGGGCGGCCGGTCCGGGTCACGCCGCCGCCGCTCACAGCGGGGGGGCCTGCACTGCTGATGGGCGGAAGCAGCAACGCTGCCGTGCGTCGCGCGGCACGGCTGGGTCTCGGCATGATCACGCAGGGCGGTGATCACGCCCTGGAAGAGATCTATCGAGCGGCGTGCGAACGCGCGGGAACCCGGCCCGGGATGTTCGTGAACCCGCCGGTCGGCACCGTGACCTCGGCCTTCATCGCGCGAGACCCGGACACTGCCTGGGAACGCCTCGGTCGCTACCAGCTTCGCGACGCCCGGAGCTACGCGGACTGGCTCGAGGGCTCGCATGCCGCCAGCAAGTCCAAGGCGTCGAGCATCCAGCAACTGCGGGCAGAGCAGGGCGCCTATCGGATCTTCACGCCTGCCGAAGCGATCGACCATGCGAAAGGCCACGGCTTGCTGCTGCTCCAGCCACTCTGCGGCGGCATGCCCCCCGAACTCGCTTGGGAGAGCCTGGAACTACTGGCCGCCGAAGTTCTTCCGGCGCTCGCAGGGAGCTAACGCGTGAGCGAAGGTCGCGCTGACTCGGAGCGAGCCCGAGAGCTGGCGGACGAACTACGCGCCATCGTAGAGGCGCTCTCGGTCACGGAGTTGGAAGCGCCCGCGCTCGCGCGCGCAAGCGAACTCGCGCGCGCACTCCGGCGACAACTCGCCGGCACCCGCCAGCCGCGCTGGTACGACACCAACGTAGGCGAGCGCTCACGGACAGGGGCCTCGCAGCGCGCGTATCTGGACCAGAGCCCGGTCCGCGGCCAACTGAATCCGTTGGCGCCGCCACTTTCGATCGAGAGCGTGGAGGAATCCGACGGCAGCCGGAGCGTGCGCGGTAGGGCCCGGCTCGGGATGGCCTACGAGGGCCCGCCTTACGCGGTTCACGGAGGCTGGGTCGCGGCCCTCTTCGACGAGTTGCTCGGCGCGACTCAGCGACTCACACGCGTGTCGGGCCTCACCGCCTCGCTGCGCGTGAAATATAGACACCCGACTCCGCTCGAAGAGGTGCTGGAATTTCGGGGCTGGATCGAGCGGGAGCAAAAGCACTTCGTGATCGCGCGAGCGACCTGCCACGCGGGCGACACGCTCACGGCCGAGGCGGAGGCCATGTTCCTGCGCGTCGACTTCGACGCCCTGCAAAAGCAGATGCGGAAGCGGCGAGAATCGACCTAGTCAAGCACTCGAAAGCTTGGGGGCCGCGGTCGCGTCAGTCCGCAGCCGCGCAGCAGGCGATGCGATGGGGAATGCTGCAGGGCAGCAGACTCAGCTTGCCGTGCTGCTCGATCACGGTTCCGAGGCCGACCGTCCCGGTGTGCCAGTCGCGGCAGCTTCCGTTGGCGGTCTGCAGGTCAGAGGCCCAGAACATAGACGTCGGGGGATCGATCCAGGCGTCGGACTCGATCGCCTGCCCGAGTTCCGGGGCGGAAGCTCCGATCTCGTCGTAGCTGCACATGTGACTCTCGGCAAAGGCCCGGCGGCAGAGTTGGTCCGCGCCGAACGGGCCGCCCAGGTCGCCTGCGCGGGACTCGAAGGTGAGACCCAGGAAGTGTCCGGGTCGGCTCGCCCGCGAAAGCTGCGCCGAAGCGTCATGCGAACGCGCGCCGGCACCCGCCCCCATGCAAAGAAGCACGGTCAGGCCGAGTGCAGCCAAAGTGGTGAAGCTTCGCCGCACCGTTCCCCCCTCATTCACGAACTCTCTCGAAGCAGGGCCCATCTTACACTCAACCGTGACGTAGTGCAAATACCCCAGTTTAGAGAGCAGCTGGCCGAATGCCCGTCCGGCGCGCATTCTCGAGCGCGACCGGAACCCAGAACGGGCAGTTGCATCCCGGCTGCCGCCGACCGCGCGCTAAGATTCGCGCGTGCAGCGCGGCGAGGGCCCGAATCCTGAGGTGATCGTGACCTGCGCCATCACCGGCGCGGGCGACACCGCGGCCAAGCACCCGGAGCTTCCGATCCGCCCGGATCAGATCGCGGCCTCGGCCATCGCAGCTGCACGCGCGGGCGCAGCCGTGGTCCACATCCACGTGCGCGATCCCGCGACCGGTGCAGCCGGCCGGGACCTCGCGCACTACCGTGAGGTCGTGGAGCGGATCCGAGACAGCGACACCGACGTGGTGATCAATCTGACCGCCGGGATGGGAGGAGACTTCTTTCCAAACCTGGACGCCGCGGCCACGCCCGGGCCCGGAACCGATCTGGCGGGACCCCGGGAACGTCTCGCGCACGTCGACGAACTGCGGCCCGAGCTCTGCAGCCTCGACTGCGGCAGCCTGAACTTCGGGGACGGCGCCTATCTCAGCACGGCCCCGTTCCTCCGAGAGATGGCGGAGCGGATCCAGCGCTGGGGCGTCAAGCCCGAACTCGAGTGCTTCGAGATGGGGCACGTACGTTTTGCGCGCCAGTTGATCGAGGAGGGCCGTATCGCAGCGCCTCCCTTCTTTCAGCTCGCACTCGGTGCGCCCTGGGGGGCACCGGCCGATTCGCGGACACTGCTGGCGCTGGTCGAGATGCTGCCGGAGGGCGCCGAGTGGGCGGGCTTCGGAATCTCGCGGATGCAGATGCCGATGGTGGCGCAGGCGGTATTACTCGGAGGACATGTTCGCGTCGGGCTCGAGGACAACCTCTACCTCGAACCCGGGGTGTTCGCGAGCAACGCGCAACTGGTCGAACGCGCCCTCGAGATCATCCGACTGTTGGGCGGCCGCAACCTCGGCCCGGAAGAGACGCGGCAGCGTCTCGACCTCGAGCATGCCGGGTAGGGAAGGCCTGGAAGGGCCGGAACCGGGCGGGGTCCGCCGCGTCGCCGTCGTCGGCACCGGTCTGATCGGGAGTGGCTGGGCCGCGCAATTCCTGGCGCGCGGGCTCGAGGTGATCGCAAGCGACCTCGATCCGGCCGCGGAGCCGAAACTGCGCGCTTCGGTCGACGCCGCCTGGCCGGCGCTGCAACGAGTCGGCCTGTCGGCGGGCGCGAGCCGCGAGCGTCTCAGCTTCGTGCGGGATCTGGAGTCGGCAGTGGCAACGGCCGACTTCGTGCAAGAGAGCGTGCCCGAAGTCGAAGAACTCAAGGTCGAGTTGCTCGCACGCATCGATGCAGCCGCACCGGAACCGGTACTGATTGCGTCGAGTTCGTCGGGGCTGCTCCCCACCCGGCTCCAGGCTCGCTGTCGCTGGCCGGGGCGAATCGTGATCGGGCACCCGTTCAACCCCGTCTACCTGCTTCCGCTGGTGGAAGTGCTCGGCGGGGAGCACACGCACGAGACGAGCATAGACCGGGCGCTGACTTTCTATCGCTGGCTCGGCAAGCACCCCCATCGGGTCAGGCGCGAGATCGAGGGCGACAACGCAGACCCCCTGCACGAGGCGATGTGGCGCGAGGCCTTGCACATGGTGGCGGACGGCGTCGCCACCACGGCCGAGATCGATGCCGCAATCCTCGACGGACCCGGCCTGCGCCTGGCGATCATGGGACCGTGCCTCACTTTCCACCTGGCCGGGGGCCGCGGCGGCATGGAACACATGCTCGAACAGTTTGGCCCGGCACTCTCGCTGCCCTGGACCCGGCTCCAGGCGCCGGCGCTGACCGACACCCTCCGCGATCGCATGATCGATGGAACGCGGGACCAGGCCGAAGGGACGACGCTGGAAGCGCTCGAGCGGGAGCGCGACCGCTGCCTGATCGAAATCCTCGCGGTGCTCGCCGAGCACCGTGAGCGCGCACGCTGAGCTGCCGCGTCGACCGGAAACGGACCGGACGCCCCTGGGCGCACGAGCCTCCGCGCGATATTCTCGCGGCCACGGAGGGCCTTGCATGCACGTCGAGTTCGAGCCGCTGTCACACCGCTGGCAGCAGGACCCCTACGCAAAGTATCGCGAGCTTCGAGAACATGCGCCGGTCCATTACTCGCCCGAGTCGGACGCCTGGTCCGTATCTCGCTACGAAGACGTTCAATACGTTCTGAAGACCCCCGAACTCTTCGGCTCGAGCAGACCCGGCCCGCGCGAAATGAAGGGGGGCGCGCCGGGCTGGCTCAAGATGATGCGCATGGCACTCGGGTTCTCGATCCGGCTTCGCACCGCGCCCTGGAAGCTGAACCGCTCCCGAATGCTGATCTCCGAGAACGGCGAAGTGCACAAGCTGATGCGCAACATCGTTAACCGCGGCTTCACCCCCCGGCGGATCCTCGCCTGGGAAAAGCGCGTGCGCGAACTCGCGGCCGAGGGGATTGCGCGCATGCGAGAGGAACGCGAGTTCGACCTGGTTCAGGCGCTGGCCGTGCCGCTGCCGGTGACCGTGATTTCGGAGATCCTCGGAGTCGACAGCGCTCACCGTGATGATTTCAAGCGCTGGAGCGATGCGGTGATCCAGGGCACCGGCTCCGAGATGGGCAACTTCGACGGGCCCGTGATGGACGCGATGACCGATCTCTTCAGCTACCTGCGCCCGGTCGTACGTACGCGCCGACGCGAGCCGACCGATGACCTGATCAGTGTGCTCGTCACGGCCCAGGACGAAGCGCGACTCAGCGACCTCGAGGTGCTGATGTTCGTGTTCCTACTGCTGCTCGCGGGAAACGAGACGACCACGAACCTGCTCGGGAACGCGGTCGATGCGCTGCTCGAGCATCCCGATCAGCTTGCGCGGGTGATCGAAGATCCCGCGCGCATACCGGGACTGATCGAGGAAACCCTGCGCTGGGACTCGCCCGTGCAACTGCTCTCCCGCCAGACCACGCGCGAGGTGGAGCTCCGCGGAGTTCGGATTCCCGAGGACGCCCAGGTGGTCGTACTGCTGGGCTCGGGGAACCGGGACGAGCGGCGTTTTCCGGACCCGGATCGCTTCGACGTAACCCGCGACGCTCGCGGCCACCTGTCCTTCGGCTTCGGCGCGCACTTCTGCCTCGGCGCCGCGCTGGCACGGCTCGAAGCCAAGGCGGCGCTCGAGGCCTTGCTTCCCGAACTCTCCGGGCTCGAACGCGTGCGGCCCGAACGCGAATTCCTCGACTCGTACGTGGTACGAGGTCGGACCCGGCTGGAACTACGACCGGCCGCCTGAGCGAGAGACTGCGCGGCTAAGGGTTCACGAGGACGTGGCGCGCGCCCGCACCGCTGGCGATGTCATCGAGCGCCTGCTGGGCACCCTCGAGCGGAAGTTCGTGGGAGACCATCGGATCGAGCCGGAGTTCGCCGCTTCGCACGTAGTCGAGCAGCCGCGGAATGTCGCGGTGCGCGTGGGCCCCCCCGTAGACACAGCCCGCAAGCCGCTTCTCCTGGAAAAACCCGCCCACCCGAATTTGTGCCGTCTCCCTCGCCTTGGGCATTCCGACCACCACGGCGACGCCCCCGGGCCGAAGCAGGGCCCAGGCAGTCTCGATCGTTTCGGTGCGGCCGATTGCCTCGATCGCGACGTGTACGCCGAGCCGCGCGATCTTGCGAAGCTCTCGCGCAACCTCGGAACTGCCGTCGACGGTGTGCGTGGCGCCCAGTTCACGCGCGAGTTCGAGCTTCTGGGGCGCGACATCGATCGCCACGATCGTGTCCGCACCCGCAATCCGCGCACCCTGGATTGCGGAAAGGCCGACCACTCCACAGCCGATCACGGCGACGGCCATGCCCGGCTCGATCGCGGCGGTGTTGAGCGCCGCCCCGGCTCCGGTCAGGACGCCGCAGCCGAGCAGGCAGGCACGCTCGAGCGGCACCTCATCCGGGACCGGGATGCAGGCCCGCGCACAGACCACGGCCTCTTCTGCAAAGGAGGCGATCCCGCACAACTGGTAGACGGAATCCGCTCCATCCCGCAGGCGCGTGGTCCCGTCGAGCATGGTCGAGTTCATGACCCCGGGCGCCATCTGCACACACAGGTTCGGGCGTCCTTCGCGGCAGAACAGACACTCGCCACATTCCGGGGAAAGCGACACGATCACGCGGTCACCCGCGGCGAGTCCGTCGACGTCCGGCCCCGTCTCGAGCACCACGCCCGCCGCCTCGTGACCGAGAACTACTGGCAGCGGAGAGCGCAACGTCCCGGTTGTGACGGAGAGGTCGCTACGACAGACGCCGCTCGCGGCGATCCCCAACCGCGCCTCGCCTTCGCGCGGAGGATCGAGTGTCAACTCGCGAATCTCGAGGGGCTTTCCCGCTTCGAAATAGACTGCGGCACGCATCGCCCACTCCCTACCGGACTTGCCGGATGAACGGGTCCGCAATTCTATGGAGCATGACTCGGGCTGCCAACGGAAAATCGGTGCGGCAGGGCAGGGGGCCCCGGGGAGCCCTTTCCAGCAGCGAGGACATGCGAAGGCCGCGAGTTTCCTGGTCGTCTCCGGGAGGGAGGCATATCATCTGCTCCGTGCTCCGAGTCAGCGCGGGATGCGGGCCGCAGTCCCCAGGTCGCGATCCAGCGTGCAACTGAAGCCGGAACTCGCGGCCTCGATCCCGGGAGAACGCGGAAGTGGCTGACCCAAAGCAAGACGCGGCAGAGCCCCTTCGCGTCATTCGCGGGCTCGGGGCCTTTGCCATCGTGGCGGGCTCGATGCTCGGGATCGGAATCTTCCTGTCTCCCTCGATCGTCGCCGCGCAGACCTCGAGTGAGCCCGTCTTCTACCTGCTCTGGCTCCTTGGCGGACTCAGCGCCCTCGCGGGCGGCGTGGCCTGCGCGGAACTCGGAACCATGATGCCGCGGGCCGGCGGCGACTACGTCTACCAGTACGAGGCCTTCGGTCCGTCCGTCGCATTCGCGAGCGGCTGGGTCCTCTTTGCCGCGATCTTCTGCGGTTCGATCGCAACGCTGGCGGTGGGGCTCTGTACCTATCAACTCCCCGTGCTGCTCGGGATCGATCTCAGCTGGAGCGTGGTCGAACTCCCGTGGGGACGCGAACTCTCGGCGGCCGAGGTTGCCGCAATCCTGGTGATCCCGGCGCTCACCGGACTGAACGCAACCGGTGCGCGCACCAGTGCCAGGACCCAGTCCTTGCTGACACTGGTTCCGATCGTGCTTCTCGCAGGGATGGCCATCTACGCGATCCTGCAGGGCGGAGAGGCCGGCAACCCGGGATTTGCGAGCGCGGAAGCGGATTCCCGGGCGGGCTCGCTGCAGGGCTTCGTGGTCGCGTACATGGCCGTCTACTTCGCGTATTCGGGCTGGATCAACATCATCTACGTCGCGGGCGAGGTCTCCGAGCCGGAACGGAACATCCCGCGGTCCCTGATCTGGGGCACCGTCGGGGTCACCGCGCTCTACCTGTTGATCTGCGTGGGCTTCCTCCGCGTGCTCGGGCTCGACGGCTTGCGCGAGGCGGGCGAGGCCGGCACCGCGACCGCGGGAATTCTCGCCGGGGCCCCGGGCCGGATCGCGATCACGACCCTGATCGCGATCGCGCTGCTCGCGAGCCTGAACGGAACCGTACTGGGTGGCGCGCGGATCGCGTACGCGATGGCACAGCGGGGCGCCATGTGGCCGCTCATGGGTACGGTCGACGAGACCCGCCGCGTGCCCCAACGCGCCCTCTGGGTGCAGTCCGTACTTGCGTGCCTGCTGGTGCTGAGTGGGAAGTTCGAGCAGCTCTACACCATGGTGAGCCTGGCCATGGTGGTCACCGGAACCCTCACCGTCGCGTCGGTCTTCGTACTCCGCCGAACCCGCCCCGAAACGCCCCGTCCCTATCGCGCGAACCTGTACCCGCTGCTGCCAGCGTTTTACATCGTGTCTTCGCTCGGCGTGATCGCAGTCATGGTCGGAAGCGCAGTTTCCGGCGAGCCCGACGCCTGGTATCCGCTGCTCGGGCTCGGGTTGCTGGTCCTGATCTTCGTCGGCCATGCCGCACTCGCGCGCTCGCGCAAGGCCCGTCCGAGCACCTAGCGAAACCCGGCTTCGTTGGAACCGGGCTCCGGCGGCGCTTTGGCGCGCCGACGCACTGTTCACCTGGGATCCCGCGCCCTGGTGCCCCGAGGTGTTCTGATCCTGCGGCACCGCGCGCGATCGGCATCCGGTCGGCGGAAGCCCGTGCGCGGATCGGGAATTGGTAGCGGGGGCAGGATTCGAACCTGCGACCTTCGGGTTATGAGCCCGACGAGCTACCGGACTGCTCCACCCCGCAACGGGAGCGCAAGATAAGCGAGCGCTCCGGCGAATGTCAATTCCAGTCGCGGAGCGCGCGATTTGCGGCCTCGCCTGCGCACGCGACCCCGCGCGCCGCGACACCCGGACGCCTCGCGCCGCCACCAACCCCCGGGGAGAGTTCCGTTCGAAACTTGGGGGGATTCGATGAGACGCATACTGCTCGTTCTAGCATTCGCGGCAGCCTGGGGACCCGGGCTCGCCGCAGCCGACTTCTACCGCTATGAAACCGAAGCCGGGACCATCTCCTACGCCGAGGAGGCGAGTGCGATCCCCTCCCGGTACCGAGCCTCGGCGGAGCGCATCAGCGGACAGCACCTCCGCAGTTATGCCCGCCTCACGCCGGTCGATGTCGGGGCCGGCCCGGAACCCGGGCCACTGTGGACCGCGCCCATCGAGGGCCCGAAAGCACCCGCCCGACCCACGCACGAGCCGGCCGCGGCGCGCCTGGATCTGGGAGCCGGCGCGGGGCTCGAATTACCGGTGACCCGGGGCACGATCGAGGTCTCTCACAAAGGCTTCTGGAAGGACGGCGCCTACCGAACCGCGCTGGTGGTGGAGCAGCAAGGAGAGATCCTGGCCGTGATCGAACAGGGCGGCAGCATCACGGCTTCGGAAGAACTGACTCTCGACTAGAGACGTCTCCGCGGTAGGCAGAGAGGTCAGGCGTCTGCAGCAGCCACTGCTTCCGGTCGGAATCGAACACCCAGTCCTGGGACTCGACCAGCAACTGCTCGTCCATCCGCGGGGGCCGGTAGAGCCGGAACGTCACGATCGCGACTCCGGTGCTCTGCTCCCGATCCGCCTCGGCCGAGTCGACTTCGAACGACGTGAAGCGCACTAGACCCTGGCTCTCCCGCATGAAGCGCACAAAGTCCACGCGGTCGTCCGGGTGCACCAACTCGGCCGCCTCCTGGACGCGCCCCCAGCGCAGATTCGTCGCGTACCGCTTGGCACGGTCCTCGAGCGACGCCGCATCGGCTTCCGAGAGCCCGCTGTCGGATCCGATACAGCCAACCCAAAGGGCGATCCCCAGCATCGCCGCGAGCGGTCTCATAGACATGCGATCTCCTCGTGCACAGAAGGTGCCGCGCCGCAGGCCTCGCGGCCAGCGCTATGCTCTCCCGGCACAACGAGGCGGGAGCGCGTGTCCACACACGACCCAGAAGTTCTGCTCGGAATCGACATCGGAGGCACCAAGTGCGTGGTCGCGGCCGGCTACGCCGGGGGCGAGATCCTGGCCGAGACACGCCTCGAGCGCTGGACCTCGGGCTCGGCGGAGCGCGATCTCGAGACCCTGGCCGAGACAACCCGGGAGGTCATGGCCGCGGCCTCGGTGGCGGCTCCCGCGGTTCGCGCGCTCGGACTTTCCGCACCCGGCCCACTCGATCCCGTCGCCGGCGTCGTGCACGAAGCCCCCAACCTGCCGGGGTGGGTGGCGGTGCGCGTGCGTGAACGGCTGGCTCGTGCGCTCGAGGTTCCGGTCCGACTCGAGAACGACGCCAACGCCGCGGCGCTCG
>JAYZEO010000072.1:0-14289 GCA_036337215.1 Myxococcota bacterium | reverse complement strand
AACACTTCCGGAAGCGCTTGCACGCCGCCTGGAGTTGCCAGCCGAGAAGGTCGCCGTGTTCTCATCCTGGGCCGGACTCGAACGGGCTGCGGCGCACGAATCAGGCTCCGTTCATGTCGACGCAGGCGATCGGACTTCTCCCCCGGCCGACGACGGAACGCCCGTCAACCGCGACGACGAACGCACCGCCGAAGCCGCCCTGGACCACCTTCGCCGCCACGCGCCCCGCTTTCTGTTCGTCGTCTTCGGTGCCGCCGACCGTGCGGCGCACGCGGGAGACAAGGCCGGTTACCTCCGGGAACTTCGCCGGCTCGACCGCATGATCGTGCGCTTCTTCGAGACGTTGCAAGAGATGGGGCCCGCTGCACGGGCTCGCACCACCCTGATCGTGACCACGGACCACGGGCGGGGCCGCTGGGGCCCGATGTGGCGCTACCACTCGCTGATGCCCTTCTCCACGGGAGTATTCGTGGCGGCGACCGGCCCCCGAACCGCTCACCTGGGTCGCGTGGAGGGTCACCCGAGAACGATCCAGCTCTCGGATCTCCGGCCCACCATCGAAATATTGCTCGGCCTCGAGCCTGCTCCGTGCCAGCACCCGACCTGCGGCCAGCCAATTCCAGAACTGATTGGTGCGGCCCCGGCGGACCCGCGATAACGCTCAGACCGCTCCGGCGAAGGCGGCTCGCGAGGCCGCACCAGTCCAGTTCCGGGATGCAGGTCGGGATCTCCCGGAGAATGCAGCGAAACCGTATCCGGGCTAGGTTCGCCCCCGGAAAGATTTGTCGGTAAGGCGGCACCCTTCGCGGTCATGACGCTCGAGCCTGAAGATCAAGTGCCTCTCGCGGATCGGGTCACGTTTCCGTTTCCGGAGATTCGCGAGAGCCAGCGAATACTCATAGAAGACCTCGACGACGCGGTGGGGGCCGGGCTGTTGCTGCTGTGTTCGGCACCCACGGGGACGGGGAAGACTGCCGCCGCGTTGTTTCCGCTGGTTCGACGGGCGTTGGCGGAGCGCAGGAAGGTCTTCTTCGTTACGGCCAAGAACTCTCAGCAGGCGCTGGCACTCGACAGCTTGCGGCGCATGCTGCCACCGGGCTCCGGCGGGACCGGGGTACAGATCAGGGCGCGGGCGCGATCGTGTCCCCTCGATGGTGAACACTGCCGGCAGCCGCGCTGCAGGTACCAGGAGCGGTTCCGCGCCAGGCTCGAGGAGAGCGGAATCATCGACGAACTACTCTCGAAAGGAGTCGTCGGAGCCGACGAGATTGCCGCGTACGCGCTCGCCGCACGACTCTGTCCGTTCGAGGTATCGCTCTCGCTGGCCGAGAAGGCCACCGTGATCGTCTCGGACTTCAACTACGTATTCGACCCCCGCGTGTACCTCCGGCGCTTCTTCGACAAGCCGTGGAACGAACACCTGCTGATCGTCGACGAGGCGCACAACCTGCCGAAGCGCGCGCTCGAGTACTACTCGCACCGGGTCGATACCGAAGAATTGGAGCGCGTTGCTCGGGCATGCCGGGCGCATGCGGGTGGGTTCGCGAATGCGATCGCGGAGTTACTCGACGACGTGCGGGCTCACCTGAGCGCAGCCCTCGAGCAGTTGTCGGAGGAGCGCGACGGTCCGCCGCCATACGTAGATTCGCCCGATGCGAGTTTTCTGGAAACTACAGGATCAAGACTCGACTCACTGCTCAGCGAGTACATGAGTGAAGCGGCGCTCGGATCGATTCCCCTTCTCCCGAAACGACGCGGGGACGAGACCGGTATCGACCCGCTCTTCGCCCTTCTGACGAGACTCCAGGACTTCTGCCGCTGCGCCGCACTCGACCCGGACCTCTTCGCGACGCTGTGGACCAAAGAGGGTGCCCGCACGCGCTGTCTCGATGCCTCGCCGTTCCTGCGCGAGCGACTCGAGGGCTTCCACTCCGCGATCTGCATGAGCGCGACCCTGACGCCCCTCGGCTTTTTCGCAAGTGCACTCGGCGCCGACGGCGTGCGCTGCGTGATGTTGGAGCTTCCCTCTCCGTTTCCGAGGGAGAACCGCTGCCTGGTAGCAGCGACGTCTGTGGACACTACGTTCAAGCTTCGCTCGGGCTACGCGGGGGAGATCGCACGCATCATCACCGACACGGTTCAGCTTCGGCGCGGCAACTACCTGGCATTTTTCTCGAGCTTCGCCTACCGCGACGAGGTCGTCTCGAAACTGCCGACAGGTGGGTACGAGCTGATGCTGCAGTTGCCGGGCGTTCCGCCAGATGGCTTGCTGGAGAAGCTGCGCCGGAACACCGACCGTACGTGCCTTGTCTGCGGAGTGCAGGGCGGCGTCTTGTCTGAGGGTGTTGATTATCCGGGCGAGATGGCGATCGGTGTGTTCGTGATTGGGCCGGGGCTTCCGATGGTCAACGTCGAGCAGGAACTGATGCGTGCGTACTTCGACCGCACGCTCGGGGCAGGCTTCGAGCACGCGTACCTGCTGCCGGGGCTCTCGCGGGCGGTGCAGGCGGGCGGACGGGCGCTCCGCAGCGCGACCGACGAGGCATTCATCATGCTGATCGGCCGGCGCTTCGGTGAGCGCCTATATCAACTCGGGCTGCCCTCGTTCTGGCGCGAGGAACTCGTGACGAGCGACGACCCCGTCGCCGAGGTGGCTGCGTTCTGGAAGGCCCGGGACGGCGCGTCCGAATCCGGTTTCGGTCCCGCAACGTAGTCGCAGCGCGCTCGGTCGGCATCGCCGACGTCCTTCTCGAGCTAGAAGGCTAGGCGAGCCTCACGAGCCGTCGTTCCCGAGCGCGGGGCGACGCGAAAGAAAACGCCGGCCGGACGCGAGTAATTGGCGTCGGTCGCTCCGGTCGATACCCAGCAGACACGCAAGGACGAGGAACGTGATCGCGGTTGTCGCCGTGAGCGCGCAGAGGCCGATCCAGCCGTAGTCTGCCCTGGCGAGGCCGGACGCATACGCGGAGCCGGCGATCGCGGCAACGATCAGCCAGGCGGGCGCGAGGCTGCGGGAGAAGTAGCGCCAGGCGGAGATCCCATTCATGCGAGACACGTAAAGGGTCCGCACGCAGCCACGTAGGAGCACGACCGAGACCGTGAAACCCAACGCCACCCCGAGGCTACCCAGTTCGAGGCCCAGGAGCAGGCTCAGGCTGATCCCGAGCGCAGCTTCGATGCCCGCGAGCAGCGCCTGCACTCCCTGCCTGCCCACACCCGCGAGGTAGATCCCCATCATCTGGGTGGAGGTGGCGATCACGAACCCGGCACACAGAACTACCAGGACCGGCGTGACCCGCTCGTACTCTGGTCCGAGCCACAAGCGGATGAAGCCCGGCCCCGTGACCAGGAGGATCCCGAACATCCCGCAGGCGAGCAGCGCCGAGTAGCGCGTTCCGCGAACCAGTAGGTCCGCGGACTCGACGGGGGACCCCGCGGCATCGAGCGCTGCGAATCGAGGCCAGAAGGTCAGCACCGGGGCGGTCGCGGCGCGTTCCATGGTGACGGCCAGCGTGGCCGCCACGGCATAGAACGCGACCGCCTCGAGCGAGACGAGCTTACCGACGATGAGCCGGTGTCCGCTCATGGTCAGGCCGTACGCGATCACGCTAACCGTGGTGAGAAGACCGAACGAGACCAGCTTGCGGAGAAACTCCCGCGATACGAATTCCGGGCGGAGCGTGATCTGGGGACAGGTTCTCAGGTAGACGACCGTGATCAGGAGAAGCGACAGCACGGCGCTCGCCACGCTCACGTAGCCGAGCGAGACCAATCCGAAGCCGGCATAGACGCAGGCCACGAGCCCAACGCCATGGACGATCGTGGTCGTCGCCTCGACCAGGTTTGCGGGAAGCCAGGCTTCGTGAGCTCGCACGCACGACTCCAGGATCCGCCTGATGCACTCGACGCCCGCAGCGATTCCGATGATTCGGACCAGCGAGGCGAGGGCCGCGCCGCCCTCGTAGAACTCGGCGACCGGCTCCGCCGCAACCTGGGAGATCCCGACGATCAGGAGCGCGATAAAGCCGAAGGCGGCGAGGCCGCTGCTGACGATCTTGCTCGCACTCAGCGAGTCGGACCGCTGCAGGTAGAAGGGCACGTAGCGCAGGATCCCGCTTCCGATGCCGAGACGCAGCAGGCCGTAGAAGCCGATCAGCGAGTTCACGAGGGACCAGATCCCAAAGCCCTTGTTCCCGAGATAGGAGAGCAGCACCGGAGTCACGACCAACAGCGAGCCCGCCTGCGCGGCCACTGGAATCCAGTTGCTGCTTCCGAGTGCCAGCAGGCGTAGGGCCGACCTGCCTTCCGCGCGGAGGGCGCCGCCACTTCCGCGGCTTCGTGTCTGGTTCGGACTCATGCGATCGCGGTGGTTGACCTCGCTCCCGGTCCCCGCGGTCCGCGACGAACGCGGGGCGAGCTTTCTGGGGATCCGGGATCCCTCCCGGTCAGGGTAGCCCCGCTACGGCGGGCCGCGAACCGAGCGTCGCCCGCCCGAAATCGCAGTCGCCGCATCCGGCGGCAACCGGCGTTTCGCGTCTGCACGGGCGGGCCGGAGTTCCCCGGTAAATCCATTAGCCCAAAGGCATTTCGAGAACTTCCGGCGGAGCCTTCTCGACCGCGCGGCCGTTCTCGATGTGCAGGGGCTTCAACAGTTTGTTCTGCGGAGTGTAGAAGATCGCCGCGCCGAACATCTCGTCGGTGGTGCGCCTGCCCCAACTGCACCATGCTCTGGGATTCGGATTTGAGGGATTGGCTGCACTGTTGTCCCACACGCCGACGAACTCTGCGACCGTTCCCTTCGGCACGAGCAGCGGCTCGGCCAGGTAGTAGTACCGCTGCCAGTTGAAGCGGTAGCGGGGGAGGTCGAAGACCGTTTTCTTGGATCCGTCAGGATAATGCAGGATGATCCGGCTCGACTTGCCCCGCAGGTGCATGTGCACCTTGAAGTGGGTGATTTCGGCTGCTTCGGTGAAGCCCCGCGTGCCGCTGAGCGTGAAGTCGCTGGCTCCGGGGGGGATCTTGAGCTGCTTTATGAATTGCCAAGTCAGCTTCTTCTGCACCCGGTCGACGACACCCGTCGCGAAGTAGATTCCGACCTCCATCTGCTCGGTTCGGTGCTTGTTCGTCGGGGCGAAGTGGGTTCTAGCTGCGATTCGTCTCGGCGATCTCAGTTCGATCGCCTGCCCCTCCGGGAGAGGATCGATGACCAGCCCGGGGAACCAGGTAAATAGACCAGGCGCCGGGGCGACGTGTCTGCGCGTCTTTCGGTTTTTGGGGATCTTCGATCTCGGGCCGACCGTGAACAGCGTAGAATGATGGACCGTCTTCCTCGAACTGGTCTTCAGGTGAATCGCCCGAGCCCAGATGTTTTCCGGGAATGCCTGGTCCGCGAAGAAGGTGATCCAGTGCTCCCTATTATCCGCCGGCGGGGAGTGGGCCGGGAAGTGCAGAACCAGGTCCGGCTCCCCGAAGGGCCACTCGGAATCGTCCCATTCGACGGGGCTTGGGAGGAGATCGGGATCGCCCTCGGGCGCGCCGGAATCTGCCCATTCGATGATCAGTTTCTTTTCCCGATCCGTCAGTCGGATATCGTTCTTGTAGTACCCGGGTGGGCCATCTGCGTAGAAGGGCGGCATGTTCCCTATGGCGACCGAGGCTCGAATCACCGGCGCGAGCGGGCGCGTTTCCGCGTAGCTGCGTAGGGACATCGGCGCCATCTGACCGGGTCGGTGGCAGGACTCGCACTTCGCCTGAAGGATCGGCGCGATGTGTTCCGAGAAGGTCACGCGCGGTTCACAGGCGAGCAGAAGCACGGCCACGGTCGCGGAGGCGGGCCCGCCGTTCTTCATCTCCACAGCCTACGTTCGGTGTCGTAGTGTCGCAAGCGGAGCGGCGGCGTACGATTCTTGCTTCCCTGTGCTCAGTCGGAGCGGAGTCTCTCGAGGTCCGCGAGGAACTGGTCGAGGTCGTGCTCTAGCCCGAGGTAACGGTGCGCAATGCGGCCCTCTGCGTCGATCAGGAACGTCGCTACGACGTGGTCGATCTCTCCGCCGTCGCCGCGCACGCTGCCGACCCCGTAGCCGCTCAATACTGAGTGGACCGTATCGGGAGTCCCGGTGAGGAACGACCAGCCCGCGAGGTCCGCGCCGCGGGCCTCGGCGTAGGAGCGCAGCGCGTCGGGTGTGTCCCGCTCGGGATCGAGCGAGATCGAGACGAAGCGTGCGTGTTGGCGCAGCACGGGTGGAAGGCGGCGCTGGAGGGATACGTGCTTCGAGGTCAGGATCGGGCACGGACCCGGACAGGTCGTATAGACGAAGTCGAGGAGCACCGGTCCGCCGCGCAGCGAGCTGAGCGATACCGTCCGCCCATCCTGATCGGTGAGCTCGAATGCGGGAGCTCGCTCTCCGACGTCGGCCAGTGCCTCGAAGCCGGACGCAGTGGCGGTCCCGAACGCATCGTGCGTCACCACAATCTCGTCGACGCGGTAGCTCTGACCATCAAATATCACGACGAAGTCGACGATCTGCCCCGAGGCCAGGTCCTCTAGCGCGGCCGGGTCGACCGCGTCGAAGCTCATCGTCATCGCCTCCATCAGGCCCTCGATGTGATCGTGCGCAATCAGTACTTGGCCCGCGTCGGCGTCGACGCCGCGCACGATGCCCTGGGCTGGAAAGCGACGGGCGGGCTCCGAGCAGGCCACGGCGATCCCGTACAGGAGAAGCGCGATCGCGAGGACCCGCCGCGCGTCGCGCTTGGCCGGGATCTCTTCGGGATGCTTCATGGCCGGGTGCTCCCTCAGCCCACGAATATACCGATCGGAGTTGGCCGCGGCGATGGCTCTACGACCCTACCCGCGCCCTCTGTCAGGCCCGCGTGGGGCCCCGACAGCAGCTACAGTAACTCCATGGGTGGGCAAGAGACTCCCACGCGAGGCTATCTACGAGCCGGGCGAATGGCCGCGAAGGTTGTTTCGAACCTAGCAGCCGGAGTTTGCCTCGTGATCGGGCTCGCGATCTTCACATCATCCCTCGTCGCGACCTCCGAGAGCCAGATCCTTGGACCGATCAAGGACTTCTGGCAGTTCATGCCGTTGCTCCAAGCGTTCGATCGGGGCGAGAGCCTGATGCCGCTCCTCCTCAGCCCGCACGGCGGCGCGCATCGAATCGTCGTTCCTCGGCTCTTCTTCCTGGCGGAATATTCGTTCTTTCAGGGCACGAACCTCTTCTTGATGAGCGTGGGCGTGATCGCTCACCTGATCCTTGTCGCGGTATTGCTGCGAGCTGTGCAGAACAAGAGAAACCGCCTAACGCGAACAGAACTCGTCTTTTCCGTTGGGCTGATTCTGGCTCTCAATCTGTCCGCCACGCAGTTTCCGAACTTCGTACGCCCTTGGAATGTCGCTTGGTACCTCTGTGCGACTGGGATGATCGCCGCGTTCGCATGCCTCATACGCGCGAACGCCTCGAATCAACAGGGCCTTCCGGTCAGGGCTTGGAGTTGGTGGGTGGGAACGGTCGTGATGACCTGGATTGCCAGCTACTCGATGGCCAACGGTCTGTTGATCTGGCCGAGCCTGCTCTTGATCGGCTTTGTGATGCGCTTGCCTGGACGCTTCCAGGCAGGCTCGGCGATCGCCGGTGTCATCTCGATTCAACTCTTCAGTCTCCCGCAGGGCCAGCACACCAAGCTTATCGAGCGGGCCGACGAGATCATCCCGTGGGTGCTAAATTGTCTCGGATCCCCGCTTACCTGGAATCACGAAACGGCCGGCCTGCTGGTCGCCGCCCTGGGAACCCTTGCGGCAGGTGTGCTGGTCCTGCGTCTGCTAATGCGCCGTACGCCCGCTCTGCCCGGCGAATGTCTGCTGCTCGGTCTCATGGTCTTCTCCTGGGGGAGCGTTGCCATGATCGCTGTCGGCCGGGTGCAGTGGGTCTGGGACTCGCCCCGCTACCAGACCGTCGTCCTTCTTTTCTGGTTGAGCGTGGTGCTGCTGGGCGTATTGGCCTTTCGCCGCTCGCGCGCGAATCAGCATCTGGCGAGCAGTGGTGTAATGCTGATTGCGACGCTCTGGCTCGCCGGAATCATCTTCCCCGCCCACCTTGAATCCACCTCGAAAATGACTCGATTCGTGCAAAAGATGCGAACTGCCAATACGGCGGTCCTGATGGGCGTCGAAAGCAAAGTTCACTATCGCGTTGTACTCCCCTTCTCGGACCACAGGCACAGGAGAAACAGCGTCGCTTCTCATCGAGTCTTTCTCGAGGAGAAAAGACTGGGCGTCTTCGCGCACGGTTATCACGAGCTACTCAGCCGGTCCCTGAACGATGTTTACCCCGCAGTGGACGAAGCTCGTTGTCGCGGCGCAGTCAGAAGACCGGTTCGGGAGTTGAAGCGAAAACCGGGACGACAGCGGAGGAGCGCTCAGGTCCGCGGCTGGGTGGCGGCCACCCCCGGCTCGGAACTCGAGGACGTATTGCTCGTGGCGAGCCCGGACGGAACGATCGTGGGGCTGGCGAGGACCCTCGGGCGAAACTTCGATCCGCTGAACTGGCGGGGTAGGGTTCGTGCTTCGTTCCGAGGATACGTGCGAGGCGTACCGGGATCCGTCGATGTCTTCGCCATTACGAAGAGCGGTAGCGTGTGCCCGATCGCGCGAAATGTGCGGGTTCATGCCTCTTCGTAGATTCGTGGCGGATGCTGGCGACTTCCTCGGCCACGGTGATGCTAGGATTCCGGCCGGGAGCGAAGACCGAACCCATGTTCAGATTGCGCACCGGTTCCTTTGCGCTCGCGTGCGTCACGGCGGGCCTTCTGCTCGCTACGAGCACCACCGCCTGGGCCGACTCTCCGAATCTCCTGAACGACGCCGACCGGGAACTCCTGGGCCGCCTGGGCCCCGACGTGCTGGGAGCGCCGATCGCGGCGATCGATCCTGCGGCACTGATCGAGGCCGTGACCCAGTCGCGGATTTCCCGGTTCGTCATGATCGAAGGTCCGAAGAAGGGGCAGTTGGTTCCGGTCTCGGTGAGAAGCGAGACGCAAATTCCGGGCGCAAAGAAACCCGCGGATGCTCCGCTCTGGGCGATCCGGGCCCCGGGTGTCATCACGCAATACGTCGTCGCCGGGGAAGAAGGGCTGCGTTCTCCGATGATCGTACTCGGCGATGGCACGTTCGCATCTAGCTACCTGCCGCCCGAGCCGATGCTGCTGCGTGGGGTCGTCGCGGGCGCATCGAAGAGCTACGAGATGCAGGTGCAGGTCCACCCGGCGAGCAATTTCGAGAAGACGAAGTACAAGGGCCGGATCCGCACGACCTACACCAACAAGGGAAGCTACCGGTTGCACACGCCGGCTGGTGCCTTTGACGGTGTCGTGATCCGGACGGACTACCAGGGAAAGCTCGGCCCGGCAACGATGAACGACTCCGATATTCGGATCTACTCGCCGAAGGTCGGACTCCTGGCGATCGCCACGCACGACCGGCTACATGCGATGCTCGTCCTCAACCGGGACAAGTACGTCATCCTGCTGCTCGCAAAACCTCCCCCGGTCCGGCACTGAACCGGGATCCCTGCGAGGATCGGGGGAATAGGCGGGCTCTCGTGCCGCGACCCCCGGGTCGCAATCAAGCGAAAGAGCTGCTTCGGGCGGTTGTCGGAAGAGCTGCGCGTTGCGGGCTGCGATGTCGCTTGTAGGCCATGGCTAGGGCTCTTCGGCAGCTCCTGAGAAGTGGCCCGCGGGCAGCCAGTCCGGGCAGGCTATTGGAGTCTCCGTCTGCCGTGTAGGAAGCTCTCGGCACTGTTCCCCTGGACCGCGGTGCCAGGCCGCCATCGCTGGTGTACACCGCCGAGAACGCTTTCGTCGCCGTCTTCCAGACCCGGTGGTCATAACTTCCAAACGGGATGGCGACCGACTCGACCGGCTGCGCAACCGTATCCTCGATGAAGTCGCGGGCCTGGTAGACTTCGCGGTGAAGCGCATCGTTGTCGGTGAGCCTGCGCCAGTCCACGTGATCCCAGCCATGGCTGCCGATCGTCATTCCGGCGCCGGCGAGATCCTGCATCTGGGATGCGTCGAGATAGCCCGGCTTCCCGATCCGGCCGGCGCACACGAAAAACACGGCGCTCATGCCTCGCTCCTGGAGCGCCGGCGCGGCGACCTCGATGTCGCTGACATTTCCATCATCGAAGGTGAGATCGATCGGGATCCGAAGTTCCTCGGATGCTTGCGGGACGGTGTCGAGGATGGAAAGAAAGTTGCGCTCGGTGCACCAGTATCTTCGTTCGGACTGGTCGACCCAGTCGTGCGGCTCGCCGATGCCGTGAAAGTTCAATACCAGACGTTTGCCCATCCAGCCCCACTGTCCCGTCGGCCCATGATCGGTCGGAAGCCGCGTGAGCGGAGCCTGCACCAGGGCCGCAAGACTCTGGTACTTCTCTTATCCCTCTAACTTCACGGTCGGCCCGACCCAGGGGGAATTCTACCCTAACGTGGGGAACTCTGTGGTCGGCCCGGGTCTCTCGGCGCAGCTACGCGGCCTACAAACGAACGCTCCGCCCGTAAGGGCCTGAAACGAGCGCTCGTAGCTTCTCGTGCTGCTCGATCGCCAGCAAGGGCCCTCCCGCCGCACGAACCGCGTCGCGTGCTCAGCTGATCTCGAGGACTTCTCGGCCGCGGCCCTGCTGGATCAGGGGACGGAAGTGCTCGAGTGCGCGGTTCGTGGCGGGGTCCGTGAGGTCGACAGTGGCGCGTCGCTCGGCAGAGAGATACGCCGCCATCGTGAGCCGAACGATCTCGACGCCGTACTCCCAGTCGAGGAGGGGCACACCGGTCCGCGAGAAGGCATCGACGGCGTCGCGGTTCTCGTCCGTGTAACCGTAGAGGTCGGCCTCGTTCGGCTGCACCGCGAGCAGTCCCTGGTTCGCGGTGGATTTCTCGAGCGCGAGTTCCGCGTCCGAGATCGCGGCGGCGGCCGAGTCGGCGATGAAGATCTCGAGCGAGGAGCGCAGCGAGTTGGCCTCGATCGCGTAACCCGGACCGAGCGTATCGAGGCTCAGCCGCAGGCCCTGCTTGTCGTACATCCACGAGACCGTGAACTGTGCTTTCGCGAGTGCGCGGGTTTCGGGGTTTCGATACGTGACCATGCCGGTCGCGAAGTCCTCGGCCGGGATCTCGGCGTAGTCGATGCCGAAGCGGTCCAAGAGTTCCTGTCGCCAGCGCGGCTGGCCCCACTTGAGCAGTGCCAGGTCGGCTGAGACCGACTCGGGCTCGAGAAAGCGCATCGGCTTTCCGGGCGGCGTCAGTGCGGCCCACCCGAGCGCGAGGCAGTGGCAGCCCATGTCGGAGAGCACGCCGCCGCCCTGCTCGGTCGGGTTCCAGAACCAGGCGTTGTGGGGGCCCGCGTGCTCCTCGCCCGAGCGCGCCAGCGTCGGCGGGCCCATCGCTTCGATCACGCGTTTCAGTTGCTGGCGGCTCGCGCGTAGCGCTCCCATGTGTACCTGGTTCTCGAAGTACGCGGTCGGGGCGCCGATCTCGCTCGCGACCTCGAGCATGCGGCGTGCTTCGGCGAGGTTTCGGCCGAGCGGCTTCTCGCAGATCAACCCGCGAAGCGCCGCGCCCTTGCGAACCGCGTCTCCGATCTCTTCCACGTGTTCGAGCCGCGCGAAGTTCGGACCGAAGATCGCGACCACGTCCACGTTCGGGACCATCTCCGCGATGCTCGGATAGATCTGGCCCGAACCGAGTCCACGTTCGCGCACCTGGGCTGCCAGTGCCTCGGGCGCGCTGCGCGAGACCAACCCCGCGACCTCGACGCCGCGTACCTGTTCCAGCGCGCGAAGGTGGAATCCGGTGATGAAACCGCCGCCAATGATTCCGTAGCGCAGGGCCGGCATCTTTCTCCTCTCTCAGGGATCGAAGCGGTCGTCGGCGAGCCCGGCTGCGAGTGCCTCGGGGCGTTCGCACGCGGTCGTGAGTTCCAGTTGCCGCCCCGCGCGAGACGCTTCGAGAATCTGCTCCATCCCGTCGAGCACGTGCAGCGCGAGATCGCCCGAGGCCCGATGTGCGCGCCCGGTCTCGATCGCGTTCAGCATCTCGGCGAGGCCGCGCCCACGGCTCTGGCGCTCGTTTGCGTGCGTCAGCGGGAGGTCGCTCCAGCTCTCGTCCTCGAGACGCCGGATCTGGACCGGTCCACCGAAGGTGTTCGGGTCGGGTACGCAGAGGGTCGCTTCGGTTCCGTAGATCTCGATGTTTCGGTGGCGCGAAGCCTGCACGTCGAAGCTCGTGACCAACGTCGCAATCGGACCCCCAGCGAACTCGAGGCTCGCGCTCACGTGGGTGGGAACCTCGACCTGCATCATCGTCCCCTGCAAGGGCTCACTCTTGATCTCGCGCTCGCCGTGCGTGATCCGGGCCGAGCCCGACACGCGCCGAATCGGTCCGAGCAGCGAGACCAGCGCAGTTAAATAGTATGGGCCGATGTCGAAGAGCGGTCCGGCACCGCGCCGGTAGAAGATCTCGGGTCCCGGGTGCCAGCGCTCGGGCCCCGGCGAGAGCATGAACGCGGTCGCCGCGACGGGGTCGCCGATCGCGCCCGCATCGATCAGTGCGCGGCAGCTCTGCAGTCCGGCACCCAGGAAGGTGTCGGGTGCACAGCCCAGGCGGACGCCGCGCGCGGTCGCTTCGGCGACCAGGCGGCGTCCCTGTTCGAGCGTGGTCGCGAGCGGCTTCTCGCTGTAGACGGACTTTCCCGCTTCGATTGCGGGCGCACTCACATCGGCGTGCGCGGCCGGGATCGTCAGGTTCAAGACCACGTCGACCTCGTCGGACGCGATCAGTTCGTTGGTTTCGAGCACCCGCGGAATCCCGTGCTCCTTGGCCAGCGCCTCCGCGCGCTCCCGCTCGAGGTCGGCGCAGGCCGCGAGTTCGATCCCCTCGAGGGCCACGAGCTTGCGAGCGTAAGCCTGGCTGATCACGCCGCAGCCGACCAGTCCGATCCGGTTCACACGCGGCCCCGTGCGAGTCCCTGGCCCGTCAGGTAGCGATAGCTCTGCTCGATCGCCTCGAACATGTCGCCGTCACAGCGGTCGAGTTCCACCACCTGCCACGCGACCTCCGCATTCGCGAGCGCGATCGCGGGCACGTCCAGCGTTCCCGAGCCGACCGCCGTCATCGCGGACTTGGGCCCGTCTGCGGGCCCGTCCTTCAGGTGCAGCAGCCGCGCGCGG
The DNA here is from genome assembly GCA_036337215.1 of Myxococcota bacterium. GTDB lineage: Bacteria > Myxococcota_A > UBA9160 > SZUA-336 > SZUA-336 > JABSQV01. Next base: position 1,063 of record JAYZEO010000072.1, on the reverse strand, counting down.
CTGCCGAGTTCGGCGACCACCTGCGCGGGGTCGCGGCCCCCCACGCGCGCCCAGTAGGTGTCGACCTCGGCAAAGATCTCGGGTGCGAGGGCTTCGAAGAGCAGTTCGTGTGCGCTTCGGCCGTCGATCTGCTGGCTGAATTCCCACCAGTGGTTGTGGTAGCCGAGGCGCATGCCGCGAGCCGAGACCGCGGGGTGTGCACGGTTCAGCTCTTCCGCGACGCGCAGGATCTCGTCCCGCGTGCCGAAGCGCTCCGGTGGCAGGAACGGGACGATGAAGTGTTCGTGCCCCAGGGCCTGCTGTGCGTCCAGAATCCGGTTGGCTTCCGCCCCCAGCGGGAGTGGTGCGTGTGCGCTGCTGACCACCATGCCAGCCGCCTCGACCTTCCGGCGGAATTCGTGGGGACTCAGACCGTGGAACCCGGCTGGCTCGACGCCCTCGAAGCCGATCTCGCCAACTCGCGCGATCACGGCGGGAAAATCCTGCTCTGCCTCTTCGCGCAGACTGTAGAGCTGGACAGAGATGGGCGCCGGCATGCCGCGAGTATAATCGCGCGGCGGACGAACCGGCGCCGGGCTTTCGTCCGGGGAGCGAAATCGGAACGCGGGACCGGGGAGCGAGATGGAACTCGAGGAACTTGGAGAACGGCTGATCCCGTTCAGCCGTGCGATGTACGACGATCCGCAGGCCGAGGTCGAGGGCGTCCACCGCATGCCCGGACACGCGGGCTTCTCGTATGGTTTCACGGTCCGGAGCCGTGGGCGAGAGGAGTCCTGGTACCTGCGCTTGCCGCCCCCCAAGGTGCGTTGGAAGGGCACGGCGGACGTACTACGCCAGGCTGCGGTGTTGCGGGCGCTCGAGGGCACCCGGGTCCCCCACTGTACGCTGAAGTGGTCGGGAGACGACCTGCGCTGGTTCGAGCGTCCCTACTTCGTGGTGCCCAAGCTCGAGGGCGAGGTCGTCGGCATAGCGGGCACCGGCTTTGTCGCCGAACTCGATGCCGCGATCCGCCAGGACATGGCGCGTCAGGCGATGACGGCGCTGGCCGAGATCCACGGACTCG
>JAYZEO010000071.1:0-16848 GCA_036337215.1 Myxococcota bacterium | reverse complement strand
GACCCCATCTCTTCGAGGTGGTTCTGCGCCTGCTCGATGAAGAGTTCCTTGTAGCGAGTAAGGTCCACGGCAGGCTCAGTCCCGCGGCTTCTCCCGCATCGCCCCGCGGATCGCAGTGGTCACGTCTTCAGCCGAAAACGGCTTGACGATGAAGCTCAGGGCGCCGGCGGAGAGCGCCTCCTGGATCAGGGCTTCCTGCCCCAGCGCGCTGCACATGACGACGCGCACGTTCGGCCGGACCGCGATCAGGTCGCACAGCGCCTCCACGCCACTCCTACGCGGCATCACGATATCGAGCACGACCAGGTCCGGTTCCAGTTCGCGAAACCGCTCGACTGCTTCGATCCCGTCGCGAGCTTCTCCTACGACGTCGAAGCCCGCCTCCGTGAGGATGTCGCGCAGCATCTCGCGAATCAGCAGTGCGTCGTCGACGATCAGAATCCGTGCTGGCATGACCCATCTCCCTGTGTGTCGCGAGCGACCGACGCCAAAAGCAGCGCCGTCACCGCATCGAACAATCCCTCAGGCTCGATCAATCCGAGCGTTTCTCGGTTGCAGACGATCCACTCGACGAAAGGCGGGCCCGCGGGGGCGTCCTCTGGAGGTGCCGAGCGGCGAACGCCCTCGATCCCCCGGACCTCGCTCACCAGAACACCGACTCTGCGCTGCTCGTGCTCGAGGACCAGCAGAAAATCTCCGAGCGAGAGGTCCCCTGTTCCGAACAGCGCGCCCCCGACGAGCGCCGGGAGCGGCTCGCCTCGCAGGTTCAAGATGCCTCCGACCGAGCGCGGGACCAGCGGAATCAGGCTCGGCGTCGTTGCCGCCGTCACCTCTGCGACCGCGGCGAGCGGAATCGCGAAGTTCCCGCCCCCAACCCGGAACCAGAGCCACGCCGCCGGGTCCTCCGCGGGCCCCCTCAAGGGTCCGGGTTCCCGGAGCCAGCCGGATCCGGTTCGGCCGCGAGCCGAACCAGCGCGTCACACTCTCGACCGATGCGCTCGATCTGGCGCTGCTCCTGTTCGAACTGCGAAAGCAACAAGTCGACGGCCTTCGAACCATCTGCAGACCGGCTCGCCCGCGCAACAACCTCGTCCAGCAGCGGCTGTGCCTCCTGGAACGGTCCTTCGCCCGAAAGCGGCCCCGCGCGCTGTACGGCCGTGTGCGCCCGGGAGCGCAGTTCATCGAGCGAGGCGCGCAGTTGATCGACGCCCCCGCTGCAGGCACCGGCCTCGAGCCCGAGTTCCCCGAGCATTGCGGAGACCGCGGACGATTCCGTGGCGAGTTCCCGAAAGAGCGCCTCGATTCGGTCTGCGGAGGCCCCCGCGCGCTCGGCCAGCTTTCCGATCTCTTCAGCGACCACCGCAAAGCCACGGCCCGCGTCCCCGGCTCGTGCTGCTTCGATCGATGCGTTCAGCGAGAGCAGGTGCGTCTTCTCAGCGACACCCGTCATCATCTCCGTGACTTCGTGTAGTGACCGGAGCTTTTCATCGAAGCGACTGGATCCGACGCCGGCTGCCTCCACGCGCTCCGACAGCCCCTGGGTGCGCCGTCGAATCTCTTCGGAACCCTCGATACAGCGGTCGCCGGAGCGGTCCAGTTCCGAAACTGCGTACTCGAACTCGGCCGCAGTATCGACGGCCAAGCGGATCGCGTCCGCGATCCGGCTGGTCCGAGCCTGGACCTCGGCCAGCTCGCTTCCCGGGTCCTGCTCCCGTTCCAGGCCATGGATGCCATCTTCGAGTTGCTGATTCGTAGCTCCCAGTTCGGCCACCAGCCGAGAGAGTTCTGCCACCCGCTCTTCGAGTCTGCGCCTGGCGAGCGCGAGGGCACGGCCACGTCTGGAGCCGGCCACCGCCCAGACCAGGCAGAAAAGCGCCGTACATGCTCCGAGCACTGCGGCCCAGAGCGGGACCTCTGCCCGGAAGAGCCCCTGGACGAGCAGGAACGACACGACCGCCACCACAGTGGCAGCCACGAACCCCAGACGCGTTGCTAGCTTGCGATCCACCCTGGCCGTCACTTCGTCCAGTTCCCCCAAGCATTGGGCTCCCGGCCGCAGTACGCGGCACGATGGGACCCGATTCTTCTTCGGATCAGCTGGCTGATGGCTTGAAGTGGTCGTAGCCGCCGACAGGGATGCCGGCGGGCCTGCCTTCCCGCAGGAAGTGAACGCCCCGCCCTCGGCGGATCACCCCGACCTCGCTCAGGCGAACCCCCAGACGAGCTGAGAGCGCCCGGGCGGATGGCGCCCCGTGCGGGACACAGAACAGCAGTTCGTAGTCCTCGCCCCCGTGAAGCGCGGCCTGGAGCGGATCCAAACCGAGTTCCGGACAGGCAGCGCGGAGGCCACGTGCGAGCGGGAGTGCCTCGACCTGGACCTCGGCCGCGACCCGGCTCTGGCGGGTCAGGTGCTCGAGGTCGCGCGCGAAACCATCGGAGAGATCGATCGCGGCCGTCGCGAGTCGCGCGCGTACCAGACGCGCGCCCAGCCTCCACGGTGGACGCGGCAGAATCTGCCGGCGCGCAAAGCCGCCGAGCAGCCCCGCGAGCGGTCGGCCCGCCTCGAGCAACCGGAGGCCCAGCGCTGCCCCCCCGAGTGAGCCGGTCACGAGCAGCCGATCCCCGGGACGCGCGCCCGCTCGTGTGAGGGCGCGTCCTCGGGGTACGTCGCCCACCGCCGTCAACTGAAGACTCCAGCAGGGTGCGCGAACCGTATCGCCTCCGACCAGGGGGCAGCCGGCGGCCTTCGCTTCCGCAAGCATCCCGCCGAGCACCCCGTCCAACTGCCGCGCTGAAACTGCGCGGGGATCCCCGGGCAGGCAAAGGGTGAGCAGGAAGCCGAGCGGGGTGGCCCCCATCGCGCCGAGATCCGACAGATTGACGGCCAGCGCCTTGCGTCCTAGAGAACGCGCATCGGTCGTGCGCCAGCGAAAGTGCACGTCCTCGACGAGTGCGTCGGCCGTGAGCACGAGTTCCCGGCCCTCTCGCGCGCGCAGTACAGCACCGTCGTCGCCGATCGAGGCGCGCCAGGCGCGCCCGGCGTCCCCGGCGCGGCGCCGGATCGCCTCGATCAGCCCGAACTCTCCAAGCGCTCGAAGGTCCAGCCTGGCGGCCACGTACAGAGATTAGCCGTCGCTTCGGCTAGGAGGAAACGCGAACCGCGCGCACGCGCCCGGGGCGTGCGGGCCGGCGCGGGCTGAGCGGCTTCGTGAGCGCCAGCTGGAGGACCTGGTCCATGCGCGTCACGAAGTGAAATTCCATCTGGCGAGTGAGTTCGGGCGGGACTTCTTCGAGGTCGTGCCTGTTCGCCTCGGGGAGGATCACGGTTCGAATCCCGCGCCGATACGCCGCCAACGCCTTCTCGCGCACCCCTCCGACCGGGAGCACCCGGCCGCGCAGCGTGATCTCGCCGGTCATTGCCACGTCGGTGCGGGCCGGAATCCCGGAGAGCGCCGAGAACAACGCGGTCGCCATCGTGACACCGGCGGAAGGCCCATCTTTGGGAGTCGCCCCGGCAGGCACGTGAAGGTGGACCTCGCTGCGGTTCAGGGAATCGGAAAGGCCCAGGTCAGGCGCCCGGGTGCGCACGTAGGAGAGCGCCGCCTGTCCCGATTCCTTCATCACCGCCCCGAGATGACCGGTCAGCGTGAGGCCGCGGCCGCGAAGCAGCGATGCCTCGACGACCAGCGTCTCGCCGCCGGCCTCGGTCCAGGCAAGCCCAATCGCAACTCCGACCTCCCCGGAATGCGGAATCGCCCCGTCAGGAACTGGGGCCGGCCCCAGGAATCGGCGCAGGTTCCGGCGAGAGATCGAGATCTTCGTACACTCGCCCTCTGCTAACTGCAGCGCGCCCTTGCGAATCATGCGCCCCAGTTCGCGCTCGAGGCTTCGAACACCGGCTTCCTGCGTGTAACGGCAAACCGTCTCGCGGATCGCACCGCCCGAGATCGTGAGCTGAGACGCCCCTACCCCGGCCTCTTCGAGTTGCCGGGCCAGCAGGAAGCGCCGCGCGATCTGCTCCTTTTCCTCGTGCGTGTAACCCGGAATTCGGATTACTTCAGTGCGATCGAGAAGCGCACGCGGAATCGAATCGACCAGGTTGGCGGTCGCGATGAACAGCACCTTCGAGAGATCGTAGGGCACGTTCAGGTAGTGATCGCGGAAGTTCGAGTTCTGTTCGGGATCGAGTACCTCGAGCATGGCGGATGCGGGATCGCCGCGCTGGTCGGCACCGAGCTTGTCGAGTTCGTCGAGCAGGAAGACCGGGTTTGCGCTTCCGGCCTGCCGCATGCCGTGAAGGATGCGCCCCGGGAGCGCCCCCACGTAGGTACGACGATGGCCACGGATCTCGGCTTCGTCCCGGATACCGCCGAGCGACATGCGCACGAAGTTGCGCCCCATCGCACGCGCGATCGACTGCCCGAGCGAGGTCTTGCCCACGCCGGGCGGGCCTACCAGACACAGGATCGGCCCCTTGGAGACACCGCCGCCGCGGAGCTTGTGCGCGGCCAGATACTCGAGGATCCGCTCCTTGACGCGGTCGAGATAGGCGTGGTCGTGCTCGAGTACCTCGCGCGCGCGCGAGAGATCGAGGTTGTCCTCGGTCGCAGCCTCCCAGGGCAGATCCGCCATCCACTCGAGATACGAGCGCACGATCGAGCCCTCCGAGGAGTCGGGGTGCATCCGGGTGAGGCGTTCGAACTGACGCTCGGCCTCGGCCCGGGCTTCGGCGTTCATCCCGGCCGTCTCGATACGAGAGCGGAGTTCCTCGACCTCGGGATTCTTCTCCTCGCTCTCCCCGAGTTCCGAGCGGATCGCTCGCAACTGCTCGCGCAGGAAGTGATCGCGCTGGCTCCGCATCAACTCGTCGCGTGCGGTGCTCTGGATTTCCGCCTGTACCGAAGACACCTCCAACTCGCGGGAGAGTACGGCGTCGATCTTTCGCAGCCGCCGGATTGGATCTTCGATCTCGAGGAGCGACTGTGCCTCCTCCGTTCTCAATCCGAGGTTCGAGGCCACCAGATCGGCCAGCCGGCCCGGTTCGTCGACGTGGGACGCAATCGACGCAACCTCGGCGGGCACCTGACGCAGCGGGAGCAGCAACTCGAGCTTGTCGCGAACCGAGCGAAACAGCGCCTCGATCTCCACCGTCCAGGAGTTCGGCTCGGCCTCCACCGGATCGGCCTCGATCGCTTCCACCTCGACCTCGATGTAGGGCTCGGTGTGAAGGAAGTGGCGCAGGCGGACCTTGGAGAGCCCCTGAATCAGCACCTTCACGCGGCCGTCCGGCAGGTGCATGAGACGCATCAACATTCCCAGCGTGCCTACGGCATAGAGGTCGTCGGGGCCCGGATCTTCGACATCCGGATCGCGCTGCGTCGCCAACGCCACCAGGCGACCGTCCGCAAGCGCGGCTTCGAGCGCCTTGATGGATGCGTCTCTCGAGACGAAAAGCGGTAGGACCATCGACGGGAAGACCACCGCGTCGCGGATCGGCAACAGTGGCAGCGTCTCCGGAACCATGAATCGAGCGCAAGGAGCTTCGTTGTCCAAGATCTGACCCGTCCCGTCTCGATGCTGACTGGGCTCGCGAAGCTTCAATTCCCGAGCCGGAACGCCTTCGGGTTCCACGAGATGGATCGACGGTCGTGGATGCGAACTTGACCGGGTGTGGGGCCCCGTCGAGGAAGGGGGGAAGGCCTCGAGTTCCCGCTCCTGCAAGGGCGGGTTCAGGGCAGCGGCTCGATCTCGGTGATTTCGTTGCCCCTGACCGTCAGCAGGTAGAGCGCCCGCTTGGTCCCACCTCCCTCTTCGAGCGAAGTCACACCCGACACTCCCGCGAAGCTCTGCGTCCCGGCCAGTGCAACACGAAGTTCCTCCGGGGATTCGGCGCGAGCATCCTCCAGTAATTCGCGAAGCAGGAGTGCGATGTCGTAGGCCTGTGCCGCGAGGCGCTCCGGTTCGGTCCCGAATGCGTCGTAGTAGCTTCCCACGAACTCCTGGACCGCCGGGTAGCGGCTTCGCGAGAAGAAGACATCCGTGAACACGGCACCGCGGGCGTCCGATCCGGCGATCTCGAGAAGCCGCGGGTCGTTCCAACCGCTCGGGCCTAACAGCAGGACGTCGCGAACGTCGTAGTAGCGGAGTTGGGGCAGGATCAGTCCAACCTGCGGGGCCGCGTCGGGGATGAACAGCGCATCGAAATCCACGTGCGGGGGCAAGTCGGCCAGGTTGGGGTCGTCGAGGCGTTCGGAATTTTCGAGCGGGCGCCGCGCGAGCCGATCCCGTTCCTGGATCAGTTCCGCTTCTTCTGGAGTCACGTAGTAGAGGCCGACCAGGCGACGGATCGGCTCCTGGTGATCGACGGCGTCGGGAGGGTAACTCTCCACCCCGACGATCTCGCCTCCACGCGCCTCGACCTCGTCCCAGAACACGTTCTTGAATTCCCTGCCGTACGCGTCGCCCGGATAGAGCACGGCGAAGGTCCGCTGTCCGCGCACCTCCATCGCATACTCCACGAGCACCCGCGCCTGGTCCGCAGCCGTGAGGCCGAGCCGGAACACGCTCTGTCCCAGGAACGGAAGCGTATCCTGCCGGGCCAGGGTCAGAAGCGGAATGCGGTAGTCGTACGCGAGCGGTGCCGCAGCCGCGGCCGCGGGAGAACGGAGCGGCCCGATGATCGCCGATACCCCGAGCGAGGCGAGCTCGCGCACGGCCATCGCGGCCCGCTCCGGGTCGCCGGCGGTATCCCGGATGTGAATGAGGTAGGGACCCGGGGGGTCCCCGAACGGCTCAAGCCCCAGCGCCAGGCCCCGCAGGACCGCCTCACCGTAGTCGCGATAGCGGCCCGACAGCGGCACTGCCACTCCGAGAACGCGGCCCGCGGTCTCGCGTTCAACCCGGGCGCGCGCGAGCAGGCGCTCGCGGCGCGCGGCCTCGGCAGGCCGCAGCGCTCGCGGTAGCCTCTCGAGCGCCGCGAGGGCGGCATCCGCGTCGCCGCGGCGCAGCGCACGATCGGCCAACTCGAGCAGGATCCGGTCGCGCGCCGGGCCGGGCGGAACCTCGTCGACGACCTCGGCGAGTTCGCGATCGAAGAGCCGTTCCTCGACGAGTTCCGCGAGTTCGAGATCGAGGCCCAGCGCCACCTCGGACGTGCTCGCCTCGCGCCGCGCGTAGGCCAGCCAAAGCACCGTATCGGGATAGTCCCGGTCATCCCGAGCCAGGTCCGCAAGCAGGCGGTAGCTGCGCGCTCGGAGCGCCTCCGATGCCCGTGCAAAGTCGGCCTCGCGCAACACCTGGCGCGCGAACTCGACCCGGCCTCCCTGGCGCCAACTCCATGCCAGCCGGTAGCGCGCTTCTGGAGCCCTCGGGCTGCGCGAATATCGCTCGATCAGTTCGCGCCATGCCGCCCTTGCCCCTTCGAGATCGCCCGCACGCTCGTTCACGTCCGCGAGCAGAAACAGCACCGTGTCACTCCGCGCACTGCGCGGAAAGTCCCGGCGATAGCGCTCCAGCCGAACCCGCGCCGCCGCCAGGTCGGGACCCTCTGCGGCGCGCTCCGCTTCGGCAAAGTCCAGCGCTTCGGCCTGGCTCAGGGGAACCTGCACACCCCCGCGCAGTACCGTGGCCTCTGTACATCCCAGCAGCAGCGCCACGAACACCCACGCGAGAACCGGTCGGCGCATCAGTCCAACAGGTCGCGCACTTTGCCGAGGAAGCTCCGTCGGCGCGGCGTCACTTCTTCGCCGGAAATCTCGGCGAGGCGTTCGAGCAGCTGGCGCTGCTCGTCGCTCAGCCGGGTCGGAACCACGACGAAGAGATCCACGATCAGGTCGCCGCGTCCCCCCGCGTTCAGGCGTTCGAGACCCTGTCCCCGAAGCCGGATTTCGTCGCCCGATTGGGCACCGGCCCGGATTCGGACCTTTTCCTTGCCTTCGAGCGTCGGGACCTCGAGCTCGGCGCCAAGCGACGCCTGAGCGATCGAAATCGGCAACTCGCAGTGGAGGTCGGGGCCGTCGCGCTGGAAGATCGGGTGCTCGCGGACGAACAGCACCACGTACAGATCGCCCGGCGTTCCGCCGTCGAAGCCGGCCTCCCCCTCGCCCGTGAGCCGGAGCCGGAGCCCGGTGTCGACACCAGCCGGAATCCGGACCGAGATGCTCTGTACGGCTTCGATCCGACCCTCCCCGCGGCAGCTATCGCACGGCTGGCGGAGGCTCTGGCCACTTCCCCGGCAACGATCGCAGGTCCGGCTGACGCGGAAGAATCCCTGCTGCAGGATGATCTGGCCGTGCCCGCCGCAGCGGTCACAGAGTTCGCGCTCACCCCCGCGGCCGTCACAGTCCGCGCACGCCTTGTGCTTGGGGATCCGGATGCTCTGCTCGCCGCCGAGCGCGGCAACATCGAAGTCGATCTCGAGGTCGTAGCGCAGATCCGCCCCACGCTGCCCGGTGGCCCGACGGCGGCCCCGGCCGAACAGGTCCCCGCCCCCGAACACCTCGTTGAACAGGTCGGAGAAGCCCTGGAAGGGATCCCCGCCCTGCCCGGAGAGCCCGTCGTGCCCGAAGCGGTCGTAGGTACTGCGCTTCTCCGCGTCGGAGAGCACCGAATAGGCCTCGGACGCCTCCTTGAAGCGGGCCTCGGCCCGGTCGTTGCCCGGATTCTTGTCGGGATGAAACTGGTGCGCCAGCCGACGGTACGCCTTCTTGAGCGTGTCGGGGCCGGCGTCCCGGGAGACCCCCAGTACCTCATAGTAGTCCCGCGGCACGAAGGTCTCCTAAGCCCCAACTGCTCCGAGTCAAACCCGGCACCATCGAAGCAGGAGCCGGGCACAGGCTAGCAAACGAGCGGCTGCGGCCTAGGCGGCCAGCCCCGGTACCGCGTGCATTCGACAGGGGCAGCCAGGCGGCCTCCGAGCCACGCCCCGCGAAGCGCGACCCTCAGTCGTCCAGATATTCTCCGTCGGCATCCGCCTCGCTCGTAGCCTCCCCTGCCGGGCCCTGCGTGGCAGGAGCGGCCTCCTCGTCCAAACGCTCGTAGACGGCCTCCGTCATCTTGTAGGCAAGATCCTGCAGGTCCTCGAGCGTCCCGCGCAGCGCCGCGGCGTCGTCACCCACGAGCACCTTGCGTGCACCGGCCAGCGCCTCGCGGACCTCAGCCTGTTCGGATTCCGAGAGCGCCGACCCGTACTCGGCAATCGCCTGCTCGACAGCGTAGATCAACGCCTCCCCCGAGTTCCGAAGTTCCGCGTTCTCTCGCCGGCTGGCATCGACCCGGGCGCAGCCGGCCGCCTCCTGAACCAGGCGCTCGATCTCGGCGTCTCCGAGACCCCGCCCCGCTTCGAGGCGAACTTCCTTGCGTTGTCCGGTACCGAGATCACGTGCCGAAACGTCGAGAATGCCGTCAGCATCGATATCGCAAGTGACTTCGATCTGGGGTACGCCCCGGGGCGCGGGCGGAATTCCGAGCAACTCGAAACGCCCCAGGGTCTGGTTATCGACCGCCATCTCGCGTTCGCCCTGCAGGATGTGAACTCGGACCAGATTCTGGTTGTCCTCGGTCGTGGAAAAGACCTGGGCCTTGCGCGTGGGAATCGTGGTGTTGCGGGGCATGATGGGCGTCATCACGCCACCCTGCGTCTCGATGCCGAGCGAGAGCGGGACCACGTCGAGCAGCAGCACGTTGTCGGACTCGCCGGCCAGGACACTGCCCTGGATCGCGGCTCCGACGGCCACGACCTCATCGGGGTTGACGCCGGTGTGCGGGGGCTTCCCGAAGATCTCCTGCACCTTTTCGATCACGCGCGGCATCCGCGTCATCCCGCCGACCAGGATCACGTGATCGAGCGCGTCGGCCTCGACTCCGGCATCGGCCAGCGCCGTTCGACACGGCTCCTCGAGGCGTGCGACCAGTGCTTCGACGAGTTCCGAGATGTGCTCGCGGGTCACGGTCTCGATCAAGTGCTTGGGCTCCCGGCCTTCGGCGCAGATGAAAGGCAGGTTGACCTCGGTCTCGAGGCTGGAGGAGAGTTCGCGCTTCGCGCGCTCAGCGGCTTCCCTGAGCCGCTGCAGCGCCATCGGGTCCTCCCTGAGATCCATCCCCTCGCTCCGGAGAAAGCGCTCGGCCAGGTCGTTGACGATGATCTGATCGAAGTCTTCCCCTCCGAGGTAGGTATCGCCGCACGAAGCCAGTACCTCGAACACGCCGTCTCCGATTCGCAGAACCGAGATGTCGAAGGTCCCACCCCCGAGATCGAAGACCACGATCTGCTCTTTCTCCGTCGAAGCCAGGCCGTAGGCGAGCGCAGCCGCAGTCGGCTCGTGGATGATGCGGAGCACGTTCAGTCCCGCGATCCTGCCCGCGTCCTTGGTGGCCTGGCGCTGTGCGTCGTTGAAGTAGGCTGGAACGGTGATCACCGCATCCGTAACTTCTTCCCCCAGATAATCCTGCGCCGTTTCCTTCATGCGACTCAGCGTGGCCGCCGAGATCTCCTCGGGGCTGCGTTCCTTGCCCCGCAGCTTGACGCGAGCGTCTCCGTTCGGACCCGGAACGATCTCGAAGGGCGCAACGCTCCGGAAGCGAACCACATCCTCGTCTTCGAAGCCGCGACCGATCAGGCGCTTGGCGGAAAACACCGTCTGGCCGGGATTCGTCGCGGCCTGGCGTCGCGCAATCTGGCCCACCAACTGCTCTCCGGACTCGTCGATCGCCACGACCGAGGGCGTGGTGCGGCTGCCCTCGCGATTCGCGATGACGACCGGCTCGCCGCGCTCCATCACCGCGACACAACTGTTGGTGGTTCCGAGATCGATCCCGACGACTTTGCCCACGCGCAGCACCCCCACCCGGAACGGCCGGACGGGACTCGCTAGTCCGAAGCGTCCTCGGGCTTGATTGCAACCACAACGAGCGCGGGCCGCACCAGACGATCGCGGAGCAGGTAGCCCTTCTGCAGCACCTCGGCGACCGTCCCGGCTTCGACGTCCGGGCTGGGAACCTGTCCGACCGCTTCGTGAAGTTGCGGATCGAAGGGCTCCCCCTCCGCCAGCACCGGCTGGACGCCGAACTTCTCTAGCACCTGCAGCAGCGCACGGTGTGTGAGATCGACGCCCGCCAGAAGTGACTTCGGGTCGCTCCCCTGCTCCGACGCCTGGCCGTGACCGAGCGCCCGTTCGAGGTTATCGACCGTTCCCAGGAGCTCCTTGATCAGGCTCTCATTTCCGTAGTTGAGCAGATTCTGTCGCTCCCGGGTCGCGCGGCGTTTGAAGTTCTCGAACTCGGCCGCGAGCCGCAGGTGCTGATCCTTGAGGGCTTCGATCTCTGCCGCGGGATCGACCTCGCCGGGGCCGCGCCCGCCGTCCTCTTCCGGCTCACCGTCCTCCGGGTTGGCCGCGCTGGCGGATGCCTCGGACTCCGCGAGTTCCTGCGCGAGCTCGTCGGGCAGCTCTACCTTGGGACCCTTCGGCTCAGACACGCGCGCTCTCCGCCGAGGCCGTCAAGAGATGAAGCCATTGATCGTATCCGACAGTCGCCGGACCAGCGGAATCAAGCGATCGTAACGCATCCGGATCGGGCCGATCAGACCGAGACCCCCGAGCGCGGGGCCATCCCCGAATGGCGCGCTGATTACGGCACAGGCATCCACCACCGGATCGTCGATCTCGCTTCCGATCGCAACCCGAAGCACATCGGCCTGCATGACCTCGTCGAGAAGCTGGAGCATGCGCTCCTTCTCCTCGAGCGCGGCAATGAGTTCGCGCAGCTGCTGCAGGTCCTTGAACTCGGGCTGGCCGAGAAGCGGATTCAGGTCGCTCAGGTAAAGCTCCGCACCCGGTAGGAGCGCGAGGCCCGAGACCCCAAGTTCGAGCGCCCGTCGCGCCAGCGCGTCACTATGCCGGCGCTCGGTCTCGATCGCAGACTCGAGCCGCTGGCGAGCACCCGCCAGCGTGGTCCCGGCAACGAAATCCGTAAGCCAGCTACCGAAGCGCTCGAGGGTCCGCGCGTCGTATCGCCGCTCATCGATGACACGGCTCTGAACCAGTCCGCGCTCCGATATCAAGATCACCATGACCCGTTCGCTGGAGACCCGGATGAAGCGGATCTCGCCGACCCGCAGACGGTCCGCCTTCGCCGCCACGAAGAAGCCCAGCTGCCCGGTCTCTTCGGCGAGCAGGTCGGCCGCGCGGTGCAACAACTCATCGAGCCCGGCGGCGCCGGCGAGCGCAGTCCGAAACGCGTCGGAGACCCGGGCCTCCCGCGGCCTGGTTTCGAGCAGCCCGTCGACGTAGAGGCGGAAGGCGCGATCGGTCGGAACCCGGCCGGCGGAGGGATGCGGCTGCCCGAGGAGCTGGAGTTCCGCGAGTTCTCCCATACTGTTGCGCACCGTGGCCGACGATACCGCGAGGCCGGAGCGCTCGAGCACGCGGCTCGACGATACCGGCTGCGCGGTCTCGATGTACTCTTCGACGAGCGCGACCATCACCTCCCGCATGCGGGGAGAGAGTTCGCCCAGGCTCGAGCAAATCGCAGACATCGTCTCGCGCGCTCCCTTCTGACTCAGGCTAGCCAGCGGCCAGAGCTGGTGTCAACAAGCGACGAAGCGCAGGAAAACCTCGTCAGCAAAGAGGATTCCCCGTTCTGTCAGGCGAATTCGCCCGAACTGGTCCTCGATCAGTTCGAGTTCTCGAAGTTCCCGGAGCTCGGCCCCGAAGCGGCGCTCCGGCGCCTCCGGGAAGCGGCGCGCGTACGCCGCCCGGGACATTCCGGCCAGGCGCCGGAAGCCCAGGAAGAGCGTCTCGCGCCGCGCGTCCTGCTCCGTGAGGGACTCCATCTCCGCCACGGGCAGGCAGCCCGCCGCGAGCCGCGCCTGCCATTCGGAGCGCGCACGGAGGTTCTTCCAGCGGGCGGATCCGACCAGGCTGGCCGCACCGACCCCGATCCCGAGCACGTCGCGCCGCAGCCAGTAGCGCTGATTGTGACGGGCGGCGTGGCCGGGCCGAGCAAAACTCGAGATCTCGTACTGGCCTAGGCCCGAGGCCGCGAGCCGCGCGCGCAGCCTGCGGCCCACGGAAAGTAGTGTGTCCTCGTCCGGGAGCGCGAGCTTGCCGAGCGCGTGCGCGCGCGCGAACGGCGTTTCGGGCTCGATCGTGAGGGCATAGGTCGAAAGGTGTGGAACCCCGAGACGAATCACGCACTCGAGGTCCGAGAGAAACTCGGACTCCGACTGGCCGGGCGCTCCGAAGATCAGGTCGGCCGAGACCGACTCGAAGCCCCCGCGCAGGCACGCTTCCAGTCCGCCCAGCGCCTCCGCAGCCCCGTGCGCGCGCCCGAGTTGCCGAAGTGTCCGCTCGCGCAGGGACTGAACGCCGACCGAAAGCCGTGTCACGCCGGCCGCGCGAAAGCCCGGCACGCGACTGATCTCGACGGTTCCTGGATTGAGTTCGAGCGTGACCTCGTCCGGCTCGCCCGCGAAGCGCGCGCGAATCATTCCGAGCAGGCGCTCGATCGAGGCGGGCGCGAGCAGGGAGGGCGTTCCACCCCCGAAGTAGACGCTGCGCAGCGCGCACCCGGCGGCCGGTCGTGCCGGGCCCGCGAGGGCAAGATCGAGTTCGATCTCGAGCCACTCCAGGTAACGACGTTCGGTTTCCGGATCGAGGCGCCCGGCTGCCTCGACGGCAAAGTCGCAATACGGGCAAATCCGCTCGCAGAACGGCAGGTGCACGTAAACTCCGACATCGGGCGCTCTTGTTCGGGCGGGCACGGCGTCTATCCTAAGTCAGGACCGCCCGGGCGGACGCAGATTGGGAGAAGCCTCGTACCATGATCCGACCGATCCTGCTGGCGGCACTCTTGGGGTGCGTCGCCTGCACGGCCCTGGAGCCGACCCGAGCCCTAACCAAACCGGCACCGCCGGAGAGAGAGCACGTCGTGAGCACCACACTTGAAAACGGGCTCCGAGTCGTCGTGGTCGAGGACCACTCAGCCCCGGTCGTCGCGATCAACGTCTGGGTGCGAACCGGAAGCGCCGACGAGACCGATCCGGAATCCGGAATGGCGCACGTGTTCGAGCACATGCTCTTCAAGGGCACCGAGCGCCGCGACGTGGGCGAAATCGCGCAGACGGTGGAGGCCTCGGGCGGGAACATCAACGCCTACACCTCGTTCGACATGACCGTCTACCACATCACCATGGCGAGCCGCGATGCCGCGACCGGCATCGACGTGCTCGCCGACGCGGTCCAATACTCGAGCTTCGATCCAGACGAACTCCGCAAGGAGCAGGAAGTCGTGGTCGAGGAAATTCGCCGCGGTGAAGACTCTCCGCGGCGTGTTCTGATGCAGGAGATCTTCGACACCGCATATCGGAGCCACCCCTACGGCCGCCCCGTCATCGGAACCGAGGCCCACGTGCGGAGCTTTACGCGCGAGGGATTGCTCGACTTCTACGCCCGCTGGTACATCCCCAACAACATGACCTTCGTGGTGGTAGGCGATATCAACGCCGAGGCTGCCGTGGGACAAATCCGAGAGGCTTTCAAGAATGCGAAGCCCCGGCCCGAGCTCTCGCACCCGCGCACCCCAGAGTCTGCTCAGACCGAAGCCCGCGCGGAAGTCGTGCGCCGCGACTTCGAGCAGACCCTGCTCGGAATCGCGTACCCGATTTCGGACTTTCTCGATCCGAACACCGCGTACCTCGATCTGCTCGCACACGTACTCGGCGCAGGAGAGACCTCGCGCCTTTACCGCAATGTGAAGGATCGGCAGCAACTCGTCTACGGCATCGGGGCCGGTGCCTACACGCCCGCAGATCCGGGGCTGCTGATGATCGATGCGGTGCTCGAGCCGGACCAGATCGAAGCCAGCCTCGCCGCGATCGAACTGGAGATCGAACGGCTTCGCGGCTCGGGGCCATCCCAGGCCGAACTGGATCGCGCGCGCGTGAATTTCCTGGCCGAGCAGATCCGCGAGAAGGAGACGATGCAGGGGCAGGCGCGAAAGTTCGGGTACTACGAGACCTTTGCGGGCGGCCTCGAGGCTGAAGCGGCGTACCTCGAGACGATCCGGGGCGCGACCCCGGCGGATCTGCAGCGCGTGGCCGAATCCTACCTGAGGCCCGAGCGTGCCAACATCGCGTTGCTGCTCCCCACCGAAGCGCGGCCCGAGCTCGACGGCCCGGCACTGCTCGCCGCTTATAGCAGCGATCAGGGCGATCGCCAGGAGCTGCCGCGAGCCCAGCTTGCGGACGACACCTGGCAATACCAGCTTCCGAACGGGTTGCGTCTGGTGGTGAGGACCAACCGCGCGATTCCGCTCGTCGCCCTGCGGCTTTCCTTTCGCGGTGGACTGCTCGCGGAAGAAGCATCGAATCAGGGGATCTCGTCGTTCGTAGCCGAGTTGCTCGAGCGCGGGACCGAGTCCCGAAGCGCGGCCGATCTCGCCGAGGAGGTCGAACAGATCGCGGGTTCGCTCGGAGGATTTTCGGGCCGGAACAGTTTCGGACTCGCCGCGGAATTCCTGCGGGACTCACTCGACCAGGGACTCGACCTGTTTGCCGACGTCCTGCTTCACTCCGACTTCCCTGCTGACGAGATCGAGAAGCTGCGCGTAGAGCGGATCGCGGCGATCGAGCGCCGCGAGGACAATCTCGCAGGCAAGGCCTTCGAGTTGTTTGCGGAGGCCGCCTACCCGGAACACCCGTACCGCTTCCAGGCAATCGGCACCGAGGAGTCGACCGCGGGCCTCGATCGCGAAGCGCTGCTGGCCTATTACGATCGCCTCGCGGTGCCCGCCAACGGGGTCCTGGCAGTGGCGGGCGACGTCGAGCCCGACAAGTTCGCGCGCGCAGTCTGGCAGCGCCTGCACGACTGGACCGGACCCGAGTCGGTCGATCTCCCGGTGCACGCGGCACCGAAGCCACCCGAAGAGGAGATCGAGGTCTCACTCGAGAAGAACAAACAGCAGGTGCACATCGTGGTCGGCTTCACGGGGCTCGCCATCGACGACCCGGAGGTGCCGGCGCTCGAAGTGCTGACCCAGGTCCTCTCCGGCCAGGGCGGTCGTCTCTTCCTCGAACTCCGCGACCGGCGAAGCCTCGCCTACTCGGTCTCGGCCTTCTCGATCGAGGGTGTCGATCCGGGCTCCTTCGGCGTCTACATGGCATCGGCTCCAGACAAGCTCGAGGAGTCGATCGACGGCATCCGCTCCGAACTCCGGCGCATCGTCGAGGATCCGATCGACCAGCAGGAGTTCGAGCGCGCGCGATCGTATCTGATCGGGACCCAGGCGGTCGGCCTCCAGACGCTGGGTGCACAGGCGTCGCTGCTCTCGCTCAACGAACTCTACGGCCTCGGCCCGCTGTACCATGAACGCTACCGGGAACGGATCGAGGCGGTCACGCCCGAGGACGTTCGACACGTGGCCGAACGCATAATCCGGCTCGACTCCCCGATCATCGCCGTCATCCGCTGAGCCATCGCCCGGCGCCAGGTCGGGCTTTCACACGCAGACGGCCGGCCAGCCGGGCCGACAGCCTGCGTGTCCTCGGCGGCCGGAAGCCGGATCAGTAGCCGGCTGCGAGGCCGTCGGAACGTGGATCGGTCCCGCCCCAGAAGATCCCGGTCTCGGGATCGCGCAAGATTCCCTGCGCCGAACTCCAGCGACGATCGCTCACGTCGACCGGGTGGCCCCAACGCGCGAGCGCACTCGCGACGTCGCGCGGGTGATCGGGCTCGAGCGACAGGCGATCGGGCTTCCACTGATGGTGGAAGCGCGGTGCGGCCACTGCTTCCTCGATGTTCATCCCGTAGTCGACCACGTTCAGCACCGCCTGCAGCACCGTGGTGATGATGC
>JAYZEO010000070.1:0-13264 GCA_036337215.1 Myxococcota bacterium | reverse complement strand
GACGCGGTTCAGGCACTCGGCAAGCTCGAACTCTCGCTGGCCGGTCTCCCGATCGAGTTTGCCTCGTTCTCGGCGCACAAACTCGGTGGTCCCAAGGGGGTCGGGGCGCTGTACGCGCGCGAGGGCAGTCGCTTCGCGGCGCTGCTTCGCGGTGGCCCGCAGGAGCACCGCCGGCGCGCCGGGACCGAGAACGTGCCCGGCATCGTTGGATTCGGGGCCGCGTGCGAGGTGGCCGGTCGGGATCTCGGCGAACGGAGCGAGCGGCTCGGCCGGCTTCGGGACCGGCTCTGGAACGGGATCTCGAGTGCGATTCCCGAGGTCTGCTTGAACGGCTCGAGGACCGAGCGGCTCCCCCACACGCTGAACGTCGCGTTTCTCGGGGCCGACGGCGAGACTCTGGTTGAGGCGCTCGACCTCGCCGGAATTGCGGTGGCGTCCGGCGCCGCGTGCGCGTCCGGTTCGACCGAGACGTCCCACGTGTTGCTCGGGATGGGAATTCCACCGGAGGCCGGGCTCGGATCGATTCGGTTCAGCCTCGGAGCGGAGACGCGCGACGCTCACATCACGCGCGTCCTCGAGTTGCTGCCCGAGATCGTCGAACGCGTTCGCGGCGAGAAGACGCGATGACAGAGCGCTGGCTGGTTGCGATGAGCGGGGGCGTCGACTCGTCGGTTGCGGCCGCACTGCTGGCTCGCGAGGGCCACGAGGTGGTCGGCGTGACGATGGATCTCGGCGGCACGCCCGAGCCCGACGCGGTTTCGGGCGCGTCCGGCAAGCGCTGTTGCGGTCTTCCCGACGCAGAGGATGCCCGCTCGGTTGCGGCGGCGCTCGGTATCCGCCACTACGTCGCCAACTATCGGAAGGCCTTTCGCGAGGCCGTGATCGACCCTTTCATCGGTGCCTACGCGGTCGGCGCCACGCCACTGCCGTGTGTGGCGTGCAACCGCGTGCTCAAGTTCGACCTTCTGCTCGGGCGGGCACGCGCGCTCGGAGCGCGCGGCGTCGCGACCGGCCACTACGCACGCATCGCCCCCGGTACGGATGGAGCCCTCGCGCTGTTTCGGGCGACCGACCGCGCCAAGGATCAGAGCTATTTCCTGTTCGACCTGCCGCGCAAAATCCTGCCCGAGATCGCGTTCCCGCTAGGGAATCTGCAGAAGTCCGAGGTCCGCAAGCTCGCGCGGTCGCTGGATCTGGCGACGGCCGACAAGCCCGACAGCCAGGGGATCTGCTTCATTCCCGACGGGAACGTGCGCGCCGGGCTGCGTCGTCTGCGTCCCGACGACCCGGCGCCCGAGCCCGGAGAGATCCGGGAACGCGACGGAAACCTTCGCGGGACCCACTCCGGCGCGGCGGGTTTCACCATGGGCCAGCGCAAGGGTCTGGGTCTTACCGACGGCCCCTGGTACGTCACCGAGGTGAGGCCCGAAGACAACCTGCTGGTCGTGGACCGGCGCGATGGCTTGTTCCGATCTGCAGTCGAGATTGCCGGGGCATGCTGGATGGATGGTGAGCCTCCCAAGGGCCCGGTCCGCGTCCAGGTTCGGCACCGGCACCCGAGCGTTCTGGCCGGAATCAAGGCGGACGATCCTTCGCGTGCGTGGATCGAGTTCGCGGATCCGGTCTGGGCGCCGGCGCCCCGACAGGCTGCTGTGGTCTACGATGAGTCGGACACGCGAGTGCTCGGCGGAGGATGGATCGCTGGCTCAGCGTGAATCGCATTCGACGGATCCGCTCCAGCGCCGCCTGGGTCATCGTTTCAAGGATCCGGACCTGCTGCTGAGAGCGATCACCCACCCCTCGCGCGCCGAGGAAGAAGGGAACCTGGGTCGGAGCTACGAACGTCTCGAGTTTCTGGGCGACGCGGTCCTGAGCCTGATCGTGGCCGAGCGGCTGATGGAGCGCAATCCGGATGCGCGGGAGGGCCGCCTCACCCGAAGCCGGGCCAGCCTCGTCAACCGCGATGCGCTCGCCCGCTGCGCGCGCAACGTTGGGCTTGATGCCTTCGTCCGGCTCGGCCGCGGGGCCGAGAAGCAGGGCGCACGCTCGAGCGACGCCGTGCTCGCCGACGTATTCGAGGCGGTGCTGGGCGCGATCCATACGGATGGTGGCTTCGACGCGGCCCGAGCCTTCTTGGACCTCCAGTTGGGCGAGCGTCTGGACGAGGCCTCCGACGCGATCGCTGACCCGAAGACCCGCCTCAACGAGGCGCTCCAGCGCGACGGCGTCGTCGGAGTCGAGTACCGCACCGTCACGGAGTTGGGCGCCGGAGAATCCACGGAGTTCCATGTCGAGGTCCGGATCGACGGGAGGACGGCCGGCGCCGGCATTGCGCGTTCGAAGAAGGAGGCGGAGCAGGTCGCGGCCGAGGTCGCGCTCCGAACCCTCGGCATCGAATGAGCCGGGACCCGGCCCGCCACCGCTGCGGCGTGGTCGCGCTGTTGGGTCGCCCGAACGCGGGGAAGTCGACGCTGTTGAACGCGCTGCTGGGGCAGAAGATCGCGATCACCTCGCCTCGTGCGCAAACTACGCGCAGCCGAATCCTCGGAGTCGTCCACCGGCCCGGCGCCCAGTTGCTGTTCCACGACACGCCCGGCGTCAACCGCAGCCAGGCGCGCTTCAATCTCGCGCTGACCGAGGCCGCGCTGCGCTCCGCCGAAGATGCGGACGTGCGGGTCCTGCTGTTCGATGCCCGCGCGGTGTGGGACACGCCCGAAGAACGGGTGGCCTCGCTCGGTGCCCCCCTGATCGCGGTGCGGACCAAGTGCGACCTGGGGAGCCCGGGCGGGATGCCGAACCCCGAGCGCTTCGACTCGGTGCTCGAAGTCTCGGCCGCTACGGGCAGCGGGATCGAGGCCCTGCTCGAAGCCCTGATCGAGCATCTCCCCGAGTCGCCGGCCCTGTATCCGGAAGACGCGTTGACCGATCGCTCGCTGCGCTTTCTGGCCTGTGAACTCATCCGTGAGGTTGCCTTCGAACTGCTCCGTGACGAACTCCCGTATTCGTTGGGGGCCGAGGTTCTCGAGTGGAACGAAGCGGACGAGGATCTGCGGATTCGGGCCAACCTGCTCGTCGAACGCGATTCGCAGAAGGGGATCGTGGTCGGGGACGCGGGCCGGATGCTGCGTGAACTCGGGACCGAGGCGCGTCGGAGGATCGCCGAGCTGGTGGGAAAGCGCGTCCACCTGAAGCTCTGGGTCAAGACCGATCGCAACTGGACACGCCGGCTCAAGCGGGCTCGCGAACTCGGCTATTTGTGATTGACGCTCCGCGCCGGGGTCGGGTACGGTGCGCTTTAGACTCTTGAGATAGAAGGGTTTTTAGGTCGGCGCGGGCACCGCCCCGGGAAACCGCTCGCGACGCCTGAAGCGCTATCCGAACCGGAGGTAGAGCCATGAACGAGGTACTGATTTGTAGCGCCACCCGGACTCCGATCGGATCGTTCCAGGGGGTGTTTGGGTCGCTTTCCGCTGCCGACCTCGGTGCGGTGGTGGTCAAGGAGGCGGTGGTGCGCGCGGGTGCGACCCCGGACCAGGTCGAGCGGGTCTACCTCGGGAACGTGCTCTCTGCCGGAATGGGCCAGGCGCCGGCGCGCCAGGCGGTGATCAAGGCCGGACTTCCCGATTCGACCGGGGCGGTCACGATCAACAAGGTCTGTGGATCGGGCCTTCAGGCCGTGATGTTCGCGCGCCGCGAGATCATGATCGGGGATGCTGGCGTCATGGTCGCCGGGGGCATGGAGAGCATGACCAACGCGCCCTACTGCCTGCCGAACGCACGCGGTGGCTACCGGATGGGGAACGGCCAGATCATCGATACGATGATCCACGATGGACTCTGGGATCCCTACAACGACATGCACATGGGTAACTGCGGCGACCTGGTTGCGGAGAAGTACGCGTTCAGTCGCGAGGACCAGGACGCGTTCGCCGCGGAATCGTACCGGCGAGCGCTCGGGGCCTGTGAAGCCGGAAAGTTCAAGGACGAGATCGTTCCGGTGCCTGTACCCCAGCGGCGCGGTGACCCGGTCCTGGTCGATGCGGACGAAGAGCCGAGCCGTGGGGATCCCGCGAAGTTTTCGAAACTCCGTGCCGCCTTCAACAAGGAGGGCACGGTCACGGCCGCGAATGCTTCCACGCTGAACGACGGTGCGGCCGCGCTGTTACTCGCGAGCGAGGAGCAGGCGCAGGCGCTCGGCCTTCGAACCGTCGCCCGGATCCTGTGCGACGCTTCGGCCGCAGTCGAGCCCAAGTGGTTCACGATCGCGCCCGTACACGCGCTCCAGAAGCTCTACGACAAGAGTGGGACGCAGGCCGGAGACTGGGACCTCTACGAGATCAACGAGGCGTTCTCGGGTGTGACCCTGGCGGCCGTGAAGGAGCACGGGTTGGATCCCGAGAGCGTGAACGTGCACGGCGGAGCCGTTTCCCTCGGCCATCCGATCGGTTGTTCGGGAGCGCGGGTGCTCGTGACCCTGCTCCACGCGCTCCGGGACAGGGGCAAGCGCCGCGGCGTTGCGACCCTTTGCATCGGCGGCGGAGAGGCGGTCGCGCTCGGCGTGGAATTGATCTGATGAAGACGCTGGCGGTTCTCGGAACCGGTACGATGGGTGCAGGCATTGCTCAACTCGCGGCGCAGAACGGCTACGACGTGTTGTTCTGGAACCGCCGGGAGGCGAGTGTCAAAAAGGGGATGGGCGCGGTCAGCAAGGCGCTAGACCGCATGCTGAGCCGCGAGAAGATCTCATCCGCGGACCGCGACGCTGCGCTGGGGCGGATTCAGGGGAGTTCGGCCCTGGAAGATCTCAAGCGCAGCGACATCGTGATCGAGGCGGTTCCCGAGGATCGTGAGACCAAGCTCGAGATCTACGCGCGGCTCCACGAGTTCTGTCCCGAGGACGTGATTTTCGCGACCAACACCTCCTCGCTTTCGATTACCGACCTGGGGCGGGCTTCGCGCCGCGCCGACAAGTTCATCGGCATGCATTTCTTCAACCCGGTCGGGGCCATGAAGCTGGTCGAGATCGTTCGCGGACTGGAGACCAGCGACGCGACTGCGCAGGCGGTTACGGACCTCGCCGAGAAGCTCGGTAAGGTCGGGGTGCCGGTCCAGGACATGCCGGGCTTCGTCGTCAACCGCGTGGTCATGCCCATGATCAACGAGGCCGCCTACGCCCTGATGCAGGGAGTCGCAGAGCCCGAGGCGATCGACGAGTGCATGAAGCTCGGCTGCAACCACCCGATGGGGCCGCTGGCCCTGGCCGACCTGGTCGGGCTCGACGTGGTGTGCGCGATTCTGGACACCCTCTACCGCGAACTCGGGCACCCGCACTACAAACCCTGCCCGCTGATCCGCAAGCGGGTCGAGGCCGGCTGGCTCGGCACCAAGACCGGACGCGGCTTCTATTCCTACTAGCCGGTGACGCGACCGGCCCGGCGACGGCGCGCGCGGCATAAAATCACTATTGTTTGCAGTGATTTAGTCAGTTTTAGGTAGGTTTCGCCTACGGCCCTGGGACGTCCTCTGGGTCGCAAGGCTCCGAGCCGGAGTGGCCGAAGAGACCGGGTGAGACCGAAGACAACAGCAGAGGAATTCCGCGAAGGATGAAGAGCGCAGCCGCCAGCGAATCCTCCCTGGCCCGCCGGGCACCGGTGCGAGTCGTGACCGCGGCGGCCCTGTTTGACGGGCACGACGCCGCCATCAACCTGATTCGGCGCCTGCTGCAGACCGCCGGGGCGGAGGTGATTCATCTCGGGCACGATCGCTCCGTCGAAGAGATCGCGAGCACGGCAGTCCAGGAAGACGCCGACGCGGTCTGTGTCTCCTCGTATCAGGGCGGTCACGTCGATTTCTTCCGCTTTCTGGTCGACCGGCTGCGCGCGAGCGGCGCGGAACAGGTCCGCGTGTATGGAGGTGGTGGGGGCGTCATCGCTCCGGCAGAGGTCCGGGAGTTGGAGCGTTGCGGGGTGGCGCGTATCTTCCGTCCCGAGGACGGTCAGGCGTTGGGCCTCGACGGGATGGTCCGCCAGATCCTGGAGGAGAGCGCCGGTCGTGCCGACGCTTCCCCCGAGTCCGAGGTCGAACGACTATCCGTCGAGACGCCGGCTGCCGTCGGCCGGCTGATCAGTTGGTTCGAGAACAGCGTCGACCCCGCTGCAGCGGTGCCCGTCAGAATCCGGTCGCGACTGGAGGCGCGCCGTCGTGGCCCGCCCGCGCCCGTGCTCGGTTTCACGGGTACCGGCGGGGCCGGGAAGTCCAGTCTGGTCGACGAGATCGTCCGCCGCTTCCGGCGTGAGTTTCCGGCCCGCTCGGTTGGGATCCTGAGCATCGATCCCTCTCGGCGGCGGAGCGGCGGCGCGCTGCTGGGTGATCGACTGCGCATGAACGCGATCTATGGCACTGGGGTGTTCATGCGCTCGCTGGCCACGCGGCGCGCACACCTGGCGCTCTCACGCGCGGTGTCCGACGCGATTGCCGTGCTGCAGGGCTCCGGCTATGACCTCGTGATCGTCGAGACCGCGGGCATCGGCCAGAGCGATTCCGAAATCGTCGACCTCGGAGACGTCTCCGTCTACGTGATGACGCCCGAGTTCGGAGCCCCCTCGCAGCTCGAGAAGATCGACATGCTCGACCTCGCCGACCTCGTCGTACTCAACAAGTACGACCGGCCGGGCGGACCGGATGCGTTGCGCGCGGTCTCGCGCCAGTGGCGGCGCGAGCATTCCGCGGAGGAGCGGACCCCGGAAACTGTGCCGGTCTTCGCCACCATAGCGAGCCGCTTCGCGGATCCCGGTACGGACCGACTGTTTCAGGCTCTGCTCGCCCGGATTGGGGAGCTGGGCTTTGCGGAGTATCCGCGGCGCGTCCTCCCGCCCGTCGAGTCGCCGCGTCCGGCTCCCCTGGTGCCCGAGGCCCGCGCGCGCTATCTCGGCGAGATCGCGGAGCAGGTGCGCGCCTACCACCGTCGCAATGCCGAGCAGTCGGAGATCGCGCGCGATGCCTACGCGCTGGGCCGCGCGCTCCGTGCGCTCGGCGACGAAGTCCCGGCGCGTCTGACTCCGTACGAGTCCGACGCCGGAAGGGCCGCCGCGCAGACCGAGACCGTGGCTGAGTTGCGGCGCCGCTACGATCTAGCGCTGGCGAGGCTCGAGTCCGGAACGCGCGAGTCGCTTGCGGGTTGGCCCGAGTCGCGGGATCGCTATGCGGCCGAAGCGCAGTCCTACCGGGTTCGAGACCGCGAGATCGACGTCGAAAACCGGACCCGGACGCAGTCGGGGTTGGCGCTGCCGCGAGTCGCGTTGCCGGGGGCCGAGGAGTGGGGGGAACTCGTACGCTACTTGGGACGTGAGGGGCCTCCGGGTGCGTTCCCGTTCACCGGCGGGGTGTTCCCGTTCGCGCGCCGCGAGGAAGATCCGACCCGGATGTTCGCGGGCGAGGGAACGCCCGAGCGGACCAACCGGCGCTTTCATCTGCTGTCGCGGGGGCAACCGGCGGTGCGGCTCTCGACGGCCTTCGACAGCGTGACACTGTATGGCCGCGATCCGCACCAGCGCCCGGACATCTGGGGCAAGGTCGGCACCTCGGGTGTCTCCGTCTGCACCGTCGATGACGCCAAGAAACTCTACTCCGGCTTCGACCTCTGCGATCCTGCGACCTCGGTCTCGATGACGATCAACGGGCCTGCGCCCGTCGTATTGGCCTTCTTTCTGAACGCCGCGATCGACCAGCGCGTCGAGCGCCATCTGCGCGAGACCGGAGAACTCGAGCGTGCGCGGAACGCGATTCGGGCGCGCCAGTTCCCGGAGTACGCGGGCGCGCTTCCGGAGGGCCACGACGGGACGGGCCTGGCCCTGCTCGGAGTCGCGGGAGACGAACTGATCGCGCCCGAGGTCTACGAGCGGATTCGCGCCGAGGTCCTGCGCAGCGTTCGGGGAACGCTTCAGGCAGACATCCTCAAGGAAGACCAGGCCCAGAACACTGGTATTTTCTCGACCGAGTTCGCGCTGCGGATGATGAGCGACGTCCCGCGGTTCTTCGTCGACCACGACGTCCGGAACTTCTATTCGGTTTCGATCTCGGGCTATCACATCGCTGAGGCGGGTGCGAACCCGATCTCGCAGTTGGCCTTCACGCTCGCGAACGGCCTGACCTACTGCGAGTACTACCTGGCGCAGGGCATGGCCGTGGACGAGTTCGCGCCGAACTTCTCCTTCTTCTTTTCGAACGGTCTCGACCCCGAGTACTCGGTGATCGGCCGCGTGGCCCGTCGGATCTGGGCGATTGCAATGCGAGACCGCTACGGGGCCAGTGAGCGCTCGCAGAAGCTCAAGTACCACATCCAGACTTCCGGGCGCTCACTTCACACCCGCGAGATGGCGTTCAACGACATTCGGACCACGATCCAGGCACTCACTGCGCTCGAGGACGGCTGTAACAGCCTGCACACCAACGCCTACGACGAGGCGGTGACGACCCCGACCGAGGCGTCGGTTCGGCGGGCGCTCGCGATCCAGTTGATCCTGGGACGCGAGTTCGGCCAGTTGCGCAGCGAGAACTCGCTCCAGGGCTCCTATGCAATCGAGGCTCTCACGGATCAGGTGGAGGAGGCCGTGCTCGAGGAGTTCGAGCGTCTCTCCGAACGTGGGGGCGTTCTGGGGGCCATGGAGACGATGTATCAGCGTGGCCGGATCCAGGACGAGAGCCTGCTCTACGAGCAGCGCAAGCACTCCGGTGAGATCCCGGTGATTGGCGTCAATACCTTCGAGAACCCTGATCCCGACGAGGCGCCGGTGGGACAGGAACTGATCCGTGCCACGGATGCGGAGAAGCGCAGCCAGCTCGAGAATCTGGAGCGCTTCCAAGCCCGGAACGCCGACGCCGCGGGTCCCGCGCTGCAGCGGCTCCAGGAGGTGGCGATCGCGGGTGGGAACCTGCTGGCCGAGTTGCTCGAGACGACCCGACGGGCCAGTCTTGGGCAGATCACGGAGGCGCTCTTCGAGGTCGGGGGGCGCTACCGCCGGGCGATGTGAGGGCGGTCGCGCTCAGGCTAAACTGCGCCGCGGGGTCTGTGTGAGGCGTGACGAGGAGGTCGGAGTGGCAGACGAGGGCAAGCGTACGGCGGATCTGGAGGCGTGGCACGCGCTGGTCCAGAAGGAACTGAGAGGGTCTGATCCGGCGGAACTCTCGCACGAGACCGCGGAGGGCATGAAGCTCAAGCCTCTCTACACGGCCGAAGACCTCGAGCAACTCGAGTTCACCGACAGCCTACCGGGACTGTTCCCGTATCTGCGGGGCCCGCGTGGCACCATGTACGCAAAACGACCCTGGACGATTCGGCAGTACGCGGGCTATTCGACCGCGGAAGAGTCGAATGCCTTCTACCGGCGCAACCTCGAGGCCGGACAGACGGGGCTCTCGGTCGCCTTCGATCTGGCAACCCACCGCGGCTACGACTCGGACCACGAGCGGGTCGAAGGGGATGGGGGCAAGGCCGGAGTCGCGATCGACTCCGTCGAAGACATGAAGATCCTGTTCGAGGGCATTCCCCTCGACCGGATGTCCGTTTCGATGACCATGAACGGAGCCGTGCTTCCGGTCCTGGCCAGTTACATCGTGGCCGCCGAAGAGCAGGGCGTCACACCCGACAAGCTTTCGGGGACGATCCAGAACGACATCCTCAAGGAGTTCATGGTCCGCAACACCTACATCTACCCTCCCGAGCCGAGCATGCGGATCGTGGCGGACATCATCGAGTACACGGCGAAGCACATGCCGCGTTTCAACTCGATTTCGATCTCGGGCTATCACATGCAGGAAGCCGGAGCGGACGCGACGCTCGAACTCGGGTTCACGCTTGCGGATGGGCTCGATTACGTGCGCGCCGCGCTCTCGAAGGGGCTCGACGTCGACGCCTTTGCCCCCCGGCTGTCGTTCTTCTTTGCGATCGGCATGAACTTCTACGTGGAGGTCGCGAAGCTTCGGGCGGCACGCATGCTCTGGGCGAAGCTGATGCAGCAGTTCAACCCCAAGGATCCGCGATCCTCGCTGCTGCGTACCCACTGCCAGACCTCGGGGTGGAGCCTGACCATGCAGGACCCGATGAACAACGTGGTCCGCACCACCATCGAGGCGATGGCGGCCGTCTTTGGGGGCACGCAGTCACTCCATACGAACGCCATGGACGAGGCCGTGAGCCTGCCCACCGACGACACCGCCCGGATTGCGCGGAACACCCAGTTGATCCTGCAGGAGGAGACCGGAATTCCCAACGTGGTCGATCCCTTCGGGGGCTCCTACTTCATGGAGTCGCTGACGCACAGCCTGGCCGCCGAAGCCCAGAAACTGATCGATGAGGTCGAGGCACTCGGCGGAATGACGCCGGCGATCGGCGAGGGCATGCCCAAGCTTCGCATCGAGGAAGCCGCGGCCCGGCGCCAGGCCCGCATCGACCGGGGAGACGACGTGATTGTGGGCGTCAACAAGTATCGACTCGCCGAGGAGGCGCCAATCGACGTCCTCGACATCGACAACACCGAGGTCCGCCGCAGACAGGTCGCGCGCCTGGTCGAGGTCCGGGCCAACCGCGACGAGGCGGCGGTGCGCGCGAGCCTCAACGCCCTGACCGAGGTCATGCGCACCGGTGCCGGGAACCTGCTCGAGACGGCGGTCGACGCCGCGCGCGTGCGCGCCACCGTGGGCGAGATCTCGGGCGCGCTCGAGGAGGTCGTCGGCCGCCATCGCGCCGACACGCGAGTGGTTTCGGGCGTCTATCGGAGTGCCTTCGGAGACAGCGAACGGCTCGAGGCGGTACGCGGGGAGGTCGAGAACTTCGAGCGGGAAGAGGGCCGGCGTCCTCGAATCCTGGTGGTCAAGCTTGGCCAGGACGGTCACGACCGCGGAATGAAGGTGATCGCCACGGCGTTTGCGGATCTCGGCTTCGACGTGGACATCGGCCCGCTGTTCCAGACCCCGGCTGAGGCGGCCCGACAGGCAATTGAGAATGACTCACACGCGGTCGGAGTCTCCACCCAGGCGGGCGGTCACAAGACCCTGGTACCGGCGCTGATCTCCGAACTCGCGGCCGCGGGTGCCGGCGACGTGGTGGTGATCGTCGGTGGCGTGGTGCCGCCGAAGGACTACGAATTCCTCGAAAAGAGCGGGGTTTCTCGTGTCTTTGGCCCCGGAACGGCCGTGCCCGAGGCGGCGGCCGGAGTGCTCGAGGCGATTCGCAGCCGGTGAGTTCTCGCTCCGCCTCCCCGCCGGCAGCCGAACTGGCCCGCGGGGTTCAGTCTGGCGACCGCCGCGCGGTCGCGAAGGCGATCACGCTGCTCGAGAGTCGCCGGGCGGAGGACTTCGAACACGGACTCGACCTGCTCGAGTTACTGGTGTCCCACAGCGGGGGCGGCCTGCGCGTGGGGGTGAGTGGGCCCCCGGGGGTGGGCAAGAGTTCGTGGATCGAGGCGCTCGGGCTGTTTCTGATCGAGCGGGGTCATCGCGTCGCGGTGCTGGCCGTCGATCCTTCGAGTCCGCTGACGGGTGGGAGCATTCTCGGCGACAAGACCCGGATGGCGCGACTCTCCCAGGACGAGCGTGCCTTCATTCGGCCCACGCCCTCGAGGGGCACGCTGGGCGGGGTCGCACAACGCACGCGCGAGGCGACCCTGGTCTGCGAGGCTGCCGGCTACGACGTGGTACTGATCGAGACCGTCGGGGTGGGCCAGTCGGAGACCGAGGTCGCGTCGATGGTCGACTTCTTCGCGCTATTGCTGCAGCCGGGCGCTGGAGACGAACTCCAGGGAATCAAGAAGGGGGTCGTCGAGCTCGCCGACGCCCTGCTCGTCAACAAGGCGGACGGTGACCAGGTGCAGGCCGCGGAGCGCTCGCGCGCGGACTACAGCGCGGCGCTGCGCCTGCTGCGTCCGCCCAGCGCTGTCTGGTCTCCTCCCGTGAGCTGTACGAGTGCGCTCGAGGGCACCGGGATTCCGGAGTTCTGGAGTGCCGTATTGAAGCACCGCGAGGCGTTCCAGGGCTCGGGCGAGTTCGAGGCTCGCCGTCGGAAGCAGGCGAGGACCTGGCTCTGGGCGCTGCTCGACCAGGGCCTTGGCGAGGCTTTTCGTCAGGATCCACGCGTGTCCGCGAAGCTCCCCGGGATCCTGGAGCGGGTCGAGTCCAGGGTCCAGGCGCCGCCGCGGGCCGCCCGCGAGCTGCTGCGCAGTTTTCTCCAGGGCCAGCGCGACTAGTCCGAGGCGGCACTAAGGCGCGGTCGCGGGCGCGCCGATATCGGGAAGGCGAACGAGGCGCCCGTGCCACAACTCAATCTCGAACAGCGCGAGATCACTCTCAAGATCGTCTACTACGGCCCCGCTCTGTCCGGGAAGACGACGAACCTGCAGCAGATCCACGCTCAGCTGCCCACGCACACCCGCGGTGAGATGGTCTCGCTCGACACGCAGAACGACCGCACCCTCTACTTCGATTTCCTTCCGGTCGAGTTCGGGGACGGGGATTTTCGGATCAAGCTCAAGCTGTTCACCGTACCGGGACAGGTGGTGCATCGCGCCACCCGGAAGGTGGTGCTGGCGGGGGCAGACGCGGTGGCCTTCATCGCCGATTCGCAGCGCAGTGGTGCGGCCGGGAACGCCTTCTCGTATCGGGATCTGGAGTCGAACCTGCGCGCCAATGGGGTCGATTTTGATCGACTGCCGAAGGTCCTGCAGTTCAACAAGCGTGACCTGGACGACGTCAAGCCGCTGGCCGACATCCGTGAGTCCTGGGCGGCGACAGGCATCCCGACGGTTCCCGCGATCGCGGTCACGGGTGAGGGCGTCCAGCAGACCCTGACGGAGTTGCTCTCGGCGCTCTACCGGAATCTCGAGCAACTGCACGATTTTGGCCGCAACTTCGGGATCACGCGCGAGGACCTGATCCTCGGGGTGATGCGACACTTCGACGCGAAGCCGGCAACCTCGCGAGTCTGAGCCGCGCGCGCTGCGCCCCACCCAGGGCCATGATTTTCCCCGGGGTAGGCGTCTGTGGGCGGATTTGACAGCCCCTGGCGTCGCTGATACGGTCGATTTCGACCCCTACCTAGTACGTAGGTAGGGGGGGGTCCCGAATCGAGTTGCTGCAGCCTCCCTGGCGCGGCCAGTGGTTCCCCGGGGCCGGGAGTGGCCCGACTCACATGACACGCCCCTCCGCTCGCTCCGAAGAAGCAGGCGACCGAGACCTGATTCGCCGGGAGGAACTGATTCCGCACGTGGAGTCC
>JAYZEO010000069.1:0-34670 GCA_036337215.1 Myxococcota bacterium | reverse complement strand
TGTTCGCGGGCCTCGATCACGATCGCCCCGAAGCCCGCCTGATCGAGAATTCCACGAACTCGCTCGGGGTCCGCAAACGCGAACGGTCCCGGGGCCAACGGGTCGCCGCGCGCGGGAAGTTCGAGGTGAGGGGCCATCGCCTGCAACGGAACCCGCATCCAGGCGTTCCGCGGCAACTCCTGCCAGCAAACGAAGGCCAGCCGCCCCGAGGCGTGGAGCGCACACCGGAGATTCGAAAACCCCGAAACCGGATCCGAAAAGAACATCACGCCGAAACGGGAAAAGACGAGATCGAAGCGATCCCGGGTGAAGTCCCGCGTCTGCGCGTCGGCCGCTTCGAAGTGAAGCTGAGTCAGGCCCGCCACCGACGCGTGCTCTCGCGCGCATTCGAGCATAGGGGTCGAGATGTCGATCCCCACGACGCGGCCCTCTGGCCCTACGCGCTCTGCGAGTTCGAGACTCGCTTGCCCGGTGCCGCAGCCAACGTCGATCACGACCTCTCCGCTCCGAACTTCGGCAGCATCGAGCACGGCCCGGCCGAGCGGATCGATCAGCGCATCGATCAGGGACTTGTCCCGTACCCAGGCAGGGCCGGCCTGCTCGTTCCAGTACTCGATCTGGGTTGCGTTCGGGCCCCGGGCCTTCACGCGCGGGACCCGGTCGGCGACGGCTCCCGCAGCCGGTAGATGGCGCGGTGCCGCGCACGGAACGCGGGGGTGTCGGGCTCGATGAACGCGGAGACGTCGAGATCCACGAGTTCGTGACCCCCGCGCTCGAACAGTTCGAGGACACGAGCCTCGACGATGAGCCGCGAACCCGCCGGGATGGCGGCGTGGTTTCGGGCCTCGCTCTCGACGTGAATCCAGGGCCCGAGCCGCACGTTCGCACCCAGGATCCAGTTGGCCAGGCCAAGCGTGTAGGCGGGACTCGCGAAGCCCCCCTCGCCCGGCCTCAACAACACCGGCATCTCGTTCGGATCCCGCGTGTAGAGAGAGATTTCGGAGTCCCGATCGAAGCGGGCGCGCAGAGCTCGCATGCCCCGGCGCCGGAGCGTCTCGAGCGCGTCGCGCGTGGCATCCGGACGCTCGACCTCGGAATCAACCAGCGGATCCTCGCGGTAGACGGGCGACGCCGACAGTTCCTCCGGGATCTCGCCCGATTCGTGGTCCGGGCACGAGACCGTTCCGTAGGCCCGGACTACCCCATCGGCGCCACAGACCTCCGCACGGTAGCGACTCGCCGACTGCGCCTCGGTCTCCACGCAAACCTCCTCCTCCTCGTAGACGGGCCGTTTGAGGAAGACCGATGCGAGGCCGCGCTCGAGCCAGGGCAGGCCCCACGCCTCGACCGCTGGGTGAGCCAGATAGCCGTGCACCGTCACGCCGGGTACGAGGCCTCCACGAAAGCCGTACTTTCTAGCGACGCGATCGTCGTGAATCTTGTTCTCGGAGTCCTTCGCCCGGTTGTAGGCCAGGACATTCCATGAAGCCGGCAGTTCCATGACACGACGATCTTAGCTCGCGTGCCACAGCCCGTATAGAATCGGCGGACGCCGCGCGCAGCCCGGCGCGAAAGGCTCTAGCGGCACTCGTCGACGAGAGCGAAGCTGCGACGGGCATCCGCGTTCGCTGAGGGCGGGCTGTCGCCGCTCAGCCCGACGCCGGGTGAGCGAGCAGGTTCTACTTCCCCGAGGGCAGCAGGTCAGGCCGGTCGCGCGGAATCGCGAGCTTCCATTCCGGCTTGCGGCGCTCGAGGAACGAAACCACGCCCTCCTTGGCGTCGGGTTGGTTGCCGGCCCAGGCGAAAAGCGGCGCCTCGCGGCGCTGCATCTCGGGCACGGTGGCATCGATCCCTTCCCAGAGGAGCCGCTTCGCGATCGCGACCGAGGCGGGCGCCGCGTTCTCGGCAATGTCGCGGGCGCGCTCGAGCGCGGCGGGAAGTACTTCTTCGGCCGGCAGTGCCTTCGTGGCCAGGCCGAGTTCGGCCGCTTCCGTACCCCGAATCTGGCGCCCGGAAAGCAGCAGATCGGCTGCGTTCGAAAGCCCCGCAACGCGGGCCAAAATCGTGTGAGAGGCGAGTTCGGGAATCACACCGCGTCGAACGAATGCGAACTGGAGCTTCGCATCCTCTGCAACGAAGCGGATGTCGCAGGTCATCGGATAGGTGATGCCGACCCCGATCGCATGCCCGTTGATCGCCGCGATCACGGGTTTGTCAATCTGGTAGGGAAAGATCCGGGGCGCCGCCTCCTTTGGCGCCGCTTCCTCGCGGCGCTCGCGTCCCGAGAAGGTCCCGCCTCCGCCTGTTAGGTCCGCACCCGCACAGAAGGCGCGCCCCGCGCCCGTCAGGACCACCGCCCGCACCTCATCACGGTCGTTGCACTCGTGTAGCGCATCGCTGAGTTCGGCCGCCATCTGCTGATTCCACGCGTTCATCCGCTCCGGACGATTGAGCGTGATCGTGGCAACCCGGTCTTGTACGTCCAATAGAATCGCCTCGTAGGCCATGCTGCGATCTCCTAAGTCGAGAATCCAGACATCATACCCGCCAGCCCCGTACAGGGGCGCCCGAGCATCGGCCCGGGCGTGGTCCGGCACGCACCGGGGCGGAAAGTTGGGGCGCGCGCCTCGCCGGCCGCACGGGAACCGGCGCTCATCCCAGACGAAGCGGCAGGTGCGGGGCTAAACGAGCGTCCTCCCTCGCGCAAGCCGCACCCGAGCCGACTGCGGCCGGACCGGAATCGAACCGACACTAAAGTCGTTTGGCGCAGATCCGATAGGCCAGGGTGGTGGTCTCCGATCCCGCGCCTGCCTTCGGATCGGAGATCGGGAAGCACGGCATCGGGGGTTCGCCGGCCTCCCCAATAGGCAAACCCGCGGAAACGCGGGGACGCAAAGCCTGTGCCCCAGTCGGATCGCTCCCGAAGGGTCGAACGGTTACCGAAGAGGATAATTCGTGCTTCACCAAGCCACTCGCAAGATCCTGGTCACCGGGCAGCCGATCCGCCTCTGGCTCGGACTCTTGGTACTCGCATCGCTGATCCCGGCCGCCCGCGCAGCCGCCCAGTCCGGGGACCTCGACATCCTGAGTTCGGCGGTGCCGCCGAACGTGATGATCCTGTTCGACAACTCCGGATCGATGAACCACCACCTCTGGGACAACGACTTCAATCCAGAGGTCCTGTACTCCGGGTTTTGCGACGAATGGAACGCCGCTCCCACGATTTCGGGGTCCAGTTGTCCCGGACACGGGAACCCGGGTGACGAGTGCCCTAACAACGAAACCACCGGAGAGTACATCGGCGGCTCATCGCAGAGTAGCGAGACCGTCTGCGGGGTTACCCGGACTCTGTACCACGACACCTCTACGCCACAATCCACCCGCTACAGCCGCAACTATCTGAACTGGCTGTACGGCATCTCGACCTCCTCCGAGCGCGCGGACGAGCCTCAGTCGACCCGCCTCCAGGTCGCTAAGGACGCCACCACCACTGTCGTGAGCAGCCTGACCTCGGGACCCACCGAACTCATTCGCTTCGGGGTGACGAACTTCGATTACGACGACGGAGCGATCGTCACCGCCCCGATCGGCTCCTCGAGCTCCAGCCAGGTAATCAACACAATCCAGAGCACCGAGGGCAACACCTGGACCCCGATAGGCGAGGCCCTGCTTGACGTCGGGCGCTACTTCGCCGGCTCCAACGCTCTCGGAACGCTCCCGACCTCGAGCGCCGCGAGCCCGATCGACCTCTCCTGCCGCAACAACTTCGCCCTGATCGTCACCGACGGCGAACCGACGCGGGACATGATGCAGCACTACGCCGGCAACGCTTTCCTGAACACGATCGGAAACTGGGACGGCGACGCGAACGAGTGCTCTGCGCTCGCTCCCGCCATCTGTACGGACGCCCCACGGACGGGCCGGGATGACGGGCACTTCTACTACGACGGCGGGTCTTCGGACAGACACGGAACGGACTGGCTCGACGACGTTTCGGGCTATCTCTACGACACGGATCTCAATCCGACGCTCGCCGACACCCAGAACCTCGTGACCTACACGATCGGGTTCCTGCTCGACCTACCCCTGCTACAGGAAACCGCCACGAACGGGAGCGGCAACTACTACGTGACCAAGCCGGACGACCTGGCATCGCTCAGCTCCAACCTCTCGAACGCACTCCAGAGCATCATCAATCGATCCGGATCCTTCTCGGCCGCCTCCGTGCCGACGAGCCGCACCGCGTTCGGGGACTCCGTCTACAGCGCCTACTTCGTACCGAGCGAAGGCGCCTCTTTCTGGCCTGGCCACCTCGAGTCCTACGAACTGGCCTCCAACGGCGACCTTCTCGATGCCGCCGGCCAGATCGCAGTCGATCCGAATACGGGCGCCTTCATAGAGCCGCGCAACCCGATCTGGGACGCCGCGGTAGAACTGCAATCCAACACCACACGCTCAATCTACACAAACAAGCTCGGTGCGAGAGTCGACTTCGACGCGGCGACGATCGACCGCACCGACCTGAACGTGACTTCTGCCGATCTCCCGACCTACTCCAATTACTCGATGGTCGGCTTCGATCCGAACGACCCGAACGACGTGGCCGAGGCCATCTCGGATGCACTCGTGAGCTACGTCCACGGCTTCGACGGCTTCGACGAGGACGGGAACGGCAACCACGCAGAGCTCCGACCGGCGGTGCTCGGCGACATCTTTCACTCGACTCCGGTCATCGTCGGGCCTCCGACCTTGCTGCTCTCGACCGAAGACGGCTACGGAGTGCCATCCCCGACCGCTCCCACCGAACCGACCTTCATCGAGCGCTTCGGACAACGGGACCGAGTGGTCTACGTGGGCGCGAACGACGGACTGCTCCACGCTTTCGACGCAGGCTTCTACGATGGGAGTGATCCGAACCGACTCTACTCGGACGGGACCGGGGCTGAGTTGTTTGGCTACGCACCGGGACTACTGCTCGAAGACATCAAGTATCTGCCGCGAAACGCCCCGCGCCAGTACTACTACGTCGATTCGAGCCCCAGCATCGCCAACGCCTGGCTCGGAGACGGCAGCGGCGTCGACATCACGAAGGAACCGGACGAGTGGGCTACGGTTCTGATCCAAGGTTTCCGCCAGGGTGGAAACGGCTATCTGGCACTCGACGTGACCGACCCGGACGAGATCACGGCCGCACACAGCCCGTATCCGAAATTTCTCTGGGAGTTCACGGATCCGGACCTCGGTAACTCCTGGTCCGAGCCCGCCATTACCCGCGTCAAGGTCGCCGGAGTCACTGGCAGCGGAGACAAGTGCGGACCGGACGACGGTGAGGGAGATTGCCGCGAGCAGTGGGTGGCGATCTTCGCGGGCGGTTATTCCGAGGACGGGGACCCCGCGCTCGGCGGCTACATCGCGGATCCGAACGATCCGAACTGGAGCGACCGCAGCAAGGCGATCTTCATCGTGGCACTCGACAGCGGTAGCGTACTCTCCCGGGTCGCGTTCGACGCGAGCGGTCTCAACGGCCCCACCGAGATGAAATTCTCGATTCCGAGCGCTCCGGCCGTGCTCGATGTGGACTTCGACGGCTTCGCCGATGTCCTCTACGTGGGGGACCTCGGGGGCCAAATCTGGAAGTGGGACCTCTCCGGAGTGGGGCAGGACAGCGACTTCGACGGAGAGATCGACAGCTGGCCGTCGGGCGTTTTCTTCCGCACCGATCCGGTGTCGCTGGGCGGCGGAGAGTTACACTACCGGAGCCTGTTCTATCCGCCGTCAGCTGCATTCTCCAGCGGCGACTTGCTGCTGGCTTTCGGCAGCGGCGAGCGCACCGACCTCGGCTACCCGGGAGACGCGAGCGCGGACGACAACAATCGCTTCTTCGTCGTGAAGGACGCGCATCCGACGGGCAGCTTTGCCTTCTTGGGGACTCTGGACGAGAGCGACCTCACGGACATCACCGGGACCGCTTCCGATCCGGACACGACCGATGAGGGCTTTTTCTTCACGGTCGAGGACTCCGAGAAGTTCATCACCCAGCAGACGATCTTCGCCGGATACGTAATTTCGGCGAGTTACGTGCCTGACCCCAACGCAACTACGATCTGCGACCCGAGCGGAGAATCGCGCGTCTATGTGTTCAATCTTACGACGGGGGTCGGTTTCTTCCTGGGCTCGGGCGCGACGCCGGCCGAAGACCGCTGGGTCTCGATCGGGGCCGGTGCACCCACCTCGCCGCGCATCCACCTCTCACCCGACGGGGACGAGATCTACATTCAGACGACGCTCGCCAACCTGGTACGCCTGCAAGCTCCGCCCCAGAGCCTCCCACCCGTGTGGCCCATCTACTGGAGGCAGAGCTTCTAGGCCGACGAGAGGACTGAAGATGCGGTTCCTAGTTTCCATAGTGATCTCGACCTTTCTCATCGTACACGGGGGTCCCGTCGGCGCTGACGATCGAACCCAGCGCCGTCTCGAGGGTGCGGTCGAGGAAGTCGATCTCGCGACCCGGAGCTTCGTGGTCGAAGGGATCAGAGTCCACGTTCCCAGGGGAATCCGGGGGCTCAGAAAACTCCGTACCGGAGAGCCCGTATTCGTCGAGGTGGTGCCCGGAACCCGACCTGCGCGGGCGATCCGAATCGAACCAGTTCCCGACTAGCGAACAGGCTCGAATCGATTCGCACCGCCGCGGTGCGAGAGTTTCCCCGTGCGCCCCACCTGCTCGACCGCAACGAACGCCTCGAGCAGATCACGATCGGGCGGCGTATTCGCCAGGAAACGTCGTCCGTCTTCCTGGCGGCCGAGCACGATCCCGCGCGCAGGTGCTCCCTCGCGGTCGTAGGCCACCGTGTAAGCCTCCACCGTACCCTTGCCCTGCACTTCTTTCACAACGGCAAGCGGCGCCCGGTCGATTCCTTGGGAGGACTGCGGCGTGGGTGCCTCGGCCGTCGGCGTACGGCCAGGCTTCGGTTCCGTCGACCAGACGCTGGCTGCGTGCTTGGTCAGGTACCAGCCGTTTCCCGTCACCAGTCCCTTTGATCCGGGATTCTCGCGCAGGCGATCGGCCATCGCCGCCAGTGCGTGAAGCGTGTAGGCACTCGCTGGCCCCCCCGCATACGGAAGCCCTCCCGTCACGGTGAAACCCCGCGGATCGTCTTCAGGGAGCCCGAGCATTTCGCACGCCATCGAGACCGCCGCCGGGAAACAACTGTAGAAATCGATCAGGTCGATGTCGTCGAGCCCGAGCCCCGCGTTTCTGAGCGCCCCGGACGTCGAGTCGAGCAGAGAAGGGCAGGCCGCAAAGTCGGGTCGCTCGCTCACCCACCAGGCTTCCTCTTCGGCCTTGGCCCCTCCCCACCAGTGCACCTGTCGTTCCGCCGGAATCCCGTAGGCACGCGCGGCCTCGGCCGAGAGGATCAGCAGCCCCGCTGCCTGGTCGGTCTGGAGTACCGCGTTCAGATACTTGGGGTAGGGAAACGCAATCATCCGGTTCCCGGGCGTCACCATCGTGAGTTCGCCTGGACTGCGGTAGGTCGGAAACCAGGCGTATGGATTGCGGGCCGCGACCTCGGTGAAACGGCTGAAGAGTTTCCCCATCCGCTGGCGGTGCGCGTCGAGGTCGAGTCGGCGAATCGCTCGCAGCGCATTCTCGAAGATCGGGTAGATCTGGGTCGGGCTGCTCAAACCGTACTCGGATTCGTACTTGGAGTTTCCGCGCCGAATCTCTCCCACGAGTTCGGGCTCACCCGATCCGCCCTGCGTCCACTTCAGTTCGACTCCGGCCTTTCGCGCCTGCACGAGGGTGCGCATGTTGTTGCAGCCCAGGACCAGGCCGACGCGCGACTCGCCCCGCGTGATGCGTTCGCAAACGAGATTCGCGAGCGTCACACCGATCTGTCCGCCCATCTCGCTCGTGTACAGGGCACGGGGCTTGGCAGCCAGCCGCTCTGCGACCAGGCCCGCCGGATTCTGTGGGCTCCAACCGACGGTGTTGACGAGCGCAACCGTGTCGAGTTCGGCGAGCACCGCGTCGAGACAACCTGCATCCGCCACCGCCCCCCTGGCGACCTGCTCGAGCATCTCGAGCGGTTCGAGCGCCGACTCCAATTCGGCATCGCGCTGCACCAGCTGCGCCGATCCGACGAGCACGGGCGTTCGATCAATCGTCAAACTCTGTTCCTCCCGGGAGTGGCAAAGGCCGAGCCAGTGTAAACGATTCGGTATGGCCAAGCCGCGGCGGCCGAAACCGGCCAACGCAGAAAGACGGCTCTAACGCCCGCCCGCCTCAGAGGCGCAGGCCGCGCAGCCGCAGCGCGTTCCAGATGACCGATACAGAACTCAGACTCATCGCAGCGGCCGCGATCATGGGGCTCAGGAGAATCCCGAACGCCGGATACAGGACGCCTGCCGCCAGGGGTACGCCGAGCGCGTTGTATACGAACGCAAAGAAGAGATTCTGCCGGATGTTCGCAATCGTGGCCCGACTCAGTCTACGGGCCCGCACGATCCCGCGAAGGTCCCCGCGCACCAGCGTCACGCCCGCGCTCTCCATCGCGACGTCGCTCCCCGTCCCCATCGCGATGCCGACCTCGGCACCCGCGAGCGCTGGGG
This sequence comes from Myxococcota bacterium, assembly GCA_036337215.1. Classification (GTDB taxonomy): domain Bacteria; phylum Myxococcota_A; class UBA9160; order SZUA-336; family SZUA-336; genus JABSQV01. The sequence goes on along the minus strand of JAYZEO010000069.1, from coordinate 26,060 downwards.
CATCGTTCACACCGTCTCCGGCCATCGCCACCCGCGCACCCTGCTGCTGCAGACGACGAACCACCGCGAGTTTCTCCTCCGGGAGCACTTCGGCGATCACTTCGTCGAGTTGGAGACTCCGGGCCACCGCGTCGGCCGTGGTGCGGCTGTCTCCTGTGAGCATGACGATGCGAAGCGCCTCGGCGTGAAGTCGGTCGATCGCCTCCGGCGTCGAGGCCTTGAGCGGGTCCGCGATTCCGAGCAGGCCTAACGCCTTGCGGTCCCGTCCCAGGAAGACCACCGTCTGACCCTCGGCCCGAAGTGCGTCGGCACGTTGGAAAAGCTCACCGAGTTCGATCCCTTCCTCTTCGAAGAGCACGGCATTTCCGAGCACGACCCGACGCCCGGAGAGCTCTGCCGTGACGCCTCTGCCCGTCCGCGACTCGAAGTGCTCGGCGGCCGCCGGCTCAATGCCACGCGCCTCCGCTTCTTTAAGAATGGCGGCTGCGAGGGGATGCTCACTGCCGCGTTCGAGGCTCGCGGCAAGTCCGAGCAGGGTCGTCTCGTCGCAGCCCGCTACCGCCTCCAGCGATACCAGCGAGGGTTTTCCCTCGGTGAGTGTCCCGGTCTTGTCGATCACGAGGGTATCGATGCTGCGCAACACCTCGATCGCCTCGGCATTTCGAAACAAGACGCCCGCGCCCGCGCCACGGCCCGCCGCAACCATGATCGAAACCGGGGTCGCGAGTCCCAGTGCGCAGGGACAGGCAATGATCAGTACCGCAACTGCGTTGATCAGCGCGTGCGCCAGGCGCGGCTCGGGTCCCAGGAGCGCCCACACCAGGAAGGTCGCGACCGCCGCCGTGAGTACCACGGGAACGAACCAGGCCGCCGCGGCGTCGGCCGTGCGCTGGATCGGGGCGCGACTCCGCTGTGCCTCCGCCACCAACTGCACGATTCGATGCAGCAGGGTCTCAGCCCCGACCCGCTCCGCCTCCATCACCAGGGTCCCGGTTCCGTTCACGGTTGCCCCGACCACCTGATCTCCAGGACCCTTGGGGACCGGGATCGGCTCTCCGGTCACGAGCGACTCGTCCACGGCACTGCTGCCCTCTACGACGACGCCATCGACCGGGATCTTCTCGCCGGGACGGATTCGCAGCCGGTCGCCCGGCTCGACTTCTTCGAGCCCCACGTCCCGCTCGCTTCCGTCGGCCTCGACCCGGCGCGCCGTATTCGGGGCCAGGCCAAGCAAGGCCCTGAGCGCCTGGCCGGTTCGGCTCCGGGCCCGCAGTTCGAGCACCTGCCCGAGCAGGACGAGGGTGACGATGACGGCTGCCGCCTCGAAGTACACCGCGACCCGGCCCGTCGAATCTCGAAACGAGGCAGGGAAGAGCTCGGGCGCGAGCGTCGCGAGCACGCTGTACCCAAAGGCGGTGCCGGTTCCGATCGCGATCAGGGTAAACATGTTGAGGTTTCGGGAGACCAGCGACCGGCCGCCGCGTACGAAGAAGGGAGCGCCCCCCCAGAGCACGACCGGTGCCGTGAGCAGGAACTCCATCCACGGAAGCCAGACCGCCGGCAGCACGGAGCCGACGGGGTCGCCAGGCAGCATCTCGGACATCGCGATCAGAAAGACGGGCAGGGTCAGGACCGCGCTGCCCCAGAACCTGCGCGTCATGTCTGCGAGTTCGGGGTCTTCCTGCTCGAGCATCACATCCTGTGGCTCCAGTGCCATCCCGCACTTCGGGCAGGTCCCGGGCCCCTGCTGCACGACCTCCGGATGCATCGGGCAGGTGTAGAGCGCGTCGGAGGGCCCGGGGTCGCGCGCGTCCCTGGGACCCAGGTACGCCTCGGGGCTGTCTCGAAACTTCGCGAGGCAGCGCGAGGAGCAGAAGCGGTAGAGAGTTCCCAGAAACTCGTAGGCGTGGGCGGACTCCGACGTCACGCGCATGCCGCACACGGGGTCCGTCAGCGGGGAAGGCGCATCCATTGCGCTTGCGAGGGCTCCTCTATGAGCAGGCTGGCTCGTGCCCGCGTAACGCGGCGCGGACCATCCTAGCGCGTACCCGCTTCGGAAGTGGGATCTGGATCCGCGCGCGGCGGACCAGGCCTCGAACGAGCAGGAAGCGCTGCCCCTCGTCGCTCCCGGCCCCGTCGGGCACTGGACGGCGGAGCGAGGTGAGCTATCGAGTGCACATGCTGGCACTCTGGCTCAAAGCTTTCCACCTGATCTTTGCGGTCGCGTGGTTCGCGGGTCTCTTTTACATGTTCCGACTGCTGGTCTACCAGGTCGAAAACCAGGACCGGCCCGAGGTCCTGGCGGTGCTGCGCACCATGGCCGAACGGCTGTACCGGATTATCACGACTCCGGCGATGCTCCTCACGCTCACGTTCGGGGTCGCAATGCTGGCCGCAAATCCCGGCTACCTCTCGCAGGCCTGGGTCCTGGCGAAACTGGTACTGCTCGCGGGCCTGGTCACCTATAGCCTGTACGTGGCGCGGGTGCGGAGACGCTTCGCGGCCGGCGACTTCTACTTGAGTTCACGCCAGTGCCGGATCCGAAACGAAATCCCAACGCTGTTCCTGGTCGGAATCGTGCTGCTGGCCGTGCTGCGTCCGACCTTCTAGCCGGGCGGTTCTCTCGGGTCCGGCTCGCCGCCAGCGGGCGCCCGGGGAATGCCGCGCTCACTTCGCTCGCGCTAGAGCAGGTCGGCGTCGACCGCAAACGGCTCGAGCGAGACAGCCCCTCGAGCATGGCGGAGTTCGGCCAGCGCACGCGCCTCCAGTTGCCGAACCCGCTCGCGGGACAGGTTGAGCTTCTGCCCGATCTCCTCGAGCGTGTGTTCCTGGTGCCCCCGCAGACCGAAGCGCCAGCAGAGAATCTGGCGATCCCGCTCCCGGAGCCGGGCCAGCGTACCCTCGGTCGCCCGCACCAGGCGCGACTGATCCATCGCCTCGCTTTCTTTGTCGGGGTCGGGGTCGGCCACGATCTCCTCGAGCTTCCGAGACTCCGTTCCGCGCAGTTCCATCTCGAGACTGACCGGCTCGCGTACCACCCGCTCGAGTTCCTCGGCGCGATCGACCGGGATCGAGAGCGTCTCGGCGACCTCGACCAGCGTCGGGCTGCGCCCGAGTTCCCGCTCGAGATCGTCGCGGGCCCGCGCCTGCTTACGCAGCAGATCGTGCACGTGGCTCGGCACCCGAATCGTCCGTGCGTGATTCTGAATCGCCCGGATCAGCGCCTGCCGAATCCACCACACGGCGTAGGTCGAGAACTTGAAGCCACGCGAGTGGTCGAACTTCTCCACGGCCCGGATCAGCCCCAGGTTTCCTTCCTGGATCAGGTCGTGGAAGGGCAACCCCATGCCTCGGAAGTCCTTGGCGATCGCGATCACGAGCTTCAGGTTGTGGCGGGCGAACAGGTTCTTGAGCTGTCCCAGGCGTGACCAGGCGGTCTCCATGCGCTCGACGCGCTCGAGGACCTCGGCCGTCGGAAGTCCCAGCTCGGCCTCCAGCGGACGCCGCTCCCGTGAAAGTTCCCGGAGATCTCTCCGTCTACGGGAGCGCCCCGCTTCGCTGCGCGGCGCTCGCGCCTTCGCGCTGAGCGCCTGCCGCTGCGCCTGAAGCTGTAACAGCGCGTCCCGGCGCTCCACCAGGTCCTGCCGAACTTGTCCGAGCACCCGCATCGAGAGATCGGCATCGCTCAGGAGCTTCTCGGCTCTTCGGTCGAGACGCTCGAGTTCGGCGGGCCCAAGGGTCCCGTCGGTGGATCCGCGCAGCCGCTTATGGACCACGCGCTCGAGCTTCGTGGCCAGGCTGTCGATCCGTGCGGAGAGCGCCTCTCCAGTGCCGGGAGCCGAGCCGAAGGACTCGGTCATGCGCCCCGTGACCCGTCGCTTCTCGCGCAGTTCACGCCAGATCCGGACGATCTCGGCCGCCGTCCAGGGCACGCTGAGCAGCGCCTCGCCAAACTCGCGCGTGGCTGCCTCCATCCCGCGGGCGAGATCGACCTCCTGCTCCCGCCGAAGGGTCGGGCTGTCGGAGATGTCGGAAAAGTAGGAGTAGAGCGGATCTCCCGCGGCGGAGCTGCCGGAGCTGGCCTCGGCCTCTCCATGAACGCCCAGCAGGCGCTCGAGCGCTCGGGACGACCCCCCCGAGCTCGACGGCCGGGTCCCGCGGCGGGACCGGCTGCGATGCCTCTCGACGACGATCTCGGCCAAGTTCCCTCACTCCAGGTCAGCCACCAGAAGAAACGGCGGCTAGGCAAACTACAGCAGCCAGTACTCGATGGGACGCCGCTCTATGGGAAAAATTCAGCGCGGCGGACCCGGGGTCGCCGGGGACGATCCGGCCACCTGGATCGACTACATTCCGTCCGAAATCCAGGCCCATGCCGACCCGAGGAGGCGCCGTGCGCGTAGGAATCCCAACGGAGATCAAGGAGGACGAGAACCGTGTTGCGGTCACGCCCGCAGGGGTGGAGGCCCTTGTGGAGCACGGCCATGGGGTCTTCCTGGAGGCGGGGGCCGGGCTCGGAAGCCGGATCTCGGACGAGGCATTCGCAGCTGCCGGGGCCACCATCGTCTCCAGTGCTGGCGCCCTCTACGAAGTGTCCGATTTGATCCTCAAGGTAAAGGAGCCTCTCGAGCGCGAGTACGGACTGCTTCGCCGTAACCACGTTCTGTTTACCTTCCTCCACCTCGCCAACAGCGAGACCCTCACCCGCGAACTCCTCTCGCGCGAGATCGTGGCCATCGGATACGAGACCGTTCAGCTCGAAGACGGCTCGCTGCCGCTCTTGGCCCCGATGTCCGAGGTCGCCGGATGCCTCTCGATTCAGGTCGGCGCCCGCGCCCTCGAGGCCGATGCTGGAGGAAAGGGGATTCTGCTTCGCGGAATATCGGGCGTGCGCAGGGGGCGCGTCGCAGTTCTCGGCGCGGGCATCGCGGGTTTCAACGCGTGCGTCGCGGCTGCCGGCCTGGGGCTCGATATCACGATTCTCGACATCAACGCGCGGCGTCTGTCCTACGTGCGCGACGTCGTCCAAGGCCACGTGAACACCCTGATGTCGAACCGCGCAAACCTCCGAGAAGCCGTGCGACCCGCCGACCTCGTGATCGGGGCAGTGCTCATTCCGGGCGCGCGCGCGCCAAAGCTACTAAGCCGGGAACTGCTCCAACAGATGGAATCCGGCTCGGCTCTGGTCGACGTCTGCGTCGATCAGGGCGGCTGCGCGGAGACCACTCGCCCGACCACCCATCACGAACCGCGCTACGTCGAGGAGGGCATCGTGCACTACGCCGTCGCGAACATGCCGGGCGCGGTGCCGCAGACCTCGACCTACGCGCTCACGAACGCGACCTTGAACTACGCACTCCACCTGGCGGATCGTGGGTGGGAAGCGGCCGCGGCCGAGGATCCGGCCCTGGCCCGCGGTGTGCACTGTGCCCACGGCGCTCTCACCCAGGCCGCGGTCGCCGAGACCTTCGGGATCCCGGTGTCTCCGCTCTCGGTGTAGGCCTTCGCGGAGACCGCCGGGCTAGGCCTCGGCGCGCACGGTCGGAGCGCGTGGGGCTGCTTCCGGCGCCGGCAACGTAAAATAGAAGGTCGAGCCACGTCCCGGCGCGGACGAGACCCAGATCCGGCCCCCGTGCGATTCCACGATGCGGCGTGAAATCGCGAGACCGACACCCGTTCCCACGACCTCGCGGGGCCCGTGTACGCGTCGCAACGGCTCGAAAATCTCGGCGTGATAGCGTGGCTCGATTCCGACGCCATTGTCATTCACCGAGAAAAGCCAGTCCGCGCCTCGCCGTTCTGCCCCGACTTCAATTTGAGGCCGAGCAGCCTCGCAGAAGTTGATCGCGTTCTGAACCAGATTCTGAAGCAGCTGGACCAGCCGGAACGGCTGCGCGCGTACCAGCGGCAGCCGGCCCCCGACGACCCGAGCTCCGCTCTCGCGAATCGCCGCGCCCAGGTTGGTCAAGACCTGCTCGAACACTTCCCGGGTGTCGACCTCCTCCATCCGTTGCGGTTTCTGGCCGGCACGCGAAAGCGAGAGCAGATCGTCGATCACGCAGCTCATGTGGTCGCTCGTACGCAGGATGTCCTCGAGCGCCGCTCGACCTTCCGCATCGAGGCGCTCGCTCGAGGTCTTCGACAGCTGCCGCGCACGTAGGCGAATCACGCGGAGAGGTTCGCGCAGGTCGTGCGCGGCTAGGTCCGCGATCTCGTCCGACTTTTCCGCCATGGATCTCCAGCCCGAAGGTCGAGACAGTCTTCCTTGCGAGTGGAGGGGGGCGAGCGCGGGGCGCCCGTGGGACGCTCAAGGTGCCGCGCGAAGCCCGGCCCCGCCAGTCGTACGGCCGGTCTGGCAGCCGGCCCCCAGCCGGTCGGGGCAGGGGGGGCTAGGCCTCTAGTGCCCGAAGCTGTCGGCGATCGCGGCCAGATTCTCGCGCACCCGCTCCGGCCCGGCTCCCACGGTGGCCGGGTACAGCAGCACCTGGTCGGTGAGCCCCTCCCACTGCGCGAGCTGGTCACGCACCTCGTCGGGCCGCCCGCAGATCGCGATCTCGTCTACGAGTTCGTCGGGAACCGCCTCCGCCATCCCTCGGAAGTCCCCCTGGCGGAACGCGGTCGCGATGGTCTCACCGATCTCGCGCCAGCCGTGAACCTCCAGTACGGAGTGATACAGCCGTGTCGTGTAATAGAAGGCGATCTGTGCCCGAACCTCGCGGCGCGCCTGGTCCGGGTCGTCCGAGACCGAGCAGATCACATAGGGCGCCAGTTCGCAGCGGCTGCCCTCGAGTTCCGGCTGCACCACCTCCCGGATATAGCGACGCGTGTAGATCGGATGCCCAACCAGGCCATCCGCAACCGCGGCCGCCGCACGGATCATGCCGCGGTTGACGGCGGCCAGGTAGATCGGAATCTCGTTGCGGGCGGCGTCCGGGCGCGCGTACTGGGGGATTTCGATCCGGTAGTACTTCCCCTCGAAGCGCAGCCCACCGCCTTTCTGGGCCGCAATCGCTTGCCGGATCAGCAAGATCGCCTCGCGCATTCGGGGCGCGGGAGGATGCTCGAACGAAATCGAGTACCACTTCTCGTTCATGCTCCGGGTCCCGCTACCGAGACCCAGAATCACGCGCCCACGCGAGATCTCGTCCACGTCCATGGCGGCGGACGCGGCCAAGAGCGGCGTACGCATGAATGCGTAGGCGATCGCCGTCCCGACCCGGACGCGCTCGGTGGCTCCAGCGACCGCAGCCAGGCGAACGAATCCGTGCTGGTGGAAGAACTCGGTCACCCACACGGAATCGAAACCTCGCTGCTCCGCGTAGCGGGCTGCCGCGATCTGATCCGAGATCGACGGAGCAACCAAAATGAGTCCATGTCGCATGCCGCATTCCTCCTGCCCCATTGTGGCACCGACCGACCCAGATCCACAGCCGCCTCCAAACACCGGGGCCACGGCTTTGCCCGCCCGCGGTAAGATCCCGGCGAGTGCTACGCGAGTCTTTCAGAATGGGTCGAGTGTGGGGGCTCCTGTTCGTGGCTTGCGCGAGTACCGCGCAGCCCCCGGCGCCAGAGAACCCGGCCGTACCTGCGGCGCCTTTGATGCTGCTTCGTGGCGGAACCCTGATGACGGCCGCGGGCCCGACGCTCGAGGGCGCTGACCTCCTGATCCGGGGCAGCCGGATCGAGGCACTGGGCATCGGTCTCGCGGCGCCGTCCGGGGCCCGGGTCATCGACCTAGAGGGACGTTTCGTCACGCCAGGCCTGATCGACCCTCACTCGCACCTCGGCGTATATCCCTCTCCGCGGACGCGCGCGCACGCCGATGGAAACGAGGCCACCGACCCGTTCACGCCCGAGGTTCGAGCCGAGGAGAGCTTCTGGCCACAGGACCCGGGACTCCGGCGCGCGGTCGCCGGCGGCGTCACCTCGCTTCACGTGCTGCCCGGTTCGGCCAACCTGGTCGGCGGACAGGGGTTCACGCTGAAACTGCGCCCGGCTCTCTCAGCCGCCGGAATGCGCCTCGATGGCGCGCCGGCCACCATGAAGCTGGCCTGCGGAGAAAATCCGAAGCGTGTCTACGGGCAAGGGCGTAAGCGCGCTCCAGCGACGCGGATGGGAGAGATCGCCCTACTCCGTTCGAAACTGGAGAAGGCCCGCGCCTGGGCCGCGGACCCGGACCACCAACTCGCCGACGAGGATTCGGATCAGGCCACCGGGAAGGAAGCGCGCGACTTCGGCCTAGCGGCGCTGGCGGGAACGCTGGAGGGTCGGGTGCTGATCCAGAATCACTGCTACCGCGCAGACGAAATGTTGCTGCGCCTTTCGCTCTTCGGCGAGTTCGACACCCAGCCCCGAGCGTTCCACCACGCCGTCGAGGCGTACAAGATTCGAGAGCAACTGGCCGCGGCCGACGTCGGGGCCGTCGTCTGGGTCGACTGGTGGGGATCGAAGCTCGAGATGCTCGACAGCGTGCCGGCGAACGCGGCCTTGCTCGATGCCGCAGGTGTGCGCGTCGCGCTCCACTCCGACTCCGCCTACGACGTGCAACACCTGAACCAGGAAGCCGCAAAGGCGATGGCGGCCGGCCGGCGGGCCGGGCTCGAGGTCGAGCCCGAGGACGCGATCCGCTGGGTCACGGCCCACCCCGCCTGGATCCTGGGCATCGATGATCGCACCGGGACACTCGAAGCGGGCAAGGACGCCGACGTCGTGGTCTGGTCGGGAACTCCGTTCAGCGTGTACGCACATGCTGATCTAGTCTTCATCGATGGGCGGCTGGTCTACGATCGCGCTCGGCCCGGCTCTTACCGCGTGTCAGACTTCGAACTCGGGACCCGGAGCGCACCGTGACCTGGCTCCTTCTCACAATCGCGATCGTGGGTGCGACGGTCTACACAGGCGAAGGCGCCCCGTTGCGGAACGCTACCGTGGTCATCGACGGGAACCGGATCACGGCGGTCGCTACCGGGCTTGCGCCTCCCGACGGTGCCCGCGTAATCGATGCGAGCTCGAGCGTCGTCACACCGGGCCTGATCGACGGCGCTTCGCGTATCGGCCTGGTCGGGATCCAACTCGAGTCGCGAACCGTCGAGGGAACCCTGGGCCCGGGCGCCGACCCGGTACGCGCCTCACTCCGCGTCTCAGACACCTTCGACGCGCTGTCCTGGGTACTGCCGGTCGCGCGCTCGGGCGGGCTCACCTCGGCCGCGATCATTCCCACCGGCGGGATTCTCCAGGGCCAGTCGGCCTGGATCGACCTGACCGAAGACGACCCGGTGCGGCGTTCCCCGCTGGCGCTACATGTGTCGCTCGGGTCTAAGGGAAACCGGGCGGGATCGCGCGCGCGCGCTTTCCTGCGGCTGCGTGAAGCCCTGGAGGATGCGCGCCTGGTGAGCTCGAACCGCGGACCCTACCTGTCGCGGAATCTCCGACCGGTCTCTCTTTCGGCTGCGGAACTCGGCGTGATCTCGCTGGCGCTCGACCGCGAACTTCCGGTCGTGTTCGAAGTCGACCGTGCCGCCGACATCCGGACGGTGCTGCAGATCGTGCGCGAATACCGGCTGCGCGCGATCCTGCTCGGCGCCGCCGAGGGCTGGAAGCTGGCGGACGAGATCGCGGCCACCGGCGTGCCCGCACTGGTAAATCCGTTCGAGAACCTGCCCTCGGATTTCGACCGGCTGGACGCGCGCGCCGACAATGCGCTGCACCTGCACCGGGCCGGGATCCCCGTCGGATTTACGCTGCGCGGCGCGGCGCACTTCGCACCCCGGCTCCGCCAGGCAGCCGGAAACGCGGTACGAAATGGGTTCCCGTACGACGCGGCGATCGCCGCGATCACGAGCGTGCCCGCCCAGATCTTCCGCGTGGTGGATACCGGCGTGCTGCGCCCCGGGGCACTCGCCAATCTCGTGATCTGGAACGGCGATCCGCTGGAGGTGAGCAGTTGGCCGACACGGATGCTGATCCGGGGCCACGAGGTCGAACTCCGGTCGCGCCAGGACCAACTGACCGAGCGCTACCTCACGCCGCCATTGGACAAGCCCGGCAACGCGGGCCGCGTCGACACCGGCGTGTCCGCCCCCTAGAGCCGCTGCGCGGGGACCACCCAGCGCTCGGCGATTTCGTCGAGCTTGCCCGGCAGGGCGTCGGCATCCCGAGCGAAGCCCAGAACCACCACCTGGTCCACGCCTGCCTCTCGGTAACGCGCCAGCGCCGTCGGCTCGATCGGCTTCAGGTAGGGAGAGACGGCCACCTCTATCTCATCCAGGCTCCGTCCCCGCTCTCGGAGCAACACCTCGAGGCGCTTGATTCGCGCTTCCGCGGATTCCGGATCGAGGTTGAAGCCGTACCAGCCCTGCCCTAGGTCGGCGACCCGCCGCAGTGCCGCCTCGCTCTCGCCCCCGAACCAGATCGGGGGGTGTGGCGCCTGTACGGGCTTCGGGTACTGGCGGCATCCCGCAAGCGTGTAGAACTCGCCCTTGAACTCCGAGACCGAATCCCTCCAGAGGGTTTGCATCACGGCCAGATACTCGCGGCAGCGCGCACCACGCCGTGCGAACGACGCCTCGACCGCCTCGAACTCCTCGGCGAGCCAGCCCACGCCCACACCGAAGTCCACGCGGCCGCCGGAGAGCCAGTCGAGCGTCGTCACTTCCTTCGCCGTGTAAACCGGGTTTCGTTGCGGGACCAGGCAGATCCCGGTACCGAGCCGGATCCTCGAGGTGGCGGCCGCCAAGAAATTGAGCGCACAGAAGGGATCGAGAAAGCCAGCATCTGGAGCGACCGGAATTCGGCCGTCGTTCGAGTACGGGTAGCGCGAGGCATATTCATCAAATAACACCACGTGCTCTGCGGCCCAGAGTGCGTGGAAGCCGCGTTCCTCTGCCGCGCGACCGAGTTCCCAAAGATATTCGGGCGTCGCGATCGGACTACTGAACGGCGAAAAGAGACCGATCTTCATAGCCACCTCTCTTGCTGCCTCTAAGGTCTGCCGCTTCTCAGATTGGATTCAGACGGCCCGCAGGCTTCAGTTTCCTTCGAGGAAACGCTCCACCACCTCGAGGAAGCGGTCGAGTTGATCGTGATGCACCCAGTGACCGGCTCCCTCGATTTTCTGGGCCTCGGCGTTCGGGAAGTGCGCAGCACGACCGTCCGCGACGGGATCGCTGGCCCAACTCTCGGTGCCCCGGATGAGCAAGGTGGGACAGCCGATCCGAGACCACATCTCGCGCGCTTCTGTCGAGTTGAAGGCATAGGGGGAGAAGACACGAACGTAGTTGTCGAATTTCCAGGTGAAGCTCCCGTCCTCGTTCTGGTGCGTGCCGTGGATCGTGAGATGTTTCGCCTGCTCCGGACTGAGATGTGGATTCGCCTCCTGCATGCGTGCCACCGCGTGTTCGAGGTTCTCGTAGCAGCGCGGCATGCGACTCGCCATCCCGTGTACGCCGTCGATCCAGCGGCGCATCCGTTCAGATGCGGGCTGCCTGGCCCGTTCCTCGATCATCTGAGGCGGCGGCCCGAAGCCCTCGATCGAGACCACTCTGGCGATCCGCTCCGGATAGATCCCGGCGTATTGCAGCACGATCGAGCCACCCAGAGAGTGGCCGATCAGGGTAATCGGGGAGAGCCCCTTCTGGTCGAGCAACTGCGCGATGTCGTAGACGTAGTCGATCATCGCGTAGTTGCTGCCGTAGACCCACTGCGAGTCGCCGTGGCCGCGAAGATCCGGCGCGATGATGTGGTAGCGGTCGCGCAGGCTCTGAGCCACCCAGTCCCAGTTTCGGCAGTGATCGCGGTTTCCGTGCACCAGCAGCATGGGCGGCGCGCTTTCGTTTCCCCAGTCCACGTAGTGAAGCCGGAGACGCTGCGAAAAATACACGTGAGACGCGGGGCCGGGGACTTCCGTCTGCATCTGCCCATTCTAGCCGCAGACGGCTTGGAATCTGCCCGGAGGGGAGGGCCCCAGGCAGGGCCGAGACGGTCGCACTGTCGCGGTCGCCGACCACATGCCGCCCGTCGGCTGCGGCCACCCGGCCGGCCCTACACGTGGAAGGAGCGGTTCCCGGAGGTGTAGACTGCGGGGCATCGGCCCCCTGCGGGATCCTGCGGGCAGGGTCACAGCTAACCGCCTCGGAAGGAGTGAGCCCGTTGCGCAGCGCAAAGGATTTCTTTCAGCCTCAGGCCCTCGGGGCGCCGCAGCCCGTTCGCGAGATCCCGTTCCGGCCCTCTCGCATGATCCATTTCTTCGACCCCAGCAATCCCAAGATGGTGGGGAAGGTCCCGGACCTCGTGACGAAGTGCGACGTCCTGCTGGGCAACCTCGAAGACGCGATTCAGGCAAACAACAAGGTGGCGGCCCGCGAGGGCCTCGTGAAGATCGGTCGCGAGACCGACTTCGGCGACTGCCAGCTCTGGACCCGCGTCAACAGCCTCGACAGCCCCTGGGTGCTGGACGACCTGATCGAACTCGTCACCCAGATCGGAGACAAGCTCGACGTGATCATGGTGCCCAAGGTGGAGGGCGCCTGGGACATCCACTACGTGGATCGAATCCTGGCTCAACTCGAAGCCCGCGCCGGACTGGAGAAGCCGCTGCTGATTCACGCGATTCTGGAGACCGCACTCGGCGTTGCGAACGTGGAGGAAATCTGCGCCGCGAGCCCGCGCATGCAGGGCCTGTCGCTCGGACCTGCCGACCTCGCCGCATCGCGCAGGATGAAGACGACCCGCGTCGGCGGCGGGCACCCCGGGTACGTTGTTCGCGAGGACCCCGATCCCGAGAACGAAGAAGCCACCCGCTCGACCGCGCAGCAGGACCTCTGGCACTACACGATGGCGCGTATGGTCGACGCTTGCGTCGCAAGCGGGATCCTTCCCTACTACGGGCCGTTCGGCGACATCCGCGACGCGGTCGCGTGCGAGGACCAGTTTCGAAACGCGTTCCTGATGGGATGCGTCGGCGCCTGGTCACTGCATCCGGCTCAGATCGAGATCGCGCGCAGCGTCTTCAGCCCGCCGATCGAGGAAGTCGCCTGGGCGAAGCACGTCCTGGAGGAGATGGGAGACGGTACAGGCACCGTGATGATCGATGGCAAGATGCAGGACGACGCCACCGTGAAGCAGTGCCGGGTGATGGTCGACCTCGCGAAGACGCTGTCCGAGAACGATCCAGAGTTGCGCAAGGCCTACGGCTTCTGAGTAGAGGCCAACGAGCGAGGCCCCGCGCGCGCCGCCGGAACGGCCGAGAATTCTTCGAGGGTCCACTTCGACCATGTCCCCGCTCCGCGACCTGAGCGTGATCGACTTGACGGTGGCGCGTGCCGGCCCCGTGGCGGTGCGGCAACTGGCCGACTGGGGAGCGTCCGTGACCCGGGTCGAGCCGCCGGGTCCGAACGAAGACAGCATGGGAGTGGGCGCTCGCCATGGCCCCGACTTCCAAAACCTGCACCGGAACAAGCGCTGCCTGACGATCGATCTGAAGCAGCCCGAAGGGCTCGAAATCTTCTTCCGTCTCGCGAAGGACGCCGACGTCTTGGTCGAGAACTTCCGCCCCGGGGTCAAGCACAGACTGGGAGTCGACTACGAATCCGTGCGCGAGCGCAATCCGCGCATCGTCTACGGCAGCATTTCGGGCTTCGGCCAGGATGGCCCCTACCGCGACCGCGCAGGCGTAGACCAGATTGCCCAGGGCATGGGAGGACTGATGTCGATCACGGGCCTACCCGGTCAGGGCCCCGTACGCGTCGGCATTCCAATCGCAGACCTGTCAGCCGGCATGTTCCTCGCGATTGGGATCCTGGTCGCGCTGCGTGAGAGAGACCGCTCGGGGAAAGGCCAGTGGGTTCACACTTCGCTGCTCGAAGCCCAGATCGCGATGCTCGACTTCCAGGCAACGCGCTGGCTGATGGACCGCGAGGTTCCACCGCAGGCCGGAAACCACCATCCGACCGGGATTCCGATGGGCGTTTATCCCACTGCGGACAGCCATATCAATCTCGCCGCACCCTCGAACCGGATGTTCCGAAAATTCTGCCGAGCGCTCGGCGCCGAGCCCCTTTTGGAACAAGATCGCTACGCGGATGGTCCCAGCCGCTACCAGAACCAGGAAGCGCTTCACCAGGAGATTGCCTCCTACACGCGGAAGCGAAAAAGCGCTGAGTGGATCGAGATCTTGAACCGCGAGGGAATCCCGTGCGGGCCGATCCTGCGGATCGACGAGACCTTTGCTGATCCGCAGGTTCGACACCTGGGGATCGCGACTCCGGTCGAGCACCCGGATCGGGGAGAGATCGAGATCGTGGGCCAACCGATGCACCTCGAACGGACGCCGCAGCGTATGCGCGGCGCGGCACCCGACCGCGGGCAGCACAGCGACACCATACTCGCGGAACTCGGCTACACGGATGAGATGATCTCGGAGCTTCGCAGGCGACGCGTGGTCTGATCGGTGAAGCTCGATCTCCCCACCCGGAAGCTCGCGGCCGAGATCAACGGGCCCGTCGCCTGGCTGATCTACGACAATCCCGAGCGGCGAAACGCGATCTCGTTCGAGATGCAGCGGGCGATTCCGAAAATTCTCGAGCACTTCGAGCACGACCCGGCGATCCGCGAGGCTCGCGAGGACCCGACGCACCGCGACCTAGCGACCCTGGAAGCAAGGATCCTCGCCTGCTTCGAAAGCCAGGACTACCTGGAAGGTCAGCGCGCGTTCCTGGAAAAGCGCCGACCGGTCTTCAAGGGCCACTAGCGCGGAGACCGAGTTCGTTTCCGACGCCGCGGGACGGCCTGCGACTTTGGACCCTGCGCCGGATCGCGGACGCGAGCGTCCGCGGCTGCGGGCACTTCGATCTGCGCGGGCTAACTTCCGCGCATGAGCCCGGGCACGATCCTCTGGCTAGTGGGGCTCGTCGGGGGCGCCGTCTCCCTCGCACAACTGCCAAGCTTGGGACTGGCTCTTTTCATGGGAGAGCCGTGGGAGTCCTTCGCGCTCGCAATTGCGATCGGCGGTGCAGGCTCGGCGCTACTCTGGTTCGCGAACCGGACCGGGGGACGTGAACTCGACCACCGCTCCGCGTTCGTCGCGGTCACGCTCTGCTGGCTTACGGCCTGCGTCCTCGCCGCGCTGCCTCTCTACGGCCATTCGGGGCTCGGACTCTCGCTGGTCGATGCCTTCTTCGAATCGACGTCGGGCTTCACGACCACGGGGGCCACGGTACTCACCGGCCTCGACCACGCCCCACGCTCGGTGCTGCTCTGGCGCAGCGTTACCCAGTGGCTGGGCGGGATGGGAATCGTCGTGCTCGGCGTCGCGGTCTTCCCACTGCGCGGGGTGGGCGGAATGCAGCTGTTCAAAGCCGAGGCCCCGGGACCGACCAAGGACAAGCTCACGCCCAGAATCGGAGAGACAGCCCGCCTTCTATGGGTCCTGTATCTCGGGCTGACCACCGTCGATGCCGCCCTCCTCTGGCTCGGGGGAATGAGTGCTTTCGACGCGATCTGCCACGCGATGAGCACGATTTCGACCGGCGGCTTCTCGACGCACGACGCCTCCCTCGGGCACTACGAATCCTCGTTCATCCTGTCTACGACAACGCTGTTCATGCTACTCGGCGGGATGAGTTTCGTGATCCTGCACCGCGCGCTCACACGCGGGATCCCTTGGTCAGACTCCCCGGAACTCAAGGCCTATGTCGGAATCGTTCTGGGCGCGTCGCTCTTGATCACGCTGGACCTGCGCAACAGCGCCTTCGGAGAATTCGATACCACCCGACAGGCTCTCGAGCACGGCGTCTTCCAGGTCGCCTCGATCCTGACCACGACCGGCTTCACCACCCTCGACTTCGACCGCTGGCCCCCGCTCTCCCATGCCGTTCTTTTCGGCCTCTTGTTCATCGGCGCCATGTCGGGCTCGACCGGAGGCGGAATCAAGGTAATCCGGGTCGTGCTGGTGCTGCGGATCGCCGCGTCGCAGTTCTTTCGCCTGACTCACCCCCGTGGCTTCAGATCGATCAAACTCGGAAAACAGAACGTAGACGATACGGTGCTGCTCGGGGTGCTGGGGTTTTTTGGCATGTGGATGGCAATCTTGTTCACCGGCACCGCAGTGCTGTGCGCGTTCGGATCCGACCTGTTTACGAGCCTGTCGGCGGCGGCAGCGACGCTCGGAAACGTCGGCCCGGCGTTCGAGGGCGTCGGACCTTCTCACAACTACGCGGGTTTCAGCGACTCGGCCAAGCTCTCGATGGCCGCACTCATGCTTCTCGGAAGACTCGAGATCTACGTCGCGCTCGTGATCCTGACGCCCGTCTTCTGGCGGCGCTAGGCCGGCTGGTTCAGTTCGATCAGGTTTCCGGCCGGATCTCGCAAGAAGCACTGCCGACCCGCGCCCGGAATCTCGAAGGGCCCGCGCAGGTCGACCCCCTTGGCAGCCAGTTCCTTGGCCGCCGCGTCGAGGTCCGCCACGCGCAGCGCAAAGTGCTGCCCCCCCGGGGCGGCGTGATGTTCAACCTGCATCAGGTGAATCTGCTGCGCTCCGGCGTCGAGCCACATGCCCGGGAACCCGAAGTCGGGCCGGGGGAGAATCTCCAGGCCGAGGATCTCCGTGTAGAAACGCGCCGCCTGCTCGAGGTCACCCACATTGAGCGACACGTGATGTACGCCCGCGAACTCCATTGGCGCATCCTAGCATCCCCCCCCGGCGGCGGGCGTATACTGCCGCTAGAAGGGAGAACACCCCATGGCGCCAAGCCGCACGATCGAGACCGGAACCGACCACCTGCACGCCCGCGTCGAGGAGCGGGTCGCGATCCTGACCATGAACCGGCCGGAGCGCCGAAATGCCCTCTCCGGCGAGATGCTCGCGGGGCTCGCGCTCGCCTTGAACGAGGCCGAGACCGCGACCGACGTCGGCTGCATCGTCCTCACCGGCGCGGGCGGCGCGTTCTGCGCGGGTGGAGACGTCAAGGGAATGGACGAAGGCAATCGCTCCAGAAACACGGCGCCGGTCCCGATCGATGCCCGGATCCACGGCCAACGCCTGAGCCAGCGCAACACTGCGGGACGGATTTACGAGATGCCAAAACCCGTGGTCGGCTCGATTCCGGGCGCGGCCGCGGGAGCGGGTCTCTCACTCGCACTCGCTTGCGACCTCAGAATCGCCTCCGAAAAGGCTCTGCTGGTCACGGCGTTCGCGCGCGTCGGCTTCAGCGGCGACTACGGTGGAACCTGGTTCTTGACGAAACTCGTCGGACCGGCCAAGGCGCGCGAACTCTATTACCTGTCGGAGAGGATCGATGCCAAGCAGGCCGAGCAGCTGGGCCTGGTGAACCGCGTGGTAGCGGAGTCCGCGCTGGAAGAGCAGACCCTGGAGTTGGCGCGTCGCCTCGCGAAGGGGCCCACCGTCGCGTACCGCTACATGAAGGAGAACATCAACCGCGCCGTCTCGGGCGACTTCGGCGATTGTATGGACCTGGAAGCCACCCACCACGTGCACACGGGCCTCACCGAGGACCACCGCGAGGCCACGCGCGCCTTCGTCGAGAAGCGGGAACCCACCTTCAAGGGACGCTGAGACGAGCAGGAGTTCTGTCGGCCCGAACACGCGCAGCCGTAGGCCGGTGAGCCGCTCACTCGGTTTCGGTGTACCCGGGGCACGGAACTGCCTGGGAATCGACTCTTGGGAGCCCGACTTTAGCGCGGTGACCGGGTCGCCGGGCGAGTCGTAACGGAGGCCAAAGGCTCAGGCCGCGGCCACTGATTCGTTCGCTATCATCGGTCCGATGTTGCGCCGGCTCGCGTTCCCCGCCACCGCATGCTGCTTCGCTCTGTTGCTGGCCTGCCAGCCAGAAACCACGCGCATGGAACCCGTACGGCGCTTCGCGCGTGATACAGGCGTCGAGGCCTCGGCCGACCGATCCAAGAGCGCGACGCTCGGAGCCGAGACTCGGACCGTACTGGCCGGCTATCACACCGCGGTCCTCACACAGTCCGGCCCGGGGGCGATCGAGCCCGGACAGCAACTCTCGTTCGACGTACCCGTACCACCCCGCCTGAGGGGCGAGCGGCAGATCCTGACTCAGGTGGTGATCGGCGACCCAACCAGTTCCCGGGAGTTACGCTCGCGACTCGTTCCGGTCAAGTCGGGACCCGCGGGGGAGACGATCCAACTCGAGTTCCAGGTTCCAAAGCGTCCGAAGTCCGCTCGCCTCCGCTATTTCGCCGCCGGAACGGCGGTCCCGGAGACGGCACAGCGGACACACCGGACCGGTGCCATCGAGATCGCCTCGGGCTCCCGACTCGAGTTCGGGCTCGGCCTACTCTCCGCCGCAGCGCAGGGGCCGGTCCAGTTCCAGGTCTCCGCCTGCGAAGCAGACGTCTGCACCCTGCTGTTCGACGAGACCGTCGAGGGTACCGAGAAGAACCCCGTTTCGTGGCAAGACCGCGACGTACCGCTCTCGGAATACGCCGGCCGAGACATCTCCTTAGAATTTACGACTACGCTGCTTCGAGAAGACGCCGATCTCCCCTCGCTCCCTATCTGGTCCGAACCGATCCTGTGGTCACCCGTGCCACGGTTACGGGATGACGTCAATGTCATCTTGATTTCGATCGATACGCTCGGAGCTCGACACCTTCCTGCGTATGGCTACGAGCTCGACACAGCGCCCTTTCTTCAGCAGCACTTCGGTGAAACGGGGTTGGTATTCGAGAATCTGGTCGCCGCCGCTCCGATGACGGCCCCCGCACACATGAGCATCTTCACCTCGGTGTCTCCGGTCACGCACGGGGTACACAATCACAGGGTTGGCGGAATCGGAAGACTTTCGCACGGAATCCGGACGCTGGCGGAACTGCTGCAGGACGCCGGTGTTTCGACCGCCGCCTTCACGGAGAATGGCGCGATCATGCAGACCAGCGGCTTCAGTCGTGGGTTCGACGTGTACGCCGAGGACAAGAGCCCAAACCTCTTCCTTCCCCGCGGACAGATCCAGCAAACGCTGGAGAGAGCGCGCGCGTGGCTAATCCGAAACGCAGACCGCCGCTTCTTTCTGTTTCTTCACACCTATCAGGTCCACTATCCCTACTCGCTGCCGGCCGCGTATAAAAGGATCCTCCCCGGCCCGGCTCCAGGGTCGAGTTCGGCACCCAAGCTTCCCAAGAAGTGGGAGCCACTCGCGTACGACCGTGAGATCCGTTACACCGATGACCAGCTCCGCGTCTTCTTCAGTTGGCTCGAAGAGAACGGTTTTTCGGAAAACACCGTGGTCGTGCTCACCTCGGACCACGGGGAAGAATTCGGAGAGCACGGACATCTCGCGCACGGAGCGACGCTACACGCCGAGGTGACGCACGTTCCCCTGATGCTCTCAGGCCCCGGTATTCCCTCAGGCCAGCGGCGTTCGGTTCCGGTCAGCCACCTGGACCTGATGCCTACGATCCTGGATTTCTTCCAGATTCCCGTACCCGAGCAGGCCCAGGGCCGTAGCCTGCGTGACGAGATCCTCGAAGACGACCCCACACCTGCCTTGGTGCCGATCTACAGCGAGACACAGATGAGAACCGGGCGTGATACGACGGGCCAGATCGTACGGATCCAGCCACCTCGAATCGCAGTCCGGCTCGGCGACCGGAAATTGGTTCGTTCCCCCGCGGGAAGGAGGATCGAATACCAATACTTCAATCTCCTCGAAGACCCCGAAGAAAAACACGATCTCTACCCCGAGCACCAGGACGAAGCCTCCGATCTCGTTCGACTGCTGGCGAACTACACGAAACGCGGCCAGCAGCTTCAAAGAACACTCGCGGAAGCTGCAGATGCAGAGAGTCAGGCTGACGCAGATCCAGAGGCCTTCATCGATCCCGAGCACAGACGCAAGCTCCGGGCGCTCGGATACGTCGACTGAGGCGATCGACCTCAACGGCGCTACGATGCGCTAAGAGACGCATCGGGGGCGCACCTGAAACTCGACCCAGTTGCGCAGTTCCAAAGTCCGGAGTTCTTCGTCCAGGACGTCGGAACCGAGCTGAAGCGAGCGCACGAGATCGCTGCGCGACGGATCCCGGTGCAGCGCCTCGAGATCGTCGGCATAGCAAAGGGCTGTCTCCCGATCCGGGAAGTTTCCCTGCCGGGCCAAATCGTCTGCGCGAAGTCGGCAGAGGGTAGCGATTGCGTGCAGATCGAACTCCGGGTGATACTGAACGGCCCAGAACGAGCCACCTGCTTGCTGGACCGAGAGCGCCTGCACTCTCGAAAAGGCATTCGAGGCCAACAACTCTCCCTCGGACGGAAGTCGTACGATCTCGTCCTCGTGACTGGCGGGTGCGTCGAACACCGCGGGCTTTCCACGAAACAACGGATGCGTCCGCCCGGATGGAGAGAGCTCGACCCGGCGCGCGAATCCGAACTCGCGGCCGCGCGGACTCGGGGCGCACTCGCCCCCCGCGGCGACGGCGCAGACCTGCGCAGCAAAGCAGCTCCCGAAACCCGGAACTCCAGATGCGAGAACTTCGCGGCAGAACTCAATCTGCCGCCGAATGCGAGAATCGTCGGCGCGACGCACCGACAGGCTCGAACCGGTCCAGGCGACTCCGTGATAACGCTCGAGTTCGGATCGCGACGGAAGCGGTACGTCGGAGTCCGCACCGTAGACCACCCGGACCTCGGCCCGGGGCTCGATTCGGACAAGCGCGCGCTCGAAGAGGCGTCCCGCCCGCGTGCCCCCGGCTTCTTCAAGCGCGTCGCGATCTTCGCGGGGGTAGGCATCGAGTACCAGGAAGCGAACCCGTCCACCCAAGCGATTTCCCCTTCGCGCCGGGCCCGAACTCCGAGAGTAATACCTGGGCTGGCGGAGAGGGGGGGATTCGAACCCCCGGACCCCAAAAGAGGTCAACGGTTTTCGAGACCGCCCCGTTCAACCGCTCCGGCACCTCTCCGGAGGCGAAGTTAGCACAGACGCCGAATCTGCTGCGAGAGCACGGTGAGCGGAGCGAGGCCGGCCCGAGCATCGTCCGCGATCCCTCGGACGGTCCCCGCGATGACCTGCAGTTGGCTCGCGTTCTCCTGAAGGAAGTGTGTAAGGGCTTCCTCTCCGAGTCCCCGCTCCAGCGTCCGTCTGGTCAGCGCGCGATGGAATTCGAGCATCTCGACGAGAAGATGCGCTGCGGCAACGCCTTCCCAACCCGGGTAGCGTTGAACGCTGGCGAGTTGCTCAACCAGCAGATCTATGGAACTGAAGTGACCGATCCTCTCGTAGACGGCGGCAACGTGGTCGACGGAGAGCTCCGAGTGTACGGCGATCGAGAACGCTCCGAGCAATCCCGACAGCGGCCGCAGGGTCGCGATCTCCAGAGCGAGATCCCGCTCAAAGCCTTCGGCAGCAAGTACCTCCATTGCCTCCGAACCGGCCAGGTCCTCTCGAAGTCGGCAACGATGCCCGGAAACCAGATCGAGCCAGCGCGCGGCGTCACGGGGTTCGAGATAACCCGGCCGCTCGAGACCCACCAGAAAGCACGCGACGCCGCGAGTCGTGGTCGCCATCATCCGGGAAGCGCGGAGCCGCGCATCCTCGGAAACGTCGGACGTCCAGATCCCCGCCAGCGCATTTTCAGCATCGAGCATGCGGTCGGCAAACCAGTATCCCGCCACCACATCGGGAATCGAAGCCCGAAGCAACTGAACCAGTTCCGGGACCAGGGTTACCCCGGCACGGTCGATGACGGCATTGGTGAGGACACTGGCAGCGATTTCGCGCCGCAGTGGGTGCACGTCGATCGCACTGTCGAAGCGCTCGCGCAAGCTGCGCGGGAAGTAGCTACGCGCGGCCTCGCGAATCTCCGGATGATCGGGGAGAGCCGAGCGCAGGAGTTCTCTCCTTACCAGCATCTTCGTGTAGCCCAACAGAACGGAGAGTTCGGGTCTGGAGAATCCGGTTCGGGCGTCCGAGGCAGACGCGCGTCGGCCTAGTTCCTCCGCAGTGGGGAGCAGCGCAACCCTGGGATCGAGCACTCCATGACGCTCGAGAAACTCGACGGCCTCGAAGATACGAGACGGCTGCTCTCTGCCGCGGGCGAGGTCGAGCGAGATACATCGACTCTGGTCGATGCTGTGCGCGAGTACGATGTCGTCGGTTTCCTTGACACAGGTGGAAAGAAGCTCGTCTCTCTCTTCGCTCGAGCACTGACCCATCCGGGATGCCTCGGCCATGAGGATCTTGTAATTGACCTCGTGATCCGAGAGATCGACTCCACCCGAGTTGTCGATCGCGTCGGTATTGATTCGCCCGCCCGCAATCGCATACTCGACCCGGGCCAACTGCGTGAAGCCGAGGTTCCCGCCTTCTGAAACGACGCGTGCACGAATCTCGGAGGCATCCACCCGAACCCGCGCGTTCGCAAGATCTCCGACCTGGTCATTCGATTCCGTCGAGGCCTTGACGTAGGTTCCGATCCCCCCGTTCCAGAGAAGGTCTACGGGCATTCGCAGAATCGCGCGTACCAGATCTTCTCCCGAGAGCTGAGGGACCTTGACGTCGAGCCTGCTGCGCGCCTCGGGCGAAAGAGAGATGGATCGTGCATTGCGCTCGAAGATCCCCCCACCCGCACTGATCACACTGGTGGAATAATCTCTCCAGGTCGAAGACTCGAGTTCAAACAGGCGCTTTCTCTCGAGCCACGCGGCCTCCGGGTCGGGATCAGGATCGAGAAAGATCTGCTTGTCATCGAATGCAGCGAGCAAGCGTCCCCTTCGGGCGAGTAGGAGTCCATTCCCGAACACGTCGCCCGACATGTCCCCAATTCCGACCATCGTGAACGACTGCTGGTTTACGTCGACCCCCGCTTCGCGGAAATGCCGTACCGTGCAGAGCCAGGCCCCTCTGGCCGTGATCCCTTCCTTCTTGTGGGCAAAACCCCGGCTTCCCCCACTCGCAAATGCGTCGCCGAGCCAGAATTCCTTCTCGCACGCGATCCGGTTCGCTCGATCGGAAAGGTGGCCCGTGCCACGATCGGGGGCCACCACCAGATAGGAATCTTCTCCGTCGCGGCAGACGACACGGTCCGGATGATGCGTGACCCCATCGATCACGTTGTCCGTGAGACCCAGCAGGGCTTCGATGTAGCACTCGTACTGAAGCTCTGCCTCGACACGGGCTTCGTCCGCAGTATCGAATCGACGCTTCAGCACGAATCCGCCCTTCGAGCCAACCGGGACGATCAGGCCGTTCTTGACCATCTGGGCCTTCATGAGGTCCAGTACTTCTGCACGGACATCGAACGCGCGGTCACTCCAACGAACGCCACCGCGTGCCACTCTCCCGCCACGGAGATGGACCCCGAACTGATCGACGGAGTGTACGAAGATCTCTCGATAGGGGCGCGGAGCGGGAAGATCCTCGATGCGGCCCGAATCGAGCTTGAAGCTCAACTGGTGCACGAAGCGCTTCTGCTCGGTGTAGAAGTCGTTTCTAACGGTACTCCGAATCAGATTTTCGAAGATCCGGAAGATCCTGTCCTCGTCTACGGTGGGAATCCGGCGCCGCTCTGCCTCAATCCGGGAAGTTGCCGCCTGCTCGAGCGCTCCGCGCTCAACTTCTAGATCGGGATCGAAGCGCGCTCGAAACAACTCGATCAGTGCGCGAGTCGCATCCGGGTAGCGAACCAGGACCTCGCTCGCGAAGACGCGTCCGCGTAGGGAGCCACACTGCAGCGAGAAGGAAAGGTAGGCACGAAGCAGGTCGATCTCGCGCCACCCGAGGCCCGCCACGAGCGTGAGTGCATCGAGCGCATCCGCCTCGACCCGTCCACGCAGCGCACTCACGACTCCTTCGAGAACGCGGGAGTTCCGCTCCGGGTTGGACTCCTGGCCGAGCGACTCGATCCGAAACGCGATGACCCAGACGGAGTTCTCACTCGGAAGCAGGAGTTCCGTGAGGGTCGCATCGATCACTCGAATTCCGAAGTCGTCCAGAATCGGCAGGAGATCGGTCAGGTAGGGGCGCTCCCGCTGATAAACCTTGAGCGTCGGTTCCGATTCCTCGTCGCGCTCGTACAGTGCAACCTCGACCGAGACTTCATGGCTCCGCAGGCGCTCCAATCGCGGGACCTCGGCCGCGGCCTCGGGGGCCGAGGTCGCACCTCTGTAGGGGTCGGGGAATACCAGCGCGTACTCTTCGGCGAGCCTGCGGGCATCCGACTCCGAATGCCGCTCTCCGAGCGCAACCTCGAACGTATCTTCCCAGCGAGCCAGTTGCGCGCGGCACGCCTGTTCGAGTTCGGCGAGTCCCCCGGCCTTCACCTGAGTCGGGCAGTTGAAGAGGAGGTGAGTCAGAACGAACTCGTCATCCAGATGAACCGTGCGCCGGTCCATGCAGCGGGCCAGGAACTCGCGCTGAAGCAGAGCCTCCAGGGACCGGCAGGCTTCCTCGTCATGGAGGCCGATCGGGGCGATGATCGAGACCAGGAACGCGCAGTCCTGCGGAGCGGCAGACACGCAGATCTCGACAGAGCGCCCTTCGGTCGCACTGAGAATCCGACAGATCGCATCGCAGAGAAAACGGAGATCGAAGGTAAGCAGACACTCGACCGGGAGAACGTCGAAGGCATCGACCGCGGCCTTGTGACTATGAGACCCGGGCTCTGTGTGCGCGCTTCCTTCGAGGGCTGCCCGACGTCGCCCGCGAGCGATCGGGATCTCGGATCCTCGAGCCCGCACTGCCTTGTGCGTGAGTACCCCTACGAAGAGGCCATAGCCCACGACGCGGGCGTCGTCGGAAAGCCAGGCAACCCGGACGCAGTCGAGACTTCCGGCGCGGTGGAAAGTCGATTCCTCCGGAGACTTCAGGTACGAAACCAGTGGGGCGGCCCCGTCGGAAGGGGGTTCTAGGTCTGGAAATTCCGAAGCTCGGATTCCCTGCTGTGAGGGAGTCCCGTCGCCTTCCCGGAAAATGCCCAGCCTCCGGGGCAGCGCCGCAGACCCGGTCTCCCCCGACGACTCTCCGCTCGCTTCGCAGGCACGATATCCGAGGAACAGGAAGTGATCGTCAGCGAGCCAATCGAGGAAGCGCGCCACCTCGGCCGCATCGCCGTCTACGGCCACCCCGCGTGTCGCGCAAGACTCGATTTGGGCTGCGTGCTGGCCCAGCGCTTCCACCATCGGGAGATAGTCCTCGACCGAGGTACGGAGCGACGCGTAGACACTTCGGAGTTCCGTTGCAATCCGCAGTCGCTCCGCCTCTTCCACCTCGGGAATCTCGGCGTATAGATAGGACTCGCGAACACCGAATTCCGCTTCCTTCCCGAAGCTCAAGACCTCGCCCGAGTCCGAGCGAACCAGGTCGAGCACAGGATGGAGCAGTATCAGGGGGCGATGACCGAGGCGCGCAAGGGTAAGGCGCAGCGTATCGACCAGAAAAGGCTGGTCGCGCATCAGAAGTTCGAGGACCGTCCGTCCCGACCTGCTGCCTCTCGCGGTTTCGACGCGCACGAGGATCCGGTTCGCAGCACGCGCCCGCACGAACGCGAGCGAGCTCCGGCTCAGTTCCAGGAGCCCGGAGCCGCTGCGCCGACGCGCCTCACCGACCCCTACACCGCCCGCAAGCAACTCGTGCAGGTATTCGAAAAATCGAGTCTCGTCGACGTCGAGTGGCACGCTGGCGCCTAGCGAACCGGGGGGGGTCATTGACCGGGCCTCCAGAGCCTCGTATCGGTCGCGCATCGATCAACACTGAGAGGGGCATCGCTAGCGTAGGTGATAGACTCCTTACCCATGTGGCGACACTGGCTGCGCACCGTGTACAGATACGACCTGCTCCGCCTCGAACTCTTCCGCCTTAGATGGGGGAGTGCGCTCCAGTTGGACGATGGAGTCTCGCCGAACCTTCGATTCACCCGGCTGCGTATCGGACCCGGGGGTCGCGCAGAGATCGGGCGCGGATTCGCGACAGAGCGGATGGCCGGAAACCACATCTGGATTCACGCCGGCGCAGCGCTGAAACTGCACCACGAGTGCTGGCTTCGCACGGAGTGCGGCGAGAACCGGCTGACACTCTTTCCTGGAGCCCGGATGG
>JAYZEO010000068.1:0-15049 GCA_036337215.1 Myxococcota bacterium | reverse complement strand
GCGCGCAGCCCGAGATGGTCCCGGACGTCGCACCGGACCAGGCCGATTCCGAGGCGGCCGCGGTCCCGGCGGATCCATTCGATGCGGAGGTGGAAGCAACCCTGGCCGAGGTTCCGGCCCAAGAGGGTGAGGCCACCGAAGAGCCTCTGGAGGCGACGCCCGAGCGTCCGACGCGGCGCGCCCGGGCCGCGATCGTGGTGCGAAACGATCCGGGTGCCGTGCTCGCGGCTCTGATCCTCGCCCGCGAACGGCGCAGCATCGAGGCCTTCTGGGTCTGTCCACAGGAAGGGCTGCTCGACCTTCTCAAGGGCCGGGCGACTGACGTCGGTGAGAACGCGGATCTTCTGTTGATCGGATTCACGGCCGAGCCGGTCGCGCGCGAGACGATCGAGGCAGCCGAGGTATTTCGCGATCGGCTCCAGTGGTTCGATCACCACGTGTGGCCGATCGAGGACCTGGAGCGACTGCGCGATGCGGTCGGCCGCGACTCGATCTTCATCGTCGACGAAGGTGCCGGCCCGCTGGCAGCGGTTTCGCAGGTGACCGAGCGGCGCAACCGCTTCACGACGAAGTTGCTAGATCTGTCGGCAGGCCGGCTGCCCGAGAAGGACATGGAACGCTGGGGATTTCGGGTGGCCGGGCTGATCAAGCGGCTTGCCGAGTCGGCCGCCGACGGTCGTCCCGACATTGGCCCCGTGCTTTCCGGGAAGCCCTCCGAGTTGCCCGATGCCCCCTCCGTCTACGAGGCCGAGGCGCGCTGGCTCGAGGAGAACGATCCTCGCGTGGTGCACTTCGGCGAGTATCAGATGGTCGTGGCCGTGGTTCCGGACAAGCTCGATGCAGGCGAGGTTGCCCGCCGCCTGAGACTCCAGACCGGCTCGCGGCTTTCTCTCTCGGTGTCGGACGGAGGGTCGGTTGCGATGCTCGCCTGTAACGAGGAGAAGCGGCACTTCAACGTGGTGGGCCTGCTCGAGCGCGTGGCCTCCCGGATCTCGTGGGCGCATGCGAAAGACGGAGCCGATCGTGCGGGCCGGATCGCACTCGACGAACTCACGCTGCATCCCGAACGCTTCGAACTTTTGATCGGTCAGATCGTTCGCAACAAGTCGCTCCTCCACGGCTGAACCCGCTCCATGGCGAGCCTGCCGATTCGGGAGATTTACCGCTCGATCCAGGGGGAGTCGAGCTACTCGGGGTTACCCTGTGTGTTCGTCCGCAGTTCAGGTTGTGACATCCGTTGCAACTACTGCGACGAGCCGCACGCCTTTCACGGAGGCGTCACGCTGTCCGTGGAAGAGATCATCGAGCGCGTGAAGTCCTTTGGAACCCCGCTGGTCGAGTTGACTGGCGGGGAGCCCCTGCTTCACGCCGCGGCTCCCGAACTCGTGCGGGAACTGCTCAAGGCAGGCTTCGAGGTACTGGTCGAGACCGGTGGGCACCATGACATCTCGCCGCTCGATCCCGGCTGTCGGATCATCCTCGATCTCAAGACCCCGGGGAGCCGCATGGCGTCGCGGAACGACTTCAAGAATCTCGACCGCCTGCGTGCCTCGGACGAGATCAAGTTCGTGGTCTGGGATCGCGCAGACTACGAGTGGGCCCGCGAGCTAATGCGCGAACGAGGCCTCGAGGGTCGTTTTGCGATCCATCTCTCGCCGGTTCACGGGGAACTGGAGCCTGCCGAGCTGGCGGCCTGGATTCTCGACGACCAGCTCCGGGTTCGCCTGAATCTGCAGCTCCACAAGTACATCTGGGGCGACGACGCGACCGGCGTCTGAAGCGCTACCGGGACTTCGCCCGAGCGGGCGCCCCGCAGCTCAGGAGTAGATGCGCGAGCCCTTCGCGCGGAACTCGCGCGCCTTCTGCTCGAGTCCTCCCTCGATTGCCTGCTGTTCAGGGAGGCCCTTGTCCCTCGCATAGTCGCGGACCTCCTGGCTGATCTTCATGCTGCAGAACTTCGGGCCGCACATCGAGCAGAAGTGCGCGAGTTTGGCGCCCTCCGCTGGCAAGGTCTGATCGTGGAACGAGCGAGCGGTTTCGGGGTCGAGGGCGAGGCTGAACTGGTCGCGCCAGCGAAATTCAAAGCGCGCTTTCGAAATCGCATCGTCGCGGAGCCGTGCCCCGGGGTGGCCCTTGGCGATGTCCGCCGCATGTGCAGCGATCTTGTAGGCGATCACGCCCTGGCGCACGTCGTCCCGGTCCGGCAGCCCGAGATGCTCCTTTGGGGTGACGTAGCAGAGCATCGCGGTACCGAACCAGCCGATCATGGCGGCCCCGATCGCCGAGGTAATGTGGTCGTAGCCCGGTGCCACGTCGGTCGTGAGCGGGCCCAGCGTGTAGAAGGGAGCTTCGTGGCAGACGGCTAGCTGGCGCTCCATGTTCTCTTTGATCAGGTGCATCGGTACGTGGCCCGGCCCCTCGATCATGACCTGCACGTCTTGGTCCCATGCGACCTTGGTCAGTTCTCCCAGGGTCTCGAGTTCGGCGAACTGCGCCTCGTCGTTGGCATCTGCGACCGAACCCGGCCGCAGTCCGTCGCCGAGCGAGAAAGAGATGTCGTAGGCCTTCATGATCTCGCAGATCTCACCGAAGTGCGTGTACAGGAAATTCTCGCGATGGTGTGCGAGGCACCACTTGGCCATGATGGAACCGCCGCGCGAGACGATTCCGGTCACGCGGCTCGCGGTGAGGGGCACGTAGCGCAGCAACACGCCGGCGTGGATCGTAAAGTAATCGACGCCCTGTTCCGCCTGCTCGATCAAGGTCTCGAGGAACAGTTCCGGCGTCAGTTCTTCGGCCGCACCCTCGACCTTTTCCAACGCCTGGTAGATGGGGACCGTTCCGATCGGCACCGGGGAATTTCGAATGATCCACTCGCGGGTCAGGTGGATGTCCGACCCCGTCGAGAGGTCCATGACCGTGTCGGCCCCCCAGTGGGTGGCCCAGAGCAACTTCTCGACCTCGTCCTCGACCGACGAACTGACGGCGGAATTTCCGATGTTCGCGTTGATCTTTACGAGAAAGTTGCGCCCGATGATCATCGGCTCGCTCTCGGGGTGGTTCACGTTCGCGGGGAGAATGGCGCGGCCGGCGGCGATTTCCTCTCTCACGAAATCCGGGTCGACCTGTTCGCGAAGTGCCACGAATTCCATCTCGGAGGTCACGATGCCCCTGCGCGCGTAGTGGAGTTGCGTGACATTTTTCCCGGGTCTGGCGCGGAGCGGGGCGCTGGCGCGCTCAGGGGCCGGCTCGGGCTCTGTCGAGCTTTGGCCGTTCTGCTTGGGCGGGGGTTCGCGTCGCGGGGTTGCTTCGGTGTCGTCGCGCTCGATCACCCAGGGCCGTCGCAGCGTCGGGACCCCGCTGTTCACGTCCAACTTGAGGTCGGGGTCGCCCCAGGGTCCGCTCGTGTCGTACAGACGGAGCGGTGGGTTGCGAACACTGTCCCCGTCCGCAGCGCTGTCGGCAAGCTCGACTTCCCGCATCGGAACGCGAATGTCCGGTCGCGATCCCGTCAGGTATACGCGGCGGGATGCCGGAAACTCCCCTCTCTCTTCATCGGTGCGCTTCATCTCGACTCCCCCTGGGTCACAGGATCTGCCGCGTATCTCGCGTTGGCGGAGGCCGGATCCGGCGACTGTCCGCAAGGTACACGAGTGGCGGTCCACGAAAAAGGTGGGCCTGGTGGCGGTGGAGGGACTCGAACCCCCGACACGGCGGATATGAGCCGCCTGCTCTGACCGACTGAGCTACACCGCCGGCTGCGCCCGCGGCGCGGGAGCGAGGCAGATCCTAGTGGCTTCGAACGTCGCTCGCTACGGCGCGTCGTCGTCCTCGGTCGCGGACCCGAGGACGCGCCGCAAGCAGAATACGACCGCGGCCGTGATCCCCGACCACGACAGAACCAGCAGCAACCATCCCGCCGGTTCCATACTAGGAACGCTCCCCGGGCGGGGCGGGGGCTGCGGGGGCCGGATTGGCACCTGGCGCCAACGCGCGCCTCGCGATCACGGCTATTCCGAGGAAGATCGCCAGCGCCAGCCCGCGCGCCACCCAGGCGGCGGTACCCGACTTCTCGATCACCGCGGGAAGTTCCTGGATCGCGAAGGCCAGCAGGATCAGGCCGAGAAAGCCGGGTGTCACGTAGCGCAGTACCGGTCGTACGATTCCGGGAACGCGGATCCGGGCGCCCCGCGTGATCTCGGACCAGCCGCGGTCGATTCCGAACAGCCAGGCGAAGATCACGGACTCCGCGAGGCCGAACACCAGCAGCGAAAAGGTCCCGGCCCAAAAGTCCAACTCGTCCAATACCCCGTGTAGCCAGATCACCGGGGTCGACAAGAAGAGCAGTGCGAGCCCAACCGCGGCGACCGCACGGCCCCGGCTGAGTCCAAACGCGTCCTCGAGCAGAGCGATCATGGGCTGCGTGATGGCCACGGCCGACGTCAGGCCTGCGAAGAACAGCAGCAGGAACCACACCCCTCCCACGAGGTTCCCGGCCGGAAGTTGCTGAAAGATGACGGCCATCGACTGGAAGCCGAGGTCGAAGGTGCTGCTCGCGATTTCCTGAGTGGCGGTGACGCCGAAGAAGACCACGGCCGCCGTGATCGCGATCGTCCCGCCGAGCACGATTTCCGCGAACTCGTTCAGGCTCGCGGTCGAGAGTCCGGCGAGTGCGACGTCATCGTCCGGACCCAGGTAGGAGGTATAGGTCTGGACGATTCCCCAGCCGACGGAGAGTGTAAAGAACACCTGGCCGGCCGCGGCCAGCCAAACCCGGGCACTCATGAGTTCCCCGAGCCGCGGGTTCCAGACGAAGCCCAGCCCGTCGAGCACGCCCTGCCCGGGCCCGGCGCCGGCCGGAGGCTCGAGCAGCAGCACCCAGACCATCAACAAGACCGCCATCGCGAAGAGCGCCGGAAACGCGATTCGGGCGAGCCGCTCGATCCCGCGTGCGATGCCGCCGGCGAGTACGAAGATAGTGGCCCCGAGCGTGATCCCGAAAAACAAATAGGTCGCGCCGTGGCCCGAGAAGTGCCGGTTGGCCTCCCAGCCTTGGAATGCGGACAGAAAGCTCCCGATCTCGGCGCGGGACTCGAGGCCGGTGTAGGCGCCCGTCAGTGAGAACCACGAGAACGCCAGACACCAGGATGTGATCGGGATGTAGTAGAGGGCGACCGTGAACGGGATGAAGACGCCGAAGACCCCGATGTACTTCGAACTCGGGTGCGGCCACATCCGGTCCAGGATCCCCGGGGTATGGCTACGGCCGTACTGGCCGCCGAATCTGCCCATCGCGCACTCGGCCCAGAGCAGAGGCATCCCGACCAGGAGCAGCGAGAGCAGGTACGGAATCAGGAAAGCGCCGCCGCCATTTGCGGCCGCCTGACCCGGAAAGCGCAGAAAGTTTCCGAGACCGACTGCGCAGCCCGCGAGCGCGAGCACGAGGCCGATCCGGGTCGCCCAGCGATCACGCCCGGAGGCGGGCGTTCGGGCGCGCGCGGGATCCTCGGGTCCTGCCCCCACACCGGGACTCTAGCGAATCCCGGACACTGGCAGGTCCCGGGCGCCGGCGAATCGGACCTGCGGGGCACCGACTGCGGTCGCATTGCAACCGGCGCCCCGCGAGGTGAGCCGGGCCCACCTGAAATGGTGCCGAGATTCGCTAGGCGGTCGCCATCGGTGCGGGAAGGTCGGCGCCCAGCCTGGCCGCGGCCTGCTCCTGACCGGGAAGATCATTGGCCGGGATGCGCCACTGCTTGCCGATCCGGACGGCCCCGATCTGCCCCGATTCGATGAGCCGGTACACGGTGCGCGCCGAGATGCGCAGATAGTTTGCTGCTTCGCGGACGGTGATCAGATTATCCGACATGGTCTTTGTCCCCCATTGGTTGAAGTCTGACGCCCCAGGTGCCTGTCTGGGAGGCTCTGTCCCCTGCGCGGCGTCCCTCGATCAGCCGCGTCTCCTGGGCACTGTTTCGACATCTCGAGCGTGCACTTGATAGGTCAATAGGTATATTTGCCTATGATTGAAATGAATCATCATGCGGAAGAGGGCGGGGGCACGGGAAGGGCCCTGGTGTTTGATCGGGAGCCCCTGGTGCGCGAGCGGGCCTCCCAGTTGCTGGCGCTCGAGGGGTTCGAGACCTGTAGCGTCGACTCGCTGGCCCTGTTCGCCGAGCTGTGTCGGAGTCTGCGGTTCGAGCTCTACCTGGCCGGATTCCGCTCAGAAGCCGACGGCGCGGAGTTTGCCGCGCTCGGCGAGCCGCCCGAGCCCCTGGTCCTGCTGGTACCGCCCGAGCCCGCAGTCCAACCCGCGTACCTCTCGGTCGCGTTTCCGCGCGCGCGTCGCGTGGATCGTGGACTCAGCGATCCAGGCGCGTTGCGGCGCCGGGCGGCCCCGGATCGGCCCGATGACACAGGTTCGGCAGGCGTTCGGCTCGAGGACGCAGTCCGCCGGATGTTCGGCCCCTTCGGGCTCTCCGAACGCCAGCTGGAAGTCCTGGGGCGGGCGCTTCTGGGTGAAGGTTCCGACGCGATCGCGGGACGCCTGTTCATCAGCGAACTCACGGTCCGCAATCACCTTCACGCGATCTATACCCAGGTGGGGGTGAGCGGGCGCCGCGAGCTGAACGGGCGCTTCGTGCGCGGCCTGATCCAGGCCGAGGATCCGGGTTCGGTCTAGAGCAGCCCGAGGTACGCCAGCAGGCGGTGGAGGTCCTCCGAAGAGAGCCGGGTCTCGGGTGGGTGCCCGGGTGCGGACAGGGCTCGCTCGAGCGAACTCCAGCGGCCGTCATGCCCATACGGGCCGGAGACGGAAACACCCCGCAAGGTCGGAGCGCTCCAGCGGCCGTCGCTCTCCACGTCGAAGCGTTCCGGCCGGGTGTACGCGGGTGGCGGGTGGCATTCGCGGCAGCCGGCCTCTCGGAACACCTCGAACCCTCGCTTCATCGTGAGCGTTGCCGGCTCTCGCGGAGTCCCGTCTGGCTCGATGCGGCCCCGGTCGAAGGGCGGGATCGACTGCAGGTAGGCCTCGAGCGCGCCCAGGTCCTGGGGCGGGATCGGTCCTGCCCGCATCTCGACCCGCAGCATGCGATCGATCGTGGCTCGGAGTGTCTCTAGCGACCCATCCCAGAGATACGGGGCCGTCTGCGGGAGCCCGCGCAGCGCCAGCGTGCGGCGCCCGCCGGGTGCTCCGGGCGCGACCTTCTCCCCGTCCCGGTAGACGTTGCGATCGCTGCCCCCTCCCGGATGGCAACTGGCACAGCTCCGTGTGCCGTCGCCCGAGAGGCCCGCGTCGAGAAACAGAAATGCCCCGCGCTGCACGAGATCCGGGCTCGGGGCCGGTAACTCCGGGACCGGCGCGGGCGCGGGCACGCGGCAGGCGGCGAGTGCGACCGCGAGGAGCAGCGCGCGGCTAGTTCGAGGGCGCCGTCGGGAGCGCGTGCTTGCGGATCTTGCCCGCTGCAGTTCGCGGGAGTTCGTCCAGGAACCGGACGCTGCGCGGGAGCTTGTAGCGCGCCAGTCGTTGAGCCGCGAACTGCAGAAGCTCCTCGGGGTCCAGATCCTCGTCGAGCGGCACCACGTACGCATCTCCAGCCTCTCCCCACTCCCGATCGGGCCGGCCGACCACCGCCGCGGCTGCGATTCCCGGATGCGCCTCGAGTACCCGCTCGACTTCGGCCGGGTAGACGTTCTCTCCGCCACTGATGTAGAGCTCCCTGCGCCTCCCCACCAGCGTGACGAAGCCCTCGCGGTCCATCCTGCCCAGATCCCCGGTCCTGTGCCAGCCGGCGATCCGGGACTCCGCGGTCTCCTCCGCGCGGCGCCAGTAGCCGGTCATCACGGTCGGGCCCCGCACCACGACTTCGCCGATGCTGTCCTCGGGCGCGGGGTTCCCGGCCTCGTCCGCGATCTGGACCTCGCCGTAGTGCACCGGGCGACCCACCGAGCCGGCCATCCGGAGGGCGTTCTCTGCGTCGAGGCAGCACAGGATCGAGGTCTCGGTCTGTCCGTAGCCCTGACGAATCACGACTCCGTGTTCCGCGAACGCGTGGATCGTCTCCCGGTCGAGCGGAGCGCCCGCGCAGAACGCGACGCGCAGCGCCGCCAGTCCATCGCGCTCGATTCCGGCTCGGAGCATCCGCCTGTACATCACGGGCACGGCCCCGAGCAGGGTCCCTCGGTGGTGCGCGACCGTCTGCTGCAGTTCGCTCGGATCGAATCGGTCGACCAGGACGAGCGTGCCGCCGCAGAACAGCGTCGGGATCGACAGGATCTTGAGGCCGAAGGAGTGAAACAGGGGCACCGGTACGATGCTGACGTCGTCTTCGTGGAGTCCGAAGTAGAGTTCGGCGTTCAGCGTGTTGTAGAGCGTCTTTCGATGCGGAAGCAGCGCCCCTTTGGGGCGGCCTGTGGATCCGCTCGTGTACATGAGCACCTGCGGCGCTTCGCCGCCCGGGGCCAACTCCACCGGGTCAGCGCGCTCGGGAATCTCGCTCACGAACGCGTCGCGCTCAATGAGCCGGGTTCCCGCCGGTCCGGGACCCTGGATCGGGACCTCGGGCGTCCGAATCACGATGCGTGGCTCGGCATCGAGGAGTTGCTCGTCGAGTTCGGGCCCGCTGAGCCGCGTGTTGAGAGGCAGCAGGATCGCGCCGAGCCGAGCCGCCGCAAAGTAGAGCGCGAGGTAGAGGGGCTCGCTCCGAAGCGCGAGCGCGACTCGATCTCCGGCGACCACACCGAACTGCTGGAGCGCCCGGGAGCAGCCGTGGGAAAGCTCCGCGAGCGCGCGGTAGGACAACTCCTGCCCGGTGTGGGCGACCCGAATCGCGGTCCGCTCCGGACGCAGGACCGCGTGCGCTTCGAGCCATCCTCCGATATTCGCATCCGCTCGCCTGTCGGGTTCCGGCACGGCCGGAGTCTACCGCAGCAGTGGCTGGCTACGGCCCGGGTGGCTCGGGCTCTGGTTCGGGCTCGTTCTCCCCCGAAGCGTCGCGTTCCCTCAAGAAGGCTGCCAGTGCCTCCCTCAACGCTTCAGCCGTTGCATAGCGCTCCTCCGGTCGCTTCGTGCAGGCGCGCTGGATGATCTCGACCAGTTCCTGCGGACACTCGGGATTCAGCGAGCGGGGATCGGGCAGCTCGTGATGAAGTTGCTGGTCCACCAGGTCGTCGCCGATGAAGGGCCGGCGTCCCGTGGCCATCTCGAACATCGAAATTCCGAGTGCGTACAGGTCGGCGCGGCCGTCGAGTGGGCGGCCCAGGAGCTGTTCGGGTGCCATGTATTGCGGAGTTCCCTTGGCCTGCGTCTGTTCCTCTCCTCCCGCCTCGAGTAGCTTGCTGATTCCGAAGTCGGTGAGTTTTACGCGCCCGCCGTCGGAAATGATGATGTTGGCCGGCTTCACGTCGCGGTGAATGATCCGGTGTGCGTGCGCGTAAGCGAGGGCCGCGCATGTCTCGTGTGCGATCTCGGCCACCTTGCGGGGCTCGAGTGGGCGTTTGCGCTTTCCCTCCGGTGGTCGCGTGCGCATCAGGTCGCGCGCGGTCCGGCCGGGAACGTACTCCATCAGGATGCAGTGTCGGCCGCTCAGGACACCGACGTCGTACACCAGCACGATGTTGGGGTGGTTCATCGCAGCCGCGGAGCGTGCTTCCTGGCGAAACATGTGCAGCGCCGCGCTGTCTGCGCCCAGTTCCGGCGGCAGGAACTTGACGGCAACGAGGCGGCCGAGTTCCTTGTCCTGCGCCACGTACACGACCCCCATCCCGCCCCGCCCGATCTCCTCCTGCAGTTCGTAGCGGTTGTCGTAGCTGCCGATCGGGGGGCAGGTATCGGCCAGCGCCTGGTCCTGGAGGCGTTCGAGCCGACCTGCGGCGTTCTCGAAGGACTCGTCGATCTGGACGACCTGCTCGAGGACATCGAGGGCCAGCGAGATCTCGCCCAAGCGTTCGTACACTTCGCCTAGCAACGAGAGGCACGCGAGTTGGTCCTTGGGTTCGGCTGCGGGATCCTGGAGGGTCTCGAGCTTCTCCTTTGCCCTGTGGTGGAGACCCTTCTCGAGGAAAATCCGGCCAAGCAGCAGGGTCGCGTCGCGCACTTCCGGTGACCCGGGCCCGATACTCTGCAACGTTTCGATCGCACGTTCGTAGGAGCCGAGCTTGTAGTAGCTGCGCCCGGCATCCAGGAGCCAGCCCATCTGGCGCGCGATGTTGGCGGAACGCAGGAGGTCTCCGGCGCGCTCGTAGTTCGTGCGAGCCTCCGGGAAGGCCTCCGCTTCTTCGTAGAGAGCGGCTGCGCGGTCCCAATCATTCGCGTGTTCGTAGGCCTGCGCCGCCAGCGTGACGGCCCCGGCCGACTCGAACAATTCGGCGGCGCGCTGCCAGTCACCGGCCGCAGCGAAGCACTCTCCGGCGCGTCGGGGCTTGTCTCCGGTGCAGAAGAGCTCGCCGGCGCGCCGCAGCGATTTCGCTTCCTGGCCGGACGCCTCCAGCAGCGTCGATGCGGCTTCCGCGGTATCTCCCGCGCGCTGGAACAGGCGTGCTGCGTTCTCGGTATCCTGGATGCTGCGCAGAAGCAACGCCGCCTTTCTCAGGTCGCCGGCTCGCTCGAAGAGTTCCGCTGCCTCGCGCGGTTGCCCGAGATCTTCGTGACACTCGGCTGCGTCGCGCCAGACCTCGGCTTCCCGGTAGAGATCCGCGGCCTCCAAGGTTCTTCCGTCCTCGCGATACAGGTCAGCCGCGCGCCGGGGCTGCTTCAAGAGCCGGGCACACTCGGCGGCCTTCTCTAGGTTCCCGCTGTTCTGGTACAGCGCGAGTGCCTTTTCAAAGTCTCCCTCGCGCATGCGGCGCTCGGCAGCTTCTGCATATTGATTGCCGTCGATCAGGTCCTGGATAGACGGCTCCCGGTCTTTGGCTGGCGAGGGCCGCTCGGAGCGTGCGCGCAGGACCAGCCAGAGGGCGCTGCCTCCGAGCAGGAGCGCGGCCATGATCACGAGGAGTCCCCCGAGACCCTCGATCGGCCCGGGCAGGAGCCCGGCCGTGAGTTGGAGAAGCTTCTGGTCTGGGCGCTGTTCGGACACGGGTCCTCTCGTTTCCGCGCCGTCGGCGTCCGGCGGGGGGGTAGGAAGCTCGGGGGACTTTGAGCGTTTTCGGCGCCGATGGCTGTGGGATTGAGTCGCCGGGGGGGTGGGAGGTGGCGGGCCGGCGCCCTACTCTTAGGGCGTGGACCGGGTCCATCTGGCCATTTCGGAGTTTCTCCAACGGCACGCCGTTCGGAGATCGAACGCGCTGCTTCTCGCGGTGTCCGGCGGCGGCGATTCCGTCGCCATGCTGCACGCCCTGTCCGCCCTTGGGCAACGCGTCGCGGCAGCTCATGTGCACCACGGGCTCCGTGGCGCCAGCGCCGAACTCGATCTCGAGTTGGTGCGCGAGCGTTCGGCGAAGCTCGGTGTTCCATTCTTCGAGGCGCATGTAGATGCCCGAACCCCCGACGGACGCTCTCCCGAGGCGCGCGCACGTGTGCTCCGCTACGGTGCGCTCGAGCGGCTGCGGGCCGACCACGGGTTCGCGTTGATCGCGACCGGGCACACGCTCGACGACCAGGCCGAGACGCTGCTCTTGCGCGCGATTCGCGGAACCTCGCCGGGTGGGCTGGGTGGGATCGCTGCGCGGGCGGAGACTGAGGCGGGCGCCCGTGTGCTGCGACCGCTGCTGGGCTTGAGGCGAGAAGAACTGCGCAGTTACCTTCGCACACGCGGTCTTACCTGGCGCGAGGACCCCGGAAACCGTGACCCCGGGGTCCCGCGCAGCCGGGTCCGATGCGACGTATTGCCGGTCCTGGAGCAGATTCATGCGGGCGCGACCGAGCAACTCGCCATGCTTGCGGGTCGCGTGCAGAGCGACGAGGCCTGGCTCTCGCAAAAGGTCGCGGAGGTGCTCGAGCGGGCAGTGCTTTCTCCCGGTTCGGACGAACCCGGATCGGACGACGCCGCGTTCCGCGTCCGGATCGCTCCGCTCGCCGACCTGGATCGGCCGCTGCGGCTGCGTGCGCTCGCCCAGGTGCTCTCCCGTGCGGGGCTGGTAGAGCATCTTTCGGGCAGCCACATCGAGCGGCTCGACAGATTCATCCTCGGGGCAATCGGGGGCCGGTCTCTCTCGCTGCCCGCTGACTCGCTGGCTGTCCGGGATTCCGGGTGCCTGGTGATTCTGCGTGACCAACGGCTGCCAGCCATGCGCAGGCGCGGCAGCGCCTCCTGACGAGCGGCGGAAGTGTCTCTTTCACGGCGAGCTGGCACCTGCTAAATTGTGGTGATCCTTGGGGTTTTTGACCCTGCTGGCGGGAGTCGCGTTGAACCAGTTCTACCGAAACATGATGGCGTGGGCGATGGGGCTGCTGGTCCTGCTCGCGATCGTCACGTTCTATTCCAGCGAGCCTCCGGAGACCAACGAGGTCCCGTACTCGCAGTTCCTATCGCATGTCGACCAGGGAGACGTGGCCGAGGTCGAGATCAGTGGCGATCGGATCGAGGGAACCTTCCACAGCGGGCAGACATTCAGCACCCAGGGCCCGGAAGGGCACGAGCTGCTGCTTTCCAAGCTGCAGGAACGCGACGTCAAGTGGGCCTACCAACCGGCAGAGGACACCGGCCTCTGGCAGGGGATCCTGGTGTCCTGGCTCCCGATGCTGCTCTTCATCGGCCTCTGGTTCTTGCTATTCCGCCAGCTCCAGTCCGGCGGTGGCAAGGCGATGAGCTTTGGGAAGGCCAAGGTCAGGCTCCTGAACGAGAATCAAAAGCGCGTGACCTTCCAGGACGTGGCAGGCGTCGAAGAGGCCAAGGAGGAACTCGAGGAAATCGTTTCCTTCCTGCGGGACCCGAAGCGCTTTACCCGACTCGGCGGTCGGATCCCCAAGGGGGTCCTCCTGGTCGGGGCGCCCGGCACGGGCAAGACCCTGCTCGCGCGCGCCGTTGCCGGGGAGGCCGGGGTACCCTTCTTTTCGATTTCGGGCTCCGACTTCGTCGAGATGTTCGTGGGTGTGGGCGCGAGCCGTGTCCGCGACCTGTTCACCCAGGGCAAGAAGAACGCGCCATGTATCGTTTTCATCGATGAGATCGATGCGGTCGGACGTCATCGGGGCGCTGGCCTCGGCGGTGGTCATGACGAGCGCGAGCAGACCTTGAATCAGCTGCTCGTCGAGATGGATGGCTTCGAGTCGAACGAGGGCGTGATCATCATCGCCGCCACCAATCGGCCGGATGTGCTGGATCCCGCGATGCTGCGCCCGGGTCGTTTCGACCGTCACGTCGTCGTGAATCGTCCGGACCTGAGCGGCCGGGAAGCGATTCTCAAGGTCCATTCCCGTCAGGTCGTGATGGATGACGGTGTCGACTTGACCGTGGTTGCGCGCTCGACGCCCGGGTTCTCGGGTGCGGACCTCGAAAATCTGGTCAATGAATCGGCGCTCCAGGCGGCGCGGCGAGATGCGGATTCGGTCGAGATGGGCGACTTCGAGTTGGCCAAGGACAAGGTCCTGATGGGGGCGGAGCGCCGGACGCTGGTCATGACCGACGACGAGCGACGCGTCACGGCCTATCACGAGGGCGGGCACGCGCTGGTCGCGCTGCTCGAGAAGGACGGCGACCCCGTCCACAAAGTGACGATCATTCCGCGTGGCCGCGCGCTCGGCCTCACGCAGACGCTACCGACCGAAGACCGCTACACGATTACCAAGCGAGAACTGATCGCGCGGATCACCCACATGATGGGGGGCAGGGCGGCAGAGGAGGTCGTGTTCGATCACTTCTCGACCGGGGCCGGGAACGACCTGGAGCAGGCGACGTCGCTCGCGCGTGAAATGGTCTGCGACTACGGCATGAGCGAGGCCCTGGGGCCCGTGAAGTACGCAGGCGGTGGCGACCCGGTCTTTCTCGGCCGCGACTTCTCGTCCCACCGTGAGCACAGTGAGGAGAAGGCCCGGCAGATCGACGAGGAGATCCGCCTCTTGCTTTCCGAGAGTTACGACGGTGCGAAGCGCCATCTGATCGAGCACCGCGACGCGCTCGATCGGATTGCAACGGCTCTGCTCGAGCGAGAAACCCTGGGCGTGGAGCAACTCGAGTTGCTGCTAGCGAACCGCGAACTGCCGCCGGCGCCCGCGCCCGTGGAATCCAAGCGATCCAGGAAGCCCGAGAGCGAGGCAGACGGCACCGAGCCAGAGCGCCCGCTGGGCGGCAAGGGAATCCCCGACCCCGAGCCGATTCCAGGCTAGGGCGCGTGCGCGGGTCGGCTGCCAGGCTCCCCCTCCATGAATGGCGCGGACCCGCCCGAGGGTTCCGCCAGCGATCGAGGATCCCGTCTGCACGCCGGGCCCGAAGAGCGTGTGCCCAGGCATGATCACCTGGATCTATCAGTGGCTGGCCGACGTCTGGAACAACCTGTCGGACAACTACGATCCGATCTGGGACACGCTCGACATCGCGCTGGTTTCGCTGGCCGTTTACTGGCTGCTGCTGCTGATCAAGGGCACGCGCGCGGCCCAGATGTCGCTGGGTGTGCTCACGGTCGTCCTCGTCTGGCTCCTGGCTGAACAACTCGAACTCGCCACGCTCGGGTTCATCCTTGACAACTTCCTTCGCTGGGGTGTGTTGATCGTCATCGTCATCTTCCAGCACGACATCCGCCGCGCGCTGGCGCGGATGGGGCGAGGGTTCCTCCGGACGGCGCCTCGCCAGCAGCTCCAGTCGATCGAGGAAATCGTGCAGGCGGTTCAGTCCCTGGGTCAGCGACGGGTCGGCGCCCTGCTGGTCATGGAGAGGGAGGTGAGTCTGGAGGATCACCTTGAACTCGGAACGCACATCGATGCGGCAATGACCCGGGACCTGCTGATCGCTCTGTTCCTGCCCTACTCGCCGCTGCACGACGGCGCGGTCGTGATCCGCGAAGGTCGCGTGGTCTCGGCTCGCTGCATCCTGCCGCTGGGTCTCAGTTCGAATCTCCCCGCAATCCTCGGGACTCGTCACCGCGCAGCCGTGGGGATTACCGAGGAAACGGACGC
>JAYZEO010000067.1:0-7806 GCA_036337215.1 Myxococcota bacterium | reverse complement strand
CAGGGTGTGCGGGCGCAAGGGCCAGCGCCGGCTACTTCCAGCGTGACGGGTCCTCGGCCATCACGGTCGTGAAGGTCTCGCCGTCGGGGGCGACCCATTTGAAGGTCAGCGCACGTGGGAGGCGTCCCTGGCGACCGGTTGGCGTGATGTATCCCCCGATCAACTGGGCTCCCGCAGTGCCGGTGCGTACAGGGCGGACGATCAGGGTGCCGCCCTTCTCGTCGAAGGAGATCTCGCGGGGTTTCATCTCGGGCTTTCCGATTTCGCGCACCAGCAGGCGGCCGCCGATGATCTTGTAGCGGGTGTTGCCGCGCTCCATCAGACGCCGGAACTCCGACACGCCGAGATCGCGGCGTCCGTGGGAAGGGTAGGTCAGGTAGATCATGCCGCGACGATCGCTCAGGCGCGGCTCGAGGC
The DNA here is from genome assembly GCA_036337215.1 of Myxococcota bacterium. Taxonomy (GTDB): domain Bacteria; phylum Myxococcota_A; class UBA9160; order SZUA-336; family SZUA-336; genus JABSQV01. Next base: position 7,389 of record JAYZEO010000067.1, on the reverse strand, counting down.
GGTTGAAACAGACGCTTGCCCCGGGTGGCGCTTCGATGCCGAAAAAGGTCGCCTTGACTGCCTCCTGGCCCTCGTAGCGCCCTGGTGCGCTGCGGAACACGATTCCCTCTTCGACCAGCGCACTCTCGCCGCCCTGTCGCGCGCAGAGGGCGGGCCAGCGAAACCGTCCGACCAGGGCGTTCAGAGCCAGCGGGGTGAGACCGATCTTCGCGTCGCCGGCCGAGATCTGCGCGGTAGCCGGAACCGAGGGCAGCCCAGCCGCCGCCAGCCCGGCGCAGACCAGCAGCACGCGTCCGAATCGCTGCCAAGTTCCCTGCACGGGCTCATTCTCCTATCTGCGGGGCCGTCCTTGCATGGGACCCTTTCGAACGCTGCCCTATTCTGGCTCCTGCGCCAACCGGCCGTGGTTTTGGGTGGCTGCCGGGGAGGGACCTCGGGGCGGATGGGGAGGAAGCGGGTGAGACCCTGGATCGCTGTCCAGGTGGGGCTCGCGCTGGCTGCGCTCGCGAGCCTGGGTGCCTCGGGCGCAGGGCTCGAGACCGGGCAAGTTCGCGTCCTGCCGGCTCCGGGCGGGCCGGGGTGGGAAGCGCTCGAGTTCCCGAGCATTCCGCGCCACACCCGCTACACCCGCAGCCAGGTGGATGGGCGCGCCGCGGTCGCGAGCGAGAGCGAGTGTTCGGCTTCGGCGCTGATCCGCCTGCTCGAAGGGATCGACCTCGCGAAGACCCCGCTTCTACGTTGGGACTGGAAAGCCGAGCGGAGTTCCGAAGCTCCCGATCCGCGCAGCCGCGACGGCGACGACTTTGCGGCGCGCGTGTACCTCATGTTCGAGTTCGTGCCCGAACAAGCGAGCCTTTGGGCGCGGCTGCGCCGCGGACTGCTGTCAGCCGACGATGCACGGCGCCTGCCCGGCAGCGCCCTCAACTACGTGGTCTCGGGCCGGGAGCCGCCGGGTGCATCGTGGCCCAATCCTTGGGAGCCGACCGCGCACATGATCTCGCTCGGGGCCGGGGCGATCGGGGCCTGGCAGCGGGCGCAGGTGGATCCGGCCGCGGACTACCAGCGCGTCTTCGGGCGCCCGGCGCCCCGCGTAATCGGGATCGGGCTCATGACCGATAGCGACAACGGCTGTGCGTCCGCGGCTGCCTACTTCGCGAACTTCGCGTTCGTTCCCAGGGAAGGCTGAGTGGCGACCGAGGGCCGCCGGAAGCGGGGACTGCGCGCCGCAATCGCGTTGGCCGTGATCGCGGCAATCCTCCTGGGAGGTCGCGAACTTGGTCGCAGCCTGCCCAGCTTCGTCGCCTGGGTCGATGGGCTCGGCGCCTTCGGTCCGATTGTATTCATTGCGGGCTACGCCGCAGCTATCGTGGCCTTTGTGCCCGGGTCGATTCTCACGCTGGCCGGGGGACTCATCTTCGGGCTCGCAGAGGGAACCGCCTACGTGTTCGTGGCCGCTGTGATCGGGAGTTCGGTCGCGTTCGCGCTGGCGCGCACCTTCGCGAGGCGGCGCGTGGCGGGCTGGATCGAGGGAGATGTGCGCTTTTCCGCGATCGACCGCGCGGTGGCACGCGAAGGACGCAAGTTCGTGTTTCTGCTACGGCTCTCGCCCCTGTTTCCGTTCAGTCTGCTGAACTACGCGCTGGGTCTCACGCGGGTTCGCATTTTCGATTACACGCTGGGCTCACTGGGCATGCTGCCCTGGACCTTTCTCTACGTTTACCTCGGCCGCGTTGTGGGTGACCTGGCAGCCGTACCGAGCGGTGCTGCCTCGCTACCGGACTGGGCGTCCTGGCTCGGGCTCGCGGTCACCCTCGCAGTGACCTTATGGATCACGCAACTCGCCCGGCGCGCGCTCGCCGCGGCCACCGAACTCGAAGAGGAGTCTCCGTGAGCGGCACGCGTTCGTTGCTGCAGCACGACGAAGCCAACTCCACGTGGCTCGCAAACGTGCATCCTTCCGACTGGCGCGCTCCAGTACCCGCGGATCGTTACCACCTCGTGGTCGTCGGCGCGGGGACGGCGGGGTTGATCGCTGCCAGTTTCGCGGCAGGCGCCGGCGCGCGGGTCGCGTTGCTGGAGCGGCACCTGCTCGGGGGCGATTGTCTCAACGTGGGCTGTGTGCCCTCGAAGGCCCTGATTCGCTCCGCGCGCGCCGCGTCGGAGGTTCGGGCTGCCGGCAGTTTCGGTGTGCGGGTTCCGGCAACGGCGCGCACCGATTTCGGTGCCGTGATGCGCCGCATGCGTGAACTCCGTGCCCGGATCAGCACCCACGACAGTGCCCGGCGCTACCGCGATGAGTTCGGGGTCGACGTGTTTTTCGGCGAGGCCTCATTCACGAATCCGGGCGAGATCGAAACCGAGGGACGGGCACTGCGCTTTCGCCGGGCCGTAATTGCGACGGGCTCTCGCCCCGGCCTGCCCCCGCTCCCGGGCCTCGCGGAGGCGCGCCCACTCACGAACGAAAGCCTGTTCGATCTCACCGAGTGTCCCGCGCGCCTGGCCGTGATCGGGGCCGGCCCGATCGGCTGCGAGATGGCGCAGAGCTTCCGGCGCTTCGGATCGGAGGTCATGCTGTTCGACACCGCCTCTCAGATCCTGACGCGCGAGGATCGCGACGCCGCCGAGCTGGTTCAGCGCGCTCTCGAGGCGGACGGGGTCGGGATGCGGCTCGGGAGCACGATCGAGCGGGCCGACGGTTCGGGTGCGGAGAAGCAACTCGTGTTCCGCGATCGAGAGGGCCGCCGCGAGACGCTGCGCGTGGACCAGATCCTGGTTGCCGCGGGACGCATTCCCAACCTGGAGGGGCTCGGGCTCGAGCGCGCCGGCATCCGGTGCGACGAGGGCGGCGCCCTGCTTGTCGATGATCGGCTCCGCACCACGAATCCCCGGATCTACGCCGCGGGCGACGTCTGCCTCGAGGCGCGATTCACGCACGCCGCGGAAGCGAGTGCCCGGATCGCGGTGCGAAACGCGCTCTTCCTGGGGCGCAAGCGCGTGAGCGCGCTCGTGATGCCGTGGACGACCTACACCGATCCCGAACTCGCGCACGTGGGCCTGAGCGAAGCTGAAGCCGGGCGGCGGGGCATCCCGATCACGACATATTGCACGCCGCTCAGCTCGGTCGATCGTGCGGTGCTCTCGGGCGAGGACGAAGGGTTCCTGAAGTTGCACCTCCGGCGTGGGAGCGACCGGATTCTGGGCGCGACGTTGGTCTCGCGGAACGCGGGCGAACTCGTGAGCCAGATCACGCTCGCGATGACGGCCGGGGTCGGGCTTTCGAAGCTCTACGACGTGATCTACCCGTATCCGACGACCGCCGAACTGGTCAAGCGAACGGCCGGAGCCTATCTGCGTACCCGACTGACCCCGCGCGCCCAGAAGCTCCTGGCCCTCTGGTGGCGTCTGCGTCGCTGATCTCCGGGTCGTTCCTGGAGCAGGGAGCGGTTGACAGCCGGGCGCGAGTTGCGAGAGTCGCCGCCATGTCGGATCCGGCCGGTCTGCGGGTGGGGGTATTGACCGGGGGTGGAGACTGCCCGGGCCTGAACGCCGTGATCCGCGCGGTCGTACGAGACGGCGAACGTCGCGGGAGCCGGGTGCTGGGGATTCGCGAGGGCTGGCGGGGCGTGGTCGAGGCGAACACCTGCTCGCTCTCTCGCAACGACGTGAGCGGAATCATCCGCGAGGGGGGCACGATGCTGCTCACCTCGCGCACGAATCCGTTCCGGGCTCCGGAGACCCTCGAGCGTGCGCTCGCGAACTGGGAGCGGCTTGGACTCGATGCGCTGATCGCGGTCGGGGGCGAGGACACGCTCGGCGTCGCGGCCCGGCTTCACCGCGACTACGCGTGGCCCGTGGTCGGCATTCCCAAGACCATAGACAACGACGTCGCGGGCACGGAACTCACGTTCGGCTTCGACACCGCGGTCTCGATCGCGACCGAGGCGATCGATCGCCTGCAGACGACGGCCGGCAGCCACCAACGCCTGATGGTGGTCGAGGTGATGGGACGGCATACCGGTTGGATCGCCACCTGGGCAGGACTTGCGGGCGGGGCCGACGTGATCTGCATTCCGGAACAGCCGACCAGCGTCGACGAAATCTGCGAGCGACTCGACCAGCGGCGCCGGGCGGGGCGCGGCTTTGCGATCCTGGTGGTCGCGGAAGGGGCGCGTATCCGGGGACTCGACGATGCCCGGTCCGCGCGCACGGACGAGTTCGGCCACGAACTGTTGGGTGGCGTGGGACACGAGCTTGCGCGAGTGGTCGAGGCCCGCAGCGGGGTGGAGGCCCGCGTCACGGTGCTCGGCCACATCCAGCGTGGCGGCACGCCGACCGCATTCGATCGCGTGCTCGCCACACGTTATGGAGTCTACGCGAGCGGCCTCGTGCACGAGGGTGCGTTTGGCCAGATGGCGGCGCTCCAGGGCGGCGAGATCGTGAGCGTTCCGCTCGATGAAGCCGTCGCCGAGACCAAGTCGGTTCCGCGCGAGCTGTACGCACTGTCCGAGATCTTCTTTGGGTAGCGGGTTGCGCTGCGCGTCGGCGCTGCTCCTGCTCCTCGCGATCGGCGCCTGCTCGGATGGGTTTTCGCCGGGGCACGCTCCTTACGGCTTCGACGCGGAGCCGCGGCAGAGCTTCCGTTTCGAGGCACACGACCAGACCGATATCGATGGTGTGCCGGTCACGGTCGAGCGTGGAGCAGGGTTGGTGCTCGAGGCCGAGCCGGCCGGGGACGGGAGGCACGAATTGGTCGTCTACCTCGACCGCTACGTCTCGCGGGTAGAGGGTATTCCGGGTGGGAGCAGCGAGTTCACGCTCTCGGCCGATGGACTCAGCACGCGCGGCCCGGCCGACCCGGAGCCTCTCGTGCTCGGGCCCGACGATCCGGCCCCGGGCGGGGGCAGGATCGGCGACGTGGTCTCGAAGCCGCTCGGGGGGTGGCTGGTCCAGGCGGACGGCGCGCTCGAGGGTACGCCGTGGCGCTCGCAGCAGCCGCTCTTCGGCGGGATCCGGGTGGTCGACTGGCTACTCCTGAGCCTGCCGGTCCTCCCGGGATCGGAGCGGTCAGAATGGAGCGGTCGCAGGCCTTTGCCTGCGCTCGGTCAGTATGTGCTCGGGGTCGAGATGCCGATCGAGTACCAGCGAGTCCCGTCAGACGGTCTCGCGCTGGCCCGAATTCGCTCGAACGGCTTTCTCACGCGGCAGGGGCTCGAACTCGCAGTCGGATTCCGCGGTGCCCTACAGATCGAGCATCTCGGAGAAGCAGATCTGGACGAACTCGGCCGCGTGGTGGAGGCGCGCGTAGAGCTGCGGGTGCGCTTCGAGGCGGAGTCGGGCAGCGTCGTCCAGTCGCGTCACAATACCCGCCTTCGCTGTCTCTCCTGCGCAAACAGAATCAATCCGGTCCCTGAAGCGTCCGATACAGAGGAACACGATGGACGATTTTCGCCATAAGGACACCTGGACCGTCTTCCGCATCATGGCCGAGTTCGTAGAGGGCTTCGAGACCCTCGGTCCCCTGTCTCCCGCGGTGTCGGTGTTCGGTGGCGCCCGCGTGCGCGAGACCGATCCCGGGTACGAGCAGGCGGAGCAGATCGGCTACCTGCTCGCGACCGCTGGCTTCGGCGTCATCACGGGTGGGGGATTGGGCGCCATGGAGGCCGCGAATCGCGGTGCGCAGCGCGGCGGCGGACCCTCGATTGGGCTCAATATCAAGCTTCCGATGGAGCAGGAAGAGAACCGATACGCAGATACTGTTGTAAATTTCGACTACTTCTTCGCGCGCAAGGTGATGTTCGTAAAGTACGCGTGTGCCTTCATCGGCCTGCCCGGCGGATACGGAACACTGGACGAGATGTTCGAGTGCCTGACGCTCAAGCAGACCGAGAAGATGGACAACTTCCCCGTCATTCTGTTCGGCTCGGACTACTGGTCCGGGCTCGTTGCCTGGCTCTCCTCCGAGGTGCAGACGCGGGGCCTGATCTCAGACGTGGATCTGGACCTGTTCCAGTTGACGGATTCGCCCGCAGAGGTGGTGCGGCTGGTCGAGACCTCCTGGGAGCAGCGTCGGCGCACGCGTCCCGATTCCCGTCGGGTTCGGGTCGCGGCCTCGCGCGGCTAGACGCCGCGGGTCTGGTCGGGCAGGCGCGCGCCGGTCTCAGAGACTCCGGTACTCGCGGCCGCAAGAGCGGCAGCGCCGGTTCGACTCTCGTCGGGAAAGGGGCTTTCCGCAGTCGCAGAGGCCCGCGGCCCGCTGGGCTGCGTCCTCGAGGTCTGACCACTCGTCTCCGCCGGCTTCAATCCGGTAGTGGTCCTGGTCGCGAGCCACCAGGGCGCCCGCGACTGCTATCCGATCGAGCTCCGTTTCCTCAGCCTCATCCAAAATTCCCGACACCACCTTCTGCGCGTAGCTCTTCAGGGTCGTCAGCATGCTCCATAGCGAAGCAAACAACGTGCCGGAGGCTGCGTCGGGCGGCGCGCTTTCGGCAGGGCTTCCGATATCGTGTGGGAAGCATTCTCCCTATATTGAGTCGCGGCGCGCCTGGAACTCGAACACCGTGTGGCCGATCTGGATCTGGTCGCCGGCGGCGAGGGTTGCCTGCCGAACCGGCTTGCCGTTGACGCGCGTCCCGTTCGTACTTCCCAAGTCCTCGACCTGGAAGCCGTCGCCCTCACAGACGATCACTGCGTGATTCCGGCTTGCGGCGGCATCCGGAAGGCAGATTTCGACCTCGCGGCCGCGTCCGATCCGCAGATCGGCATTTCCGAGCGACCAGACGGTCCCCTTCGCCGGTCCGCAGATGGCGAGCAGCCGCGCACGAATCAGGTGCATCCCTCAGGCGGATCGGTCCGCGGCCCGTTCGGCCTTGAGCGCGCGGCGGCTCACAGGACGCGGTGATCGAGGGCCGGGAGACGTGCCCGGACGCGGTCGAGTTCGCCGCGGTCGAGCTCGGCCAGCCCGATCCCTTCCCCATCCGGGATCTCGCAGAGCACGCGTCCCCAGGGATCGACGATCATCGAGTGCCCGTATGAGCTGCGTCGCGGGCTGTGTGCGCCGAACTGGGCAGCCGCGACCACGTAGGCCTGGTTCTCGACGGCGCGCGCACGCAGCAGCAGTTCCCAGTGGGCACGGCCGGTCGGGACCGTGAAGGCCGCGGGGACCAGAAGCACGGTCGCTCCGCGTTCGGAGTGCTGCCGGTAGAGTTCGGGGAAGCGCAGGTCATAGCAGACCGACAGACCGATGGGTCCGATGCCGCCGGAGCGGAGTTCCGCTACGACCACCTCCCTCCCGGGTGCGACCCCCTTGGACTCCCGGAACGAGACCTCGGGCAGGTCGATCTCGAACAGGTGGATCTTGCGGTAGACGGCCAGGAGGTCTCCGTTCGGGTC
>JAYZEO010000066.1:0-19088 GCA_036337215.1 Myxococcota bacterium | reverse complement strand
GCGGAGCGGACGAAACTTTGGGACCAGATGGTCGCGCTCTACGCGCCCTACACCGAGTACCAGGCGCGCACCGAGCGCGAGATCCCGGTCGTCGTACTGGAGCGCTGAGGGCGGCTCGCGTTCGTCTCGTTCGTGGCGTTGGTCCCGTTCGTTCGGGTGTTTCGGCTGGCGGGTTCGCCCGAGGTGCAGGCATCCGTGTAAGCGCTCGGCTTTCGGGGCTTCTTTCGCTCCGACTTGTCTGGGAAGGCTCGGACGAAGCTATTTCCAAGGCGGCCCGTGATATTCTGCGTGGTGCGGGTGTGAACGGGTTGGAAACTCGAGCGCTGGAGACCGACGCCCGATGCGAATCCGCAACGGCCGGGCTCATCTGGGGTTAGCAAGGGGGTGGGGGACCCGCGTCCTGCTGTCCGCGCTCCCGTTGCTGTGGCTGGGCGTCTCCGATGGCGCGTTTTCGCAGACCCCGCTCACGACGGAGCGCGTGGCGAGCGGGCTTTCGCAGCCACTCTTCGTCACCGCACCGGCCGGAGATGTCGCGCGCCTGTTCGTGGTCGAGCAGGCGGGACGGATCCAGATCCTCGATCTCACGGTCGACCCGCCCCAACTCGAGCCGACGCCGTTTTTGGACATTACCGGTCGCGTGAATTCGCTCGGCAACGAGCGTGGCCTGCTGGGTCTCGCCTTTCATCCGAACTTTGCTCAGAACCGCTTCTTTTACGTGAACTACACGGGGTCCGGGGGGACCACGCACGTTTCGCGTTTCGAGGTGCCGGTCGGCACGCCGCAACTTGCGGATGCGACCAGTGAAGTAGTGCTGCTGCAGGTTTCGCAGCCGCAGTCGAACCACAACGGCGGCTGGATCGGTTTCGGGCCTACGGACGGCCTGCTCTACATCGCGACCGGCGACGGCGGGGGTGCCAACGACACCGGTTCGGGGCACACCTCCGGGACCGGGAACAGCCAGGACATCACCGGGAACCTGCTCGGAAAAATGCTGCGGATCGACGTCGACGGCAACGACGGGCCCGGCGGGAACTACGGGATCCCACCCGGCAATCCCTTCGTGGGCGTCACGGGCGATGACGAGATCTGGAGTTTCGGACTCCGCAATCCCTGGCGGAACGCCTTCGACGCTCTGACCGGGGATCTCTACATTGCCGACGTCGGACAGAACACCTGGGAAGAGGTCGACTTCCAAGCTGTCTCGAGCAGTGGCGGCGAGAACTGGGGTTGGCGCTGCCGCGAGGGTGCGCACGATTTCAATACGGGTGGCAACTGCTCGAGCGCGACCCTGCTCGATCCGGTCCACGAGTACTCCCACTTCACGCCACCCTTCGGGTGTTCGATTACCGGCGGCGAGGTCTACCGCGGCTGTGCCATTCCGGATCTGGCGGGAAGCTACTTCTTCTCGGACTTCTGCAGTGCCCAGATCTGGACCATCCGGGTGAGCGGCGGCGTTGCGACCGCGCTCACCGAGCGGACCGCGGAGTTGGCTCCGCCGGGTCTCTCGATCGACAGCGTGAGCTCTTTCGGTACGGATGCGTTGGGCGAGGTCTACATCGTCGATCGCGGCGGCGAGGTCTTCAAAATCATTCCCGACGGGGTCGAGAGCCAGTGTGTTCAGGCGAGTTTTCCTGCGCTCCGCCTCTGGCCGATGGTGTTGACCGGGCTCGGGATGCTCGCGGTGTTCTACGGGCTCGGGCAACGGCGTGCACGGCTCGGACTCAGTTGAGGGCGCGACTCCCGAGAGGCGCGTTTCCGATTCCGGGCCAGATCCGCACCACGCCCGCGGCGCTTCGGATCCCGATCCAGAGCGCGGTTGCGAGCCATACGTAGCTGAGTGCGTCTTGGCCGGTGCGATCGATCCCGGCCAGCAAGATCGCGCCGGCGCCGGTTGCGACGATCATCGCGTTGCGCAGGTAGGCGTAGTCGGCCGTACCGAAGTGAATGCCGTCGGTCGCGAACGAGAGCGCGTTCAGCGGCTGGCAGAGTGCGGCCACCCACCACGCGGGTCCGAAGGCCGCGAGCGCAGACGCGGGAACCAGCAGGAACTCGACGCCAGCTTCGAGACCCAGCATGAGGAGCGCAAGCGCGGCGCCCGTCGCCAGCGCCCAACCGCACGCGACCCCGGCCACCCGGCGCGCAGTCGCCACGGCGCCGGCGCCCAGGAAGTAGCCGATCAGGCTCTGGGCCGCGTAGGCGAAGGCGTCGAGCAGTTGCGCGCCGAGCATCCAGATCTGGCGGATTCCCTGGTGGGCGGCGCCCGACTCGGGACCGATCTCGGTCGCGACGCGAGTGGCCAGGATCAGGAACAGCAGCAGGCTCCCGGTGCGGATCACCATGTCGCGGCCCACCACGAACAGGGCCCGGACCTGGCGGCCTTCGAAGGAGGCATCGATCCCGAGTCGGCGTGTGACCGAGTTGAGGGCCCAGGCCGCTCCCAGCCACTGCGTGGCCGTGGTCGCCCAGGCGGCACCCGCGATCCCGAATGCGGGGACGGGGCCGGCGCCGAAGATCAGCAGCGGGTCGAGTGCGACGTTCAGTGCACTGATCGCGAGCGAGATCCAGAGCGGCGTGCGCATGTCCTGCAGCCCGCGCAGCGCACCGAAGGCCACGAAGGTGAGCAGCACCGCGGGGACGCCGAGCAGCCGGATCTGCAGGTACTCCACGGATCCCGCGGCGACTTCGCCGTCGGCCCCCATCCAGTGGGCGATTCCGGCGAGCAGCGGCCAGGCCAGCGCGCCGAGTGCGGCTCCGAACCCGGCCGCGAGCCAGAGCGCGGTCGAGAGCAACGTGCGCGCACGCTCCGGCTCACCACTGCCGAACGCGCGGGCCACGACAGTCTGGGTGCCGATCCCGAGAAAGTTGAAGACCCAGATCACGCCCGAGAGCAGCGTGGTGGCCACCCCGAGTGCGGCCAGCGGCGACGCGCCGAGTCGCGCGATGAAGGCCGTATCGGCGATGCCGGCCACGGGCTCCGCGACCAGCGAGATCACGGTTGGAATCGCGAGCGCTGCGAGCGTGCGGTGCGGCTGGCGCAGGAAGCGGTCGGCCTCCGGGTTCATGCCGGGCCGACGGGCTCGCCGTGGTTCCGATTCGGGCTCAGGTTCGGGTTTCCTGGAGCTTCTCGAGCATCCTGCGCATCTGCGCGTGGACCGCGTTCACGGCCTGGAGCGGCCGGATCAGTACCTTGAACTCGACCACCTTGCCCTCGTCGTTGCAGGTCAAGATGTCGACCCCGTTCACGTACTTGTCCTGCATCTCGGTCTCGAATTCGAGCATCGCGAAATTTCCCGACAGGATCTGCTTGGTGTAGCGAAACTTCGAGGTGTTCGGATTCGGTGAACCCGAGGCGGCGTCCGGTTCGCCGCCGAAGGTGTTGGCGGCCGCGGACAGGTAGAGCTTGGTGATCTCGATCCCCTTCTGGGGCGTGAAGACCACCGGAGAGTAGAAGACCACGTCCTCGGCGAGAAGTTCGTCGAGGCCCCCGGGAAACTCTCCACGGATCAACTTGTGCCAGTTCTCGACCGCTTTCTCGATCATGTCTGGAACTCCTGTGTTCGGGTCTTTCACCGAGGCTTTCCAGAAGATCCCACGGATCGGGTCACGCGAGCAAGCCGCTGTGCGAAGACACCCGCGCCGGGTTCAGCTTCCCGCCGAGAGTTGGGCCTCGTCGATCGCCGTGCGAATCTCGAGCTGGCGCTCGCGCGTGAGCGGGTAGCGCCAGAGCAGCGGCAGCGCGACGCAGGCCAGGGCCGCGGGCACGACGCTGTAAAGACACGCGACCGCGAGCCGGGCCGTGGCATCGTTGTCGTCGCTGCCCGGGTCGAATCCGAACCAGACCACGCCGTTGGTCGCCAGTAACACGCCGAGCGCGACCGCGGCTTTGTTCACCATGCCCCAGATCGAGAAGTAGAGGCCCGTGCGCTGCTCGCCGGTCTGGATGGTGTCGAGGTCGACGATATCGGCCGCCATCGAGGTCGGCAGGAAGGCCAGCGCACCGACGGCCGAGCCCTTGAGCAACATCAACACGAAGAACACCCAGAAGTCCCCCGGGCCGAGGAGCGGAATGAACGCGCTCCAGAGCGACAGCCAGCAGATCCCGAGCACCACGGTTCGGTGCTTCCCGATTCGAGTAGAAATGCGCAGCCAGATCGGAATCGCGAGCGTGCTCGCCACGTAGTAGGCGAGGATGAAGAACGCGTAGCGGTCGAACGGTTCCTCCATTACCCGGCGCACGAAGAAGAACGAGAGCGATGCCGTCATGCTGATCGCGGTGACGAAGAAGACCAGGCAGAGGACGAGCCGCCGGAACGGTTCGTTGCGCCAGATGATGCGCAGACCCGCCCAGAATCGGACCTGCTCGCGTTCGATGCGTTCGGGCGGGGGTTCCCGCACGAACGCCAGCGCCGGGGCGGTCAGTGTGGGCATCAGCACGACCACGGCCAGGGCGACGCCGAACAGCGCGTTCGAGGCACCCGAACGCCCGAGTGCGAAGGCCATCACCAGCGGGATGATCAGCGACATCAGCAGGCCGCCGTAGCCAAAGGCTTCGCGCACGCTGGTTACGCGTGAACGCCCGTCGTAGTCCTTCGAGAGTTCGGCCCCCCAGGCACGGTAGGGCAGGTCGACGAGCGTGAAGCCCAGGTAGAGCAGGCTGATCCACACGAACAGGTAGAGGTTCGAGATCCCGCCGCCCGGGTCGCCCCCGAGTGCGCTCCACACCGCGTGCGAGAACGCGTTGTCGGGCACGAACAGCATCCAGAGCGCCAGCACCTTGAGCGGGGTCCCGACGAGCATCCAGGGTTTGCGCCGCCCGAAGCGCGTGTTCCAGCGGTCGGACAGCATTCCGATCAGGGGATCGGTGACCACGTCGGTGAGTCGCGAGAGCGAGATCAGCACGCCGATCGCCGCCAGCGACAGGCCCAGGTTCTCGGAATAGAAGGCCGGGATGTAGAGCGCGATCGGGAGCCCGACCACCGAGGTCGGCAGATTGACGGCCCCGTAAATCGCGATCCGGAGCCGCGACAGGCCGCCCGTCTCTCGCGGCGAAGCCGCAGGGCTCAGGTCTTGGCCCACTCGAAGCTGCGCGGAATCAGACTGTAGTCTGCGCTGCCGCGCTCGATCGTGGTCGAGCCCAGGAAATCCTCGCGGCCCAGCATGACCCGCATCGCTTCGGGCTTGCCCTCGAGCCAGGCCTCGTCCAGGTGGTCGTAGTTCTCGACCGTTCGGAGTGCCAGCCGGCTAAAGGTGATGTGGAGCACGACGCGCTCCCCGTCGAGCTTTCGCGGGTAGTTCCCGTGCCAGGTCGAGCCGTCCCAGCACACGATCGAATTGGCCGCGCACTCGGTTGCGATCGCGCCCGGCTGCTCCTTGATTTCGTCCGCGGTCGGGTGGCGTTTGTGCACGTGCGATTTCGGGATCACCTTCGTCGAGCCCGCCGCCTCGCTGAAGGGTTCCATCGCCCAGCACATCGTGAACAGCTGGTTGTGGACCGGGAACGGCGCCGGGGTCCAGTTCTGGTCCGCGTGCAGCGGCAGCGTGGGCGCGCCGTTGGGCCGGATACTCGTGATCAACTGAGAAAGCAGCGCGCCCTTCCCACACATGACCTCGACCAGGGCCAGGATCTTCGGATTGAGCACCACCTCTTCGAAGATCGGGTCGCGGCCCAGCAGCAGCGCGGCTGAGTAGCCCTTCGCGGGCCCGTGGGTCTCCTGCGCGAGCCGTAGACAGGTCTCGCGCAGCCGCGCCGTGAACGCGTCGCTCGCGACGTCGGGGACGATCGTGTAGCCCTCGTCGCGCAACTGATCGAGGTACCGGCCGAGTCCCAGCGCTTCGACCCGCGCGGCAAGCTCTTCCGACAGTTCGAAGGGTTGCCGCGTTCCTGTCGAGAATCTGGAAACGGCCGCCTCTGTGCGACGATCGGCTTCCTGGCTCATGGACGGCCTCCCCGGCGCTCGGTCCCGGGCTCCATTCTCTCCGACGGGGTGCATTTGGCAAGCGCGCGCCGTCGCTCGGGTTGCGTTCGGGGTTACGATCCCGAGAACCGCTGCTGCGGGCCGACATGCCTCGAAGCCCGCGGCGGGTGACTTCCGCAGGGCTGATTTCCACAGGGCTGATTTCCACAGGTCGGAGGGGAAGGCGCGATGGACTGTACCCTGATCCTGATCCGGGTCTTCGTCTCGGACTGGGAGCGCGCGGTCGAGTTCTACTCGAAGACCCTGGGGCGGGGTGCTCGCGCACATCCGCGATCCGGACCGAAACGTGCTCACCCTCGTGGGAGAGCCACGCAAAAAGCGGGCGGAATAGCGACGCGTGCGATGACCTCTTGCGATGGGTGAGCCGCGCTTCGACTTCAGGCCGCTTGCCGAGGCGGATCTGCCGCTGCTCTTCGAATGGCTGAACTGCCCGCACCTCGTTGGGTGGATGCACGGGCCGATTACGTTGCCCGAGGTGCAGCGCGAGTACGGCGCGCACATAGAGTCCAGTTCGCTGGACCCCTATCTCGCCTGCGTGGAGGGCGTCCCCGTGGGCTACATCCAGTCCTACGTCGCGATGGAGCAGGGCGGGGGCTGGTGGACCGATGAGTCGGACCCCGGCGTGATCGGGACGGACCAGTTCCTGGCTGATCCCGAGCGGCTCGGGCGCGGGCTCGGAACCGCAATGGTGGGCCAGTTCACCGCGCGGCTCTTCGGCGACCCGGCAGTGACCCGGATCCAGGTCGACCCGGCGCCCGATAATGGGCGCGCGATCCGCTGCTACGAGAAGGTCGGGTTCCGGCCCGCGGGACCCATCGAAACGCCCGATGGCCCCGCGCTGCTGATGACCCTGGACCGGCCCCGGGGTGGGGCGCTCTCCTCCCTTGACTCAGGGTCTTCGGCGTGACAAACTAACGATAGTTAGTTTTTGGCGACGAGGGTCCCCCCCATGGTGATCGCAGAGCCAGTGCTTGCCTCGGCCCCGACGCGTGGAGAGGTCACGGCCGCTCGGATTCTGGACGTCGCGGAGGCACTGTTCGCGCGCCGCGGCTACGAGGGGACCACGCTTCGGGACGTGGCGGCCGGGGTCGGCCTGCGGACCCCGAGTCTCTACAACCACTTTGCAGGGAAGGACGCCCTCTACGCCGCGGTGCTGGAGCGCGGGGTCGCGCCGGTCCTGTCCGCGCTCTCGGAGTTCGCGCGCGACGGTTCGGGTGACCCGGAAGCACTCGTGGTCGCCGTGATGGACCTGCTCGCGGCTCACCCGGATCTACCGCGCCTGATTCAGCACGAGATCCTCTCGGGCGGCGAGCGCCTGATGCCGCTGCTCGGCGATTCGATCGGTCCCGTCTTTGCGCGTGCGCACGAGGTCGCCGAGGCGAGTCCGGGCGCGGGCGCGTGGTCGGCCGAAGAGATCCCGCTGCTGGTCCTGGCGATGTACCACGTGGTGGTCGGCTACTTCACGATCGCGCCGCTCTACGCGGAGCTTCAGGGCCAGGATCTGCTGACGCAGCCCGCAATCGAGCGGCAGACGCGTTTTCTGGGCGAGTTGGTTTCGGTCCTGTTCTCAGGAACGACGAAGGAGTGATGAGATGGAAGTAGATTGCAATTTCGCTGGCAACGAGGGCTGGGGCCCCGAGATCGACGAGCGGCTCGCGTGGCTGCGCGAGAACGAGCCCATCTACTGGTCGGAGCAGAGCCGCATGTGGGTCGTGACCCGCTACGAAGACGTAGAGTACGTCTCCAAGAACCAGCCGCTGTTCACCTCGGGCGAAGGCGTGCGACCCGGCGTTCCCAAGATCGGGCTGATCGACGAAGCGGAGCCGCGTCACGGAAAGCTCCGGAACCTGATCAACCGCGGCTTCACGCCGCGCATGGTCAAGAAACTGGAGGCGCCGTTTCGCGAGATCGTCACGGAAGCGATCGACACGATCGCGCCGCTCGGCGAGTGCGACTTCGTCAGCAAGATCGCGGTCCCGGTTCCGCTGCTGCTGATCGCGGAGATGATCGGGATCGAAAAGGCCGACCGCGACAAGTTCCACGACTGGTCCGACTCGATGATGGCGGCCGCCGGCGTCGACTCCGCCCCCGAGGTCACGCAGCGCGCCGGAATGGCCTTCATGGAGTACGCGGCCTACGTGACCAAGGTGATCGAGGACCGGCGAGCGAACCCTCGAGATGACCTGGTGACGATCCTGGCCGGGGCCAAGGACGACGGCATGCTGACGCGTTTCGACGGCCGGGCGGGCAAGGAAGCGCGCGCGGACTGGGACGCGCGCAGCGAAGCGGAAATCCAGATCGCGAACGACGAGATCACGATGCTGCTCGTGATCCTGCTCGTCGCCGGAAACGAGACCACGCGAAACGGAATCTCGGGCGGGATGGAACTCTTGATCCGGCACCCCGAAGCGCACCGGCGCCTGATCGAGGATCCCTCTCTGATCCCGGGCGCGGTCGAAGAAATGGTGCGCCTGGTTTCACCCGTGCGATCGTTCTCGCGGACCGTGACGGAGGACACCGAGCTCGGCGGAAAGCAGCTCCGTAAGGGCGAAATCGTGCTGCTCACCTATCCGTCTGCGAACACCGACCCGGAACGCTACGAGGATCCCGAGCGCTTCGACATTGAGCGTGGCGCCTCGCACCTGGGCTTCGGGGTGGGGACGCACTTCTGCCTGGGCGCCAACCTGGCGCGAATGGAGATGCGTGTCACCTTCGAGGAACTGCTGCGGCGCTTGCCCGACATGGAGTTTGCGGGCGACGGTCCAGTATTTCGGCCGTCTCCGCTCGTCCGGACCTGCGCGGAAATGCAGGTGCGCTACACGCCCGAGCGTTCCGGGGCCTGAGGGGAGCCCGCGTGAACGCGGGCTCGCTGTCCGTGCGGCCTACTCGTCCGGAATCCAGCTTGCGTGGAAGCCGTTCGGCACCCGGCAGGGCAGGTGGATACGCGCGACCGGCTTCTGGTCGAAGTTCGCGGCGTCCACGATCACCAGGTCGCTTCGATCGCGCGCGGCGTCGTACACGTAGGTCAGCAACCAGCCTTCGTCCTCTGCGGCGGTGTTCGAGGAAAGCGCGAACACCGGCTCGCCCGCCTGGAAGCCGGAACCGAACTCGTGGGTCCACGACTTTCCGGTCTCGAGGTCGTACTTGAACAGCGCCTCGCCGAAGGTCTCGGGGCCGCCGTAGCCGGCCGACATCATATAGCCGTAGCGGTTCTTCTTGCCGATCACGCGATTGTCGATGCGCGGGAACTCCGCGGGCCGATCGTCGAGCGGCTCGTCCGTGACCTTTCCCGAAGCCCGGTCGATGGTCCAACGGTGCAGGCGGGCCGGGGTTCCATCCCCTTCGTCGAGCCCCATCGTGAGCTTCCCGAAGCGCGCCACGTCGAGCACGATCCGATCCCCGTCCTCGTAGGCGTTCATCGGATGGAACACGTAGCAGGGGTCGATCTCGTACCAGACCACGTCCGCATTGCTGCCGGCTCGCGGCATCACCCCCAGGCGTGCGCCGTAGTCGTCACTCCAGCGGATCGGCATGCCTCCCTGCGCCGCGGCCTCGAGGTCGAACACCATCGGCAGGTCCATGAAGATCGTGAAGTTCCGGGTCACGTTGAAGTCGTGCATCATCGTCGGACCCTTGACCTCGATCTCCTCGCTCTGCACCAGCGTGCCGTCCGCGGCTACGCGGTGGTACACCAGGTGGGGCGGCATCGCGTCGTACCCGAAGAAGAGCAACTCCCCGGTTTCGGGGCAGATCTTGGGATGCGCGGTCATGGCGCTCTTGAGCTTCCCGCCGAAGTCGTGCGGTCCGACGGTTTCAAGTTCCGGAGTCAGTTCGTAGGGGAAGGAGCCCTCCTCGAGTGCCAGGATCTTGCCCGCGTGACAGATCACGTGGGTGTTGGCGAGGGAGCGTGTGCGATCGGAGGCGCCATCCGGGCCGGTTCGCGGAGCGTCGGGATCCGAGAGCGCCGGGGTCTGGACGTAGCGGTTGCGGTACCAGGTGGCCTTGCCCTGCTGGAGTTCCACGCCGTGAATCATGCCGTTGCCCATGAACCAGTGCGGCGAGAAGCCGCTGGCCGGGTTCGAGCCGTTGCGGAAGAAGCGTCCGCGGAGTTCCGGCGGGATCGCTCCCGTCACCTCGAGGTCGAAATCGGTTCGTTCCTCGAAGGTGGGCGCAAAGTTGTCTCGCAGGTGAAACGGCTTTTCTTCCAAGGTGGTCGGCTGCGTCATTTGGGTGCCTCCAAGGGTCCCGAACGCACGGGATTGACGCAGATCTAACCAGTCTGAACCCGGCAAATCAAGCGGGCGTGGTAGCATCGGGCATGGATCTGACTTTGGGGCGGCGCTAGGGGGAACGCGTGGAGCGGAAGGAGTTGATCGCGGTCGCCCGGCGGATGCTCCACTACGCCGAGACCGGAACCACGGCGAGCCACCCAGACGGGCCCCGCCGCAACCCGATCTCGACCTACACCGATCCCGAGCAGTTCGATCTCGAAAAGCGACGCATCTTCGGACGGGCGCCGCAGTTGGTCTGCTTCAGCTCGGATCTCGCGGAGCCCGGTGACTACGTCACGCTAGATGAGTTGGGTACGCCCACCGTGGTGGTGCGCGATCGCGAGCGCCGGGTCCACGCTTTCCTCAATGCCTGCGCCCATCGTGGGGCCCGGCTCGTGGAGGGCCGCGGGTCGGTCGGCGCGCGGTTCGTTTGCCCCTACCATGCGTGGTCCTACGAACTCTCGGGAAAGCTCGCGCGCATCAACCAGGCCGCGACCTTCGGCGAGGTCGATCCCGATTGCTATGGACTGATTCGTCTTCCCTGCGAGGAGAAGTACGGCTTCGTCTACGTGGCGCCGGCGCCCGACGCGGGCTTCTCGATCGACGAACACCTGGGCGAACTCGGCCCGCAGCTCGGCGGCTGGGATCTGGGCAGTGCCACGGCGGTGAAGACCGGGGAGTGGCGACTGCGAACCAACTGGAAGCTCGCGCTCGACACGTTCTGCGAGGGCTACCACTTCGCGCCGCTCCATTCGAAGACGGTGGGAGGCTTCTCGCTCACGAACTGCATGACCTACGACCAGTACGGGCGCGAGGGTGAGCACCACCGGATCGGTTTTCCGAGCAAGTCGATCCTGGGCCTGCGGGACCTGCCCGAAGCCGAGTGGCCGGACCCGCTCGAACACTTCGCCTTCGTCCACTACCTGTATCCGAACATCTCGTTGCTGGTCTCTCCCGATGCGGTGGAGTTCTTCCAGTTGTACCCGGGTGAGCGGGTCGACGAGCACGTGACCCGCTACAGCCTCTACATGCGCAAGGGAATCGACAGCGAGGAGCGCCGCAAGGAAGCCGAGGCTCACTTCGACTTCATTTACCACGTGGTCGACACGGAGGACTACTGGGTGAGCGCCAACGTGCAGAAGAACTTCAACGCCGGGCTGCGCACCCATACGACCTTCGGACGCAACGAGCCCAGCCTAATCAACATGCACCGGAGTTTTCGACGCAAGGCGGGCCTGCCGCTCGTGGACGAGCCGGTCGCGCCTCCGCCGGGCGTCGAATCTGACAGCGCGAACTGATCATGGGCCGGCTCGACTCGAAGGTGGCACTGATCACGGGCGGGGCCTCGGGCATCGGGGCCGAGACCGCGCGCCAGATGGTGGCCGAAGCTGCGCGCGTGATCGTGGCGGATCTACAGGTGGAACGCGGCCAGAAGCTCGTGGCCGAACTCGGATCCGCCGCTCACTTCGTGCGACTCGACGTGACGGACGAAGCCGACTGGGAGCGCGCCATGGCCGAGGCCAGCGCGCACTTTCCGGGGCTGAACGTGGTCGTGAACTGTGCCGGGGTGAGCAAGCCGGGTCCGATCGACATGGCGAGTTTCGAGCACTGGCGCGAAACCATGTCGATCAACGCCGACGGCGTCTTCCTCGGGTGTCGCAGCGGCGTAGAGGCGCTGCGCCGTGCGGGAGGCGGCTCGATCGTGAACGTCTCCTCGATGCTGGGGATCAAGGGAGGTTCCGCGTTTGCCGCCTACTGTGCGAGCAAGGGCGCGGTGCGGATGCTGACCAAGTCCGTGGCGCTGCGCTGCGCCGAACAGAAGTGGAACATTCGCTGTAACTCGATCCACCCCGGCGCGATCGACACGCCGATGATGGATCCCTATCTTGCGGCCGCGCCTTCGCGCGAGGAGGGGCTCGCGGGATTCGCGGCCGCGCAGCCACTCGGCCGCGTGGGGCAACCTGCCGAGGTCGCCCACCTGATCGTGTTCCTGGCCTCGGACGAGTCGAGCTTCATCCCCGGGGTCGAAATCCCGATCGACGGGGGTATCTGTGCGTGATTTCGGTCCGTTCCTAAACCGAGTAGGGGAGTGCCCATGAGCCAGGCCGAGAGCGCGGTGCGAGCCCTCGCCGACTACAACCCGTTCGATCCCGCGGTCATGGAAGATCCCTGGGAGTACTACCGAAAGCTCCGGAGCGAGGGGCCCGTGTACCGGGATTCCCATACCGGAATGGTGATGGTCTCGACCTACGAAGCCGTGGCCGAGGCGTTGCGCGACTACGAACGCTTCTCGAACCGCTTCGGCGTGGGGATGGGCGGGGTCTCGTCGGATCCGGAGCTTTCAGAAGTCATGCGAGAGGGCTACCGGCCCGTCGACACCATGCTCACGGCCGACCCGCCCGAACACAAACGCTTCCGCGGGCTCGTGAACAAGGCGTTTACGCCGCGTCGCGTGAACGCGCTCGAGAGCGAGATGCAGAAGATTGCGGACGAACTGCTCGCGCGCTTCGGCTCGGTCGGACGCTTCGAGGTGCTCTCGGAATTCTCGGTGCCGCTGACGCTCACCGTGATTTCGGATCAACTCGGTGTGCCGCGCAAGGACCTGGCCCGCTTCAAGCGTTGGACGGACGGTTTTACGACGCAACTCTCGGGCATGGCGAGCCACGACGAGCAACTCGAGGCCGCGAAGCGGATCATCGAGTTCCAGAACTACTTTGCGGAGCGGCTGGCCGAGGTTCGAGACGCACCACGGGACGACATCATCTCGGCGCTGGTGCGCGCGCGGATCGAAGGCGAGCGCCCACTCGACACGGCCGAGAGCCTCTCGATTCTTCAGCAGTTGCTGGTTGCAGGAAACGAGACGACGGCATCTGCGGTCGCGGAAGGACTGCTGCTTTTGATTCGCCATCCGGAACAACTCGAGCAGGTGCGGGCCGATCCGGACCTGATCCCGAATTTGACCGAGGAGGTGCTGCGTCTCGCCACTCCCACGCAGAACATGTTCCGGGTTGCGACCGAAGACTGTGAGCTCGGGGGGGTCTCGATCGCGAAGGGCAACATGCTGTTCCTGCGTTTCGGGTGTGCAAATCGCGACCCCGACAAGTTCGAGGACCCCGAGCGTTTCGACATTCACCGTGAGAATGCGGACGAGCACCTCGCGTTCGGACACGGGATCCACTTTTGCATCGGTGCCATCCTCGCGCGGAAGGAAATGCTGGTCGCGTTCCGGACCCTGCTCCCACAGCTTCGTGGCCTGCGGCTCGCGCCTGGTGCCGAACTGGTCCACAAGCCCAACGTGTTGTTGCGAGGGCTTCGGGAACTTCCCCTGGAATTCGAGCCGATCTGAGCCGGCGAGGCACGACCGCACCCCACACTCAAAGGAGTTCGAAATGAAGGGCCCGATCCGCGCCCACCTGGTTTGCGGCGGAAAGTGGCACGACATGGACTTCGCGCGTGTCGAGTTGTTGAAGTTGCTGAACGAGAATTCAGAGATCCGCACACGAGTGACCGAGGATTTCAGCGACACGCGCGCGATCTCGCAGGCGGACTTCCTGCTGACCTACACCTGCGACCTCGAGGTGAGCGAGGACCAGCAGAAGGCACTGGCCGAGTTCGTGCGCGGTGGCAAGCGCTGGTTTGCGCTGCACGGGACCAACTCGATCTTCGACTTTACTGCGGACGGTGTCGCTGCGCCGCGCAACCATCCCGTGTTGATGCAGACGCTCGGGAGCCAGTTCGTGGCGCACCCGCCGATCATGTCCTACCGGGTCGAAATCTCGGATGCCGACCACCCGCTGGTGCGCGGCATCGAGCCCTTCGAGGTGGACGACGAACTCTACCTGTGCGAGTACCACGGCGAGAACCGGCCGTTGCTCGAAACGCGCTTCACGGGCGAGGCCGCGGGTTTTATCGAAAAGGACTGGCCCGACGACGATCCGCGCCTGGTCATGTACCTGCACCGCGAGGGACTGGGGGAGGTGCTCTACCTCACGCTCGGCCACTGCCGCGGCAAGTACGACATGCAGCCGCTGATGGCCGAGTACCCCAAGGTCGAGCGCGGCTCCTGGGAGGTCCCGGCCTACTACGAGTTGTTGCGGCGCGGCCTGGACTGGGCGGCCGGGACGCTCGAGCCTGCGGAGTAGCGCAGGCTCAGGCGAGCGCCTGCGTCAGGTCCTGGATCAGGTCGTCGGTCGCCTCGATCCCGGTCGAGAAGCGAACCAGCCCGTCCGCGATCCCGGCGCGCGCGCGTTCTTCCGCGCTGAGTCCCGCGTGGCTGGTGGCGGCCGGTTGTGTGATCAGGGTCTCCACGCCGCCGAGGCTTGCGCTCGGGAGCGCGATCTCGAGTCGTTCGATCATCTGTCGCGCGGCCTCGTTGCCACCCGCGAGTTCGAAGCTCAGCATTCCGCCGAAGCCGTCCAGGAGTTGGCGCGCCCGTTCGTGCTGTGGGTGTGCGGCCAATCCCGGGTAGCGCACATGCGCGACGCGCGGATGTGCTGACAGAAATTCGGCGATCGCCTGTGCGGAGCGGTTCTGCTGCCCGACCCGGAGTGCCAGCGTTTTGATCCCGCGGTGAAGCAGGTAGGCGGCCTGTGGGTCGAGTGCGCCGCCGAAGTGATCGAGCTTGTGTTTGGCCGCGGCGACGGCCTCGGCACTCCCGACCACGCAGCCCGCGACCACGTCGGAGTGACCGTTCAGGTACTTGGTGCAGCTGTGGAGCACCAGGTCGTAGCCCCATTCGAGTGGACGTGCGTTTGCGGGGCTCGCAAAGGTACTGTCGATCACGCTGGTAAGCGCGTGCTCGCGCGAGAACGAAACGATCCCTTCGTGGTCGGCCAACTCGAGCAGCGGGTTGGTCAGCGTCTCGGAGTAGAACACGCGCGTGTTCGGCCGGAGCTTTCCCTTCCACGAGGCCGGGTCGTTCGCGTCGACGAAGTCGAACTCGATGCCGAGCGGAGCCAGGTCGTGCGTGAGCAGGCCGTGGGTTCCTCCGTAGAGGCACTCCTGCAACAGCAGGTGATCGCCCGAGCCGAGCAGCGAGAGCAGGCTCGCCGAGATCGCGGCCATGCCGCTCGCGGTCACGAGCCCGGCCTCTGCGCCTTCGAGCGCGGCGAGTTTGTTTCCGAGCACCACGTGGTTCGGCAGGTTGGAGAGCCGCGGATACAGGATGTCGTGGTAGCCGGCGTCCGGCACCTGCTCCCAGACCGTCGAGCGGAAGATCGGCGGAATGCCCGCGCCCAGGATCCGCGGTTGGGGCTCCCCCGCGTGAATCAGCCGGGTCTCCAGTTTGGTCTGCTTCGAGTTCATCGGCGGGTCCTCCGGCCGGGGAGTCTGACCCATGGTGCGGGCCCATGCTCGTTGCCCCGGATCGACCTTCGCGCGGTAAAGTCTCGGTGGAGGCAGCCATGCAGGAATTCGAGGGACGAACGGCCGTGGTCACGGGAGCCGCCAGCGGGATCGGGCTGGCCACGGCGCGCGCGCTCGCGGCCGAGGGCATGCGCGTGGTGCTGGCCGACATCGAGGAAGGGGCGCTCGCCAAGGCCGAGGCCGAGCTGGCCGGAGCCGGACACGAAGTGCTTGCGGTTCGCACCGATGTCTCGAGCCTGGATGAGGTCGAGCGGCTGCGGGATCGGACCCTCGAGTGTTTCGATGCCGTTCACGTGCTGCACAACAACGCGGGGGTGCTGGTCAGCGGGCCCGTGGAGCGGCTCAGCCTCCAGGACTGGGAGTGGGTGCTCGGGGTCAACCTGTGGAGCGCCATCTACGGGATCAAGGTCTTCCTGCCCGAGATCAAGGCCGCCGGGGAGGGGCACGTGGTGAGCACGGCTTCGACCGCAGGCCTTTCCGCCCCGGCCGTGATCGCCCCCTACAGTGTGGCCAAGTTCGGGATCGTCGCGCTCTCCGAGACGCTTCGGCACGAACTCGAAGCCGAGTCCTCCCCGATCGGGGCCTCGGTGCTGTGTCCGGGTCCGGTGAACACGAACCTGATCGGGTGCGAACGCAATCGCTCCGAGGCCTCGGCGCGCACGCACGAGTCGACGCCGGCGGAAACGGCGTTCATGGAAGGCTCTAGAAAACTCCTCTCGAGTCGGGGGCTCCCGCCGGATCAGGTCGCGTCGCTCGTGGTCGACGCGATCCGGGACCGGCGCTTCTGGATCCTGCCCCACCCGGAGTGGATCGAACTCCTGCGCGAGCGGGTCGAGGGCATGGCGGACGGGGGCCGCCTCGCGACTCGGTCGTTGGCTTAGTCACGTGGTTCGGGGCTTGACACGGGCGTGGGCCCGGGGAACAGTGTCTCGAAGTATGCGTCCGTTCCCGAATTCGTATCTGCGTGAGCTTATGGCGATTGGCGTCTGCGCCGAGGCGCGCGTGTAATCCGGGTCGGCAGGGAGCTTTATCCAACGCCTCTTCGGCCCCGCCGGAGGGGCGTTTTGCTTTTGTGGATCCCGCGTGCGATGCCAGCGGGGGAGGGTCTGAAATGAGTCACGCGATCGAGGTCCGCGGCCTGCGCAAGACTTACCAGGTGCGCGAGCGGCGCGAAGGGTTCGGGGGCGCGGTCCGCGACCTGTTCCGGGCGCCCAAGCGCGAGCTGGTCGCGGTCGATGATCTGAGCTTTGCGATCGCGCCCGGCGAGCGGGTCGCGTTCGTGGGTCCCAACGGCGCCGGGAAGTCCACCACCATCAAGATCCTGTCCGGGATCCTGCATCCGAGCGCGGGAGACGCGGCCGTGCTCGGGCTCTGCCCCTGGCGCGATGCGCGGGAGATCGCGTTTCGGATCGGGACCGTGTTCGGCCAGCGCTCGCAGCTCTGGATCCACCTGCCAGCCGCGGACAGCTTCGACCTGCTGGCGCGGATCTACGAGATCGACCCGGCGACCTACCAGCGGCGACGCGGCGAGTTCGTCGAGGCGTTCGGGCTCGGGCCGCTCTTGAAACAGCCCGTGCGGCAGCTGTCGCTCGGCCAGCGGATGCGCTGCGAACTGGTGGCGAGCCTGCTCCACGCGCCCGAGATCCTGTTCCTGGACGAACCCACGATCGGGCTCGACGTCACCGCCAAGGCCGTGATCCGCGACCTGATTCGCGAGCAGAGTCGGCGCGAGGGCCGGACGCTGTTATTCACGTCGCACGACACGGGCGACATGGAATCGGTCTGCGACCGCGTGATCGTGATCCACCGCGGCAGGATCCTGCTCGACCGGCCGGTCGCCGAGTTGCGGCGGAGCTATATCGGACGCAAGCGCATCACGCTGCACAGCGTGGCGGAATCCGTCGATCTGAAACTGCCGGGCGTGGAAGTGATCGAGCGGCGCCCGCACTGCACCGAAGTCGACGTCGATCTAAAGCAGAGTTCGGTCGAGCGCGTGGTGCAGGAAGTGCTGCGTCTCACGCGCATCAACGACCTCGCGATCGAGGACCCGCCCATGGACCAGATCGTGCAGGCGATCTACGCCGATGCGGAGTCGACCCCAGCTCCCGAAGCGCTCGCACCATGACCACTGCCGTACTCCACCTCGGATTTCGCCCCGCCAAGTACCTGGCGGTGGCGCGAACGGCGCTCCGGCAGGCACTCGCCGAGCGCGCGGCCATCGTCGGCCGCATGGCCTTCTACTTCGTGATCCTGCTGATCTTTTCGCAGCTCTGGTACGTGGTCGGCGAGATGGGTGCGCTCGGGGAACTCGGTGCGACCGAGTTCCTCTGGTACCTGGCGCTCACCGAGTGGGTGATGCTCTCGCTCACCCCGGTTCACCTCGACATCGAAGCCGACGTGCGCAGCGGCGAGATCGCCTACCGCCTGTCGCGGCCGATCTCCTACCTGGGTGGGCGGCTCGCCGAGGCCGCGGGCGACTGCGCGCTGCGCGCTGTGACGCTCGGGATCTGGGGCTTCGCGATGGCCTACCTGCTCGCGGGATCTCTGCCGAAGGACCCGTCGGGGTTGCTGCTCGCGTTGCCGCTCGGGGTACTCGCACTGGGGCTCGGCTTGCTCTCGATGGCCGCGATCGGGGTCACTGCGTTCTGGCTCCAGGACTGCTCACCGGTCTACCTGGTCTGGCAGAAGGCGGCCTTTATCTTGGGCGGGCTGATGCTCCCGCTCGAAATCTATCCCGACTGGCTCAGGCAAGTCGCCGACTGGACGCCGTTCTCGGCGTTCATGTACGGAGTGGGGCGGATGTCGTTCGGCTTCGATCCGGTGCTGGCCGGCGAGGTCGCGCTGCGTCTCGTCGGCTGGTCGCTGCTCACCACGTTGCTCCTGGTGTGGATGTACCGCCGCGCGCTCCGCGGGCTCGAAGTGAACGGAGGCTAGCGGTGCGTGCGATCCTGAACTTTGCCTCTGCGCTGTTTGTCACGAACCTGCGCGCGACGCTCGCGCTGCGCGGTGCGTTCTGGTTCGCGGCGGTCATGATGCTGCTCAACAACCTGCTCTACTTCAGCATCTGGTGGATCTTCTTCGACCGCTTCGACGAGATTCGCGGGTGGCGCTTCGGCGACATGGCCGCGCTCTTCGGGGTCGTGGCGGCGGGCTTCGGCTGCGCTGTCGTGTTTGCGGGCGGGGTCCGCGACCTCGGGCGCTACATCATCGACGGGGAACTCGATGGCTTTCTGACGCAGCCCAAGCCACCCCTGCTGCATGCGCTGGGCTCCCAGTCGCGAGCGTCGGGCTGGGGCGACATCGCGAGCGGGTTGTTCCTGATCGGGATTTCGGGCGTCGTGCGTCCCGCGTCCGCGCCGCTCGTGCTCGTCGCGGTCGCGAGCAGCGCCGCGGTGTTCACGGCGACGGGCGTGATCCTGCACAGTTCGGCCTTCTGGCTCGGCCGCACCGACAGCCTCGCGCGCCAGTTCTGGGAGTT
>JAYZEO010000065.1:0-7848 GCA_036337215.1 Myxococcota bacterium | reverse complement strand
ATTCGCTGAACGGCCTGGAACTCGAGGCCGAGGCCGACGGTAGCTTCGAGGTGTTCCTCGGCGGCGAAGCCAGGCCCCGCAACTGGCTCCGGCTGGCGCAGGATGCCGAGTTCGTGCTGGTGCGCCAGTACTTCAACGATTGGGAGCGCGAGCGCCCGGCGGATCTCCTGATCGAACGCCTGGACGCCCCCGCGTCGGCCCCGCCGCCGGAGCCGGACGAGATCGGAGCCCGTCTCGAGCGGCTCGTGAGTTGGCTCGAGAAAGGCGGAGCGCTCTGGGAGCAGATGAGCCGGTCGATGTGGGAACTCCCGCCGAATACGCTCAACGTCTTTCATACGCCATCCAGCGACGAACGCGCCGGAATGCGCGGCCAGGCCTACGGCATGGGGAACTTTCGCTGTCCCGAGGGCGAAGCCGTAATCGTCGAGTTCTCGCCGCCGGCCTGCCACCACTGGAGTGTCAGTCTGGCGACCTGGTACTGGGAGGCCATCGACTTTGCGAGTCGCCAGTCGTCACTCAACGGGCACCAGGCCGAGCTCGACTCCGACGGCGTATTCCGGGGCGTGATCGCGCACCAGGATCCCGGGGTGCCGAACTGGCTCGATGCGTCGGGTCACGAGCGCGGCACGCTGGCGGCGCGTTTCCTGCTCGCGGATTCCGCCCCGACGCCGGTGCTGCGTCAGGTTCCGCTCGCGGAACTCGCGCGGGCACTGCCTGCCGGCACGCCTCGCCTGGCGCCGACAGAACGGAAGGCGCGACTCACGGCGCGCCGAAGAGCTGCACTCGGCCGCTACCGTCGCTAGCGACTGCTAGGAGAGCGCGGGGCGTCGGCGCAGGACCTCGAGCGCATCCGCGTGCAGGTTCTGCTTGATTGCGGCCAGCGTGGCCGGATCCTTGTCGGCGAGTGCCAGCGCGCGCTCGAGTGCCAGCGGCAGGACCCGGTCCTCGGTCGCGGCAGCGTCGACCAGCCCGCATTCCAGAGCCTCACTTCCGCCGTAGCGCCGTCCGCTGACCAGGGCTTCGTGAAGCGTGCCCGCCGGGACGCGCGCGCGCAGCAGCGCCAGCATGCCGGGAGTGGGCGGCCGCCCGGTCTCGAGGTCGATCTCGGGCAGGCAGAAGAAGCCGCGGTCCTCGCGCATGATGCGAAAATCGTGAGCGAGCGCGAGCATCGCGCCCCCCGCGAAGGTGTGACCGTTGAGTGCCGCGACCGTGGGGCGGCGGAATCCGAGGAGGCGCGCGAAGAGTTCGTGCAGTCCGTCCATGAAGGCCGGCACCCGCTCGCGGTCGGGCCCCATCAGCGCTTCGAGGTCGAGACCGGTCGAGTAGTTCCGGCCCCAGCCGGTGGTGACCAGAGCGGCGGCTCCGCTGGCGCTCTCGACCTCGTCGAGCGCGGCCGCGAATGCGCCCAGCCAGTCGGGTCCCATGCGCGTGCCGGTCTCGCGCATGCGCAGCACGAACACCGGGCCCTCGCGTTCGAGTTCGATCACGGGTCCTCCCTCGCCTTGTTCCCAGGGTATCGGGACATCGCTGCCCGCATCAAATGTCGAGGTTGCACGCGACCGGCGAGGCGCACGGCCCGACCGCTCCCTTCTCGGGGGTGCTAGCCTGAGGGCGTGTCCGAACTGCCGCTACACCCGACGGGTGGGATCTCCAGGAACCCGACTCGCGCGGTCCGGGCGGGTCCGGTCCGGATCGGGGGCGGCGCCCCGATCCCGGTCCAGAGCATGTGTGCGACCCCGACGCGCGACATCGAGGCGACGAGCGCGCAGGCGGAGGCGTTGCGTGAGGCAGGTGCGGCGCTGGTGCGTGTTGCAGTCGACAGCGCCCGCGATGCGAAGGCACTGGCCGAGATCCGCCAGCGCACCGGCGCGGCGCTCGTGGTCGACCTGCAGGAACACTTCCGCCTCGCCGAGCAGGTGGCGCCGTACGTCGACAAGCTCCGCTACAACCCCGGTCACCTGCATCATCACGCGCGCGAGCAGTCGATGCGTGACAAGGTCGCCTACCTGGCCGACGTCGCGGGCAGCCACGACTGTGCGCTTCGCATCGGAGTCAACTGTGGCTCGGTGGCGCCCGAGTACGAGAAACGCTTTCCGGGCGATTCGATCGGCGCGATGGTGTCGTGTGCGCTCGATCACTGTCAGTTGCTAGATGACCTGGGTTTTCAGAACTACCTGGTCTCGCTCAAGGACTCGGATCCCGGGAGCGTGGTCGAGGGAAATCGCCGTTTCGCGAGTGAGCGCCCGGAGGTGCCGCTTCATCTGGGCGTGACCGAGGCGGGTTTGCTCCCCGACGGCGAGATCAAGACGCGGATCGCGTTCGAGCAGCTGATTCCGCACGGGATCGGGGACACGATCCGGGTTTCGCTCACGCTTCCGAACGAGCGCAAGCACGAGGAGGTCCGGATCGGTCACGCGATCCTCGAGGACATCGCGCACGGGCGGTTTCGGTCGGTGCCCGACTTCGGCGGTGGGCTCAACATCATCTCGTGTCCCTCCTGCTCGCGGGTCGAGAACACGCGCTTCGTAGAGCTTGCCGAGCAGGTGCGAGAGCTGGCCAGCTTCGCGAAGGACCAGAATCTGACCATCGCCGTGATGGGCTGCCGGGTGAACGGACCGGGCGAGACCGACGACGCTGACCTCGGGCTCTGGTGTGGGCCGCGCGTCGTGAACCTGAAGCGCGGCACGCAGAAACTCGGTTCGTTCGGTTACGACGCGGTCCTGGAGCAACTCCGGGTCGAACTCGACCGGCTGATCGAGGAGCGCGGCGGGGCTGCCCGCTAGGATTCCCACGCAGCGCACCTGGCCTGGGTTAGACTGCCCGCGCTCGACCCGGGCCGCTCGACCGCGAAGAGGAGACGACGATGGCTGTTCCCATGCCCGCCGTGAGTCTGGCCGCCGTACCGCGGCGTAGGAAGGCGACGCTGGAGATCGCGCGAGAAATCGAAGCGCGAGGTTTTTCCGGTGTCTATTGTGCGAGCTTCGGCGACGGGCTGGGCCTCTGCCTGGCGCTGGCGCTCAGTACCGAACGGATCCCGTTCGGGACCAGCATCGCGAACATCTATACCCGCCACGTTTCGGACTTCGCCCAGTCTGCGTCGTTGATCCATGAGCTGTCGGGCGGACGCTTCTACTTCGGGGTTGGCGTGAGTCACGCGCCGCAGCACAAGCGCCTGGGTGTGAAGGCCGGCCGCCCGCTCTCGGACATGCGTCGCTTCGTGGGGGAACTTGCAGAGGTGCCGCGAGCCGGGGAACTCCCGCCGATCGTGCTCGCAGGGCTCCGGAAGAAGATGGTCGCGCTCTCGGGTGAAATTGGTGCGGGCGTGGTGTTTGCGAATGCGGCCCGCTCGCACATGGCCGAGTCGCTTGCCGCGCTTCCCTCCGACCGTCGGGGAGACGACTCGTTCTACATCGGAAACATGATTCCGACCTGCATCTCCGAGGACCGCGCAGCCGCGATGGAGGTCAACCGCCGCACCCTGACCGGCTACGCGATGCTTCCGAATTACCGGAACTACTGGAAGGAAGCGGGTTACGTCGAGGAGATGCAGGCGGTCGAAAAGGCGCTCGAGGCGCGGGAATTGGAGCGCGTTCCGGAACTGCTCTCCGATCGCTGGCTGGCTGACACGACCCTTTTCGGAACCGCGACGGAAGTTCGGGATGGTGTGGAAGCCTGGCACGAGAGCGGCGTACGCACACCGATCCTGGTTCCCTCCTCTGCGGTCGGCAATCAGATGAAGGCCTTCGAGGAACTGTTTTCGGCCTTCGAGAGTTGAGTCGCACGGTCTTCGCTCTGCTGCTGCTGGGGGCGCTGCCGGTTAGCGCCGAGGCGCCTCCCGCGGTTCTCGACGTGCTCCTTCCCGAGGGTCGCCTCACTCAGTCGATCGCGGCACAGGTCGAAAAGAACCCGCTGCCTTCAGAGCAGGAGTTTCGAATCATCGAGGTCGGACGCGACGCGAATACCAGTCACCACCTGGTGTGGATCCGGGACCGCGAGATTCCGCACCGTCACGACCACCACGATCTCTTCGTTGTGATCGTGCAGGGCTACGGAGGAATGCGCCTCGGGGAAGCGGAGCGAACCGTCGGCGAGGGATCGATTCTCTACGTCCCTCGCGGCACCGTACACGCGTTTCGAAACGCCGCCGACGGACCGGCCGTCGCCTATGCCGTTTATGCGCCCGCGTTCGACGGTCGGGACCGCATCGAAGTCAGCGACTGAGGGTCACCGCGCTCACTTCTTTCGCTGAAGCCGGTGGGTGGTCGTGAAGCTTCGTTGTTCGCCCCGGGTGGGCGGGTCCGAACGCAGTTCGAAGGACTCTCGTAGCCAGCCGTTGTCGCCCGCGACCCAGAAGGTCTGGGCGACCGGCTGGATCACGCCGAAATCATCGCTAGAGCCCTCCCAGGCGGGAGAACTCAGGTCGTCACCCGTGTAGCGGCCCATGAAGATTCCGACCTCGCGGATCCGCCGGTTCGACCGGTGACTCACGTAGTAGAGCGGTTGCTGCGTGAGCGCGTCGACCCAGAGCTTGACCGATCCCACGCTCTGGTCCCCGGGGTCCTTGGCATTGCCGCGGATCACGACGGCGCGACGAATCTCCCAGCGGTCCGATCCAAGCGAGAGCCCGCTCGAGCCGTAGGAGCGGTTCGGGTTGTCCGGAAAGCCGGGACGGTTCGAGTTGATCGGCGCGATCACGTCCTGAACCCGCAGCAATTCGAAGCGATACGCATTGGGCCGGATCACGAGGCCCACGAAGCCTCGCCGCCAGTGCTCGGCCGTCGAGATCGACACGTCTGGAGTCTCGATCACGCGCAGGTCCTGCAGGTCTCCCGTGGGAATGACGCCCTGCCCGGTATCGGCCTTTCGGCCGCGGGTGTAGGAGGGCATGAACAGACCCTCGATCCCGGTCGGGGGCGAGCGCCGCACGCGTCGAGTCTGGGGGATAAAGAGAAACACCTCGTCCGGCAGCGAGTAGGTGCTGTCGGCTTTGCGCGAGCGGAACTGCCGCCACTTGATGCCTTTCGCAAGCGTGGGCTTCTTGAAGCCTCCGCCCGAGGCGAAGCTCTTGCCCTGGTTGTCTTCCGCGCCCGGGAAGCCGTGCCGGGGCAGCAGGAAGATGTCGCCCTCGAAGGCTTCGCTGCTGCGTCCGCGGCGGCGGATGTGGAATATTCGGAACCGGCCCCGGAAGCCGGCGCCCTGGTAGCGGTAGCGGTAGTTCCAGGCCCACTTCCAGCCGGCATCGCGGCCTGTTTCGTCGATCGTGTCGGGCGGAAACGGCAGCCCGGTGCCCGCGTAATCGAGCAGGTTCCCGTCGTCGTCCAGTCGCGCCTGGCCCGCGTGTTCGCGGGTGGCTTGCTCGAAGAAGGGCGCGGCCGGGTAGCGCCGATAGCAGGGGCCGAGTTCGAGTTGCATGCCCTCGAAGAAGAAGGTGTTGCGCCGTTCCCAGACTTCGCGCGGGAGGTAGTTCCGGAGTACGTCGATCTCGTCGAGATCGAGTCGGGTCCCCGGTTTGAAGGGCGACGGGACCACGTCCTCTTCCCGTTGGATCTCGCCCGAGCTGGCATCGATCGGGAAGGGCGGGCAGGCTGCTTCTTCTGGAATCTCGAGGGCGGCGGCGAGGTCGGCCGGGACCCAGGCCGCCAGAACCGCTCCCAGCATGAAGCTTCGAATCCACATCCGCGGGTCCCAGGGTAGCAGCGGCGTCTCCAGAAGCCGGGCACGCGTCCTCCCGGGCGCGGGAGGCGGTGGCCCGTGCGGGGGACGCGCCTGGAGGGAGTTGGCGCGCCCCCCGGGGAGGGGCACCTCCGCTTTCGAGAACCATCGCGGGCCGGGTTCACTCGAGTAGACGCGGGTCGGTTCCGGTTGATTCAATCGGGCGCGCGCGCGGCCGGTCTCCTAAGCTCCGGGCTCGGGGTCTGCGAGCCGGAGGTCCGCGTTGTCTGTCTTCGACGAACTCGAGAGCGCCTCACGAAGCGGGAAGCCGATCCGGGTGCATATCCGGGACGGCGAGGTGCTCGTGGCCAGGGTGCTTTCTTGCGACGAGCAGGAAATGGTCTACGCGCCGCTCAGCTCCTCGCGTCCGGAGCGCTACGCAGTCTGTGACTCGACCGGTTTCCGGGTCCCGCTCGGATCGATTGAGCGGGTCCAGTTGCTCAGGGATGCGCCGCCAGCCGGGCCAGCACCTCGTCGTGGAGGATCCCGTTCGTGCTGATCAGGCTTCCCGCGTAGATCGATCTCTCACCCGCGAGCGAGGTGGCCCGGCCGCCCGCCTCCTCCACGATCACCTGCAGGGCGGCCGCGTCCCAGGGCTTTACGATCTCGGGATCGAGCGCCAGCTCCCCGCAGCCTTCCGCAACCAGCATGTGCTGGTAGAAATCCCCGAGACCGCGCTGCCGGCGGGTCTCGGCCAAAAGTAGCGCGAAGCCCGGCGGCGGCTCGAGCGCTTCCGTTCCCGCCACGCTGCCGTGGAAGGCCTGGGCGTGCCGGAGTTCCCGAACGCCAGAGGTTCGCAGCGCCCGGGAGCCCGAGAAGGCACCCGCCTCCCGGGCCGCGCTCCAGCGCGCACCCAGCGCCGGGGCACTGACGAAACCCGCGACGACCTCGCCTCCGGATTCGATCGCGAGCAGCGTGGCGAAGATCGGGATCCCGCGCGCGAAGTTCGCGGTCGAGTCGATCGGGTCGATGATCAGCCGCGTCTCACCTGCCCCGGTCGCCTCACCCTGCTCTTCTCCGAGCACCCCGAGCTCGGGGTGGCGCTCCCGAACCAGTGCCCGGGCCGCCGCTTCGACCGCGAGATCGGCCTCGGTCACCGGGGTTCGGTCGGGCTTCTCTTCCACGCGCAGGTTCTGGGCTCGGAAGTAACGGAGCGAGATCTCGTCGCTTCGGTCGGCCAGCTCCTCCAGCAATGGCAGCCAATCTCGGGGCCTCATGGGGCCGAGCATACTGCGAGAACGGGACCGCAGCGGACGTGTTCCGGGCCCGACCCCTTGCCCGTTCCTGCGGCAGAGACATAATGGAGGCCGGGAGGCCCCCCGGAACCGATTTGGGAGCTCCGTGTCTGCGGGCTTCGAGGAATAGAGGAGAAGCTGTGGCAGCAGTGCCCTCCCCCGAGGCCGCCGCTCTGGCGGTCGGTACGGTCCGTGCGCTCAGCGTCGATGCGGTGCGCCGAGCGAAATCCGGGCACGTCGGGCTTCCGCTCGGCTGTGCCGAGATCGGCGTGAGCTTGTTCTCGGAGTTCCTGCGACACGACCCGGCCGAACCGGACTGGCCCGACCGCGATCGCTTCGTGCTTTCGGCCGGGCACGGGTCGATGCTGCTCTACTCCTTGCTGCACCTTTCGGGCTACGCGGTCTCGACGGAGGATTTGCAAAACTTCCGGCAACTCCACTCGAGGACCCCGGGCCATCCGGAGTACGGGCTCACTCCCGGGGTGGAGGTCACCAGCGGACCGCTCGGCCAGGGCATCACCAACGCCGTGGGCATGGCGCTCGCCGAGCGCATGCTCTCGGCGCGATTCGGACCCGAGCTCGTCGACCACCGCACCTGGGTGCTCGCGAGCGACGGTGACCTGATGGAGGGCGTCAGCGGCGAAGCCTCCTCGTTCGCGGGGCATCTCGGGCTCGGCCGCCTGATCGTGCTCTACGACGACAACGGCATCACCATCGACGGCCCGACCTCGCTCGCCTTTTCTGAAGACGCCGGCCGTCGCTACGAATCCTACGGCTGGGACGTACAGGACGTTGAAGGGCACGATCCTGCCGCGCTGCGAGGTGCACTGGAAAGCGCGCGCCTGACCGAAGATCGGCCCCACCTGATCCGCTGCCGCACCCACATCGGCTTCGGCTCGCC
>JAYZEO010000064.1:0-5227 GCA_036337215.1 Myxococcota bacterium | reverse complement strand
CGCCGCTTCTTCGAGGCGGTCGTGAGCGATGGTAGCGCCTCCGTGATTCTCAAGTGGTTCCGGGGGCTCGCGCACTTCGAGGAACGGATTCGCCCGGGCGTACGGCTTCTGGTCGCGGGAGAGGTCCGGCGTTACCGCTACTCGAAAGAGCTGCATCACCCGGAGATCGAGGTTCTGGGAGAACAGACTTCACACGAGAACCTCGCCCGGATCGTTCCCATCTACTCGGCGGTTGAGGGGATTCCGGCTCGGACGTTGCGGCGGATCGTCGTGGCTGCGACGCTGCACGCGGCTGATCTGGTCGAGGGATTTCTTCCGACGGCCGTGGTTCGCTCCCTCGCGCTCGCGGAACTGGGAGAGTCGCTACGGCAGGTGCACGAGCCGGATCCAGAACTGGACCCGACCGAACTCCGGGACCGGCGGACGCCCTATCACCTGCGGCTGGTTGCGGAAGAGTTGTTCGTTCTTCTGGTGGGACTCGAATTGCGGCGCGCCCGGCTGGCCGAGCGTACGACAGAGCCGCTCGCTCCCGGTCATCCGAGCGTGGCGCGTGCGATCGAGGCACTCGGCTTCCGCCTCACGCAGGATCAGACCGGCGCCTGGCAGGAGATCGCGGCCGACCTGGCTCGCCCGCACCCGATGAACCGTTTGCTGCTCGGCGACGTCGGCACCGGGAAGACGGCCCTGGCGATCCTCGCTGCGGTAGCGGCCCGCGCGGCCGGTGGTCTCACCGCAGTTCTCGCTCCCACCGAAATTTTGGCCGAGCAGCACCACGAGGTCTTCCGCAGGCTCGCGGGTAGAGTCGGTCTGAGGACGGCTCTGATCACGGGAAGTGTCCGGGCCCGCGAACGCCGCGCCCTCGCGCAGGCCCTCGAGAGGCGCGAGTTGGCGATCGTGGTCGGAACCCACGCGCTGCTGGAAAAAGGTACGCCGCTTCCCGATCTGCGCTTGGTCGTGATCGACGAGCAGCATCGCTTCGGGGTCGAACAGCGGCGCGCGATCAGCGAGAAGGGAGCCATCGGCAGGCCTCCGCATCTGCTGGTGATGACGGCGACTCCGATCCCGCGGACGCTGGCCCGTACCGTGTACGGCGACCTGGATCAGTCGCTGCTGCGCGAACGCCCGGCGGGCCGGGTCCCGGTCCGGACCCGCGTGCTCGCGCCCGAGGCGGCGCGCGAGGCGCTCGAGGACCTGCGTCGCACGGTGGCGCGCGGGGAACAGGCCTACGTGGTATATCCGCTGGTCGAGGAGTCCGAGAAGCAGGACCTGCTCGATGCCACGCGCGGGTCCCAGCGTCTGCGGAAGGCACTCCCGGGCGTCAGTGTCGGGCTCGTCCACGGACGTCTCGACTCGTCCGAACGGATCGCCGCGATGCAGCGCTTCGTTCGCGGCGAGACCCAGGTGCTGGTGGCGACGACCGTGATCGAGGTGGGCGTCGATGTCGCCAACGCGACGCTTCTGGTGGTTCAGAACGCCGAGCGCTTCGGCCTCGCCCAACTCCATCAGCTTCGCGGTCGGGTCGGCCGGGGCGAGCGGCCCGGTCGCGCGATCCTGGTCGCTGATCCGGGGAGCGAGGAAGCCGCCCGGCGTCTCGCAATCCTCGAGCGTAGCGCGAGCGGCTTCGAGATCGCGCGGGAGGACCTGGCGATTCGCGGGGCCGGGGAGTGGTTGGGAACCCGGCAGGCGGGCCATCTCCCCGACCTCCGGCTGGCCGATCTCGTGCGCCATGCCGAGTTGATCGAGCCGATCCGCGAGGCAGCCCGACAACTCGTTGCGCGTGATCCAGGACTCGCGGGCAGTGCGAGTCTGCGTGCTACGGTCCTGCGCCGGTGGGGCCGGCGGCTCGAGTTTTCGGCCGTGGTGTGAGCTGCTACGAGGCGATCAGCGATCCCTCATCGGGCTCGGCCACGGGCTGGCACCCTGGAGTTGTCTTCAATAAATTCAGACTCTTGTATGAGTAGTCTCGACTTGCTTCCAGTTGCCCACCGGGCCCCGCGGCCCCCGCGGCTGCCGGACTGGTGTCGCCCCGAGCCGGTCCCGCGGGATGCCGCAGACGAACTTCGCCGCGGCCTGCGGCGGCTCGGGCAGCATTCGGTCTGCGAGGAGGCGCGCTGCCCGAACCTGCCGCGCTGTTTCGCGCGCGGGACGGTGACCTTCATGTTGCTGGGAGCGGTGTGTACCCGTGCCTGCCGATTCTGCGACGTGGAGACCGGCCGACCCGGACCCGTAGACCCCGCAGAGCCCGTTCGGGTCGCCCGCGCTGCGGCTGAACTGGGCCTGGCTCACGTCGTGCTGACGAGCGTGAACCGCGATGACCTTGCGGATGGCGGCTCGCTTCAGTTCGTGGCGACACTCGCGGCCTTGCGCGAGGCGCTTCCCACGGCAACGCTCGAGGTACTGACTCCCGACTTCCGTGGCGACGCGGCCGCGATCGAGCGCATCGCCGACGCGGGCCCGCAGGTCTACAACCACAATCTCGAGACCGTTCCCAGGCTCTATCGACGGGTCAGACCGGGAGCCGCCTATGCGCGTTCTCTGTCCCTACTGGAACGTGTCGCGTCGCGTCATCCCCACATGATCGTCAAGTCGGGCCTGATGTTAGGCCTCGGGGAGCACAGCGAGGAGGTCCGGACGGTGATGGCGGACCTCAGGCGAAGCGGGGTGCGGGCGCTGACGCTGGGCCAGTACCTGCGTCCGTCGCTCCGACACCTGCCGGTGGAGCGCTACCTGGACCCCGAGGAGTTCGAAGCGTACCGCGAAAGCGCGATGGGGCTCGGGTTTCGGCACGTGGCGAGTGGCCCACTCGTGCGCAGTTCCTTTCGCGCCGATCAGCTACTGGAGTTGATGGACTCCGAGGTGCGGCCATGAAGTTCGAGAAGGTAGACCGTCTGCCCCCGTACGTGCTGGGTGCCGTGAACGAACTCAAGCTCGAAGCCCGGCGCCGGGGCGAGGACGTGATCGATCTCGGGTTCGGAAATCCCGATCTGGCGACGCCGCCTCACGTCGTCGAAAAACTGATCGAAGCGGTCCGCGATCCTCGCAACCATCGCTACTCGGCGTCACGCGGATTACCGAACCTGCGAAGGGCCATGGGTCGTTGGTACGCGAGGCGCTACCAGGTGGAACTCGATCCCGCGACCGAGGTCATCACCACCATCGGGGCGAAGGAGGGGCTCAGCCACTTCGTGCTCGCGGCGCTCAGCCGCGGCGATACCGCCGTGGTCCCCGATCCCTGCTTCGGGATCCACAGCTTTTCGGTCGTGATTGCCGGGGGTGAACTGGTTCGGGTTCCGCTGCTCCCGCTGGACGAATTCCTGGATCGGCTGGGAGAGACGGTTCGGTTGACCTGGCCCCGTCCAAAACTGCTGATCGCGTCATTCCCGCACAACCCGACCACCGTCGTGGTAGATCTCCCGTTCCTGGCACGGCTCGTCGAGTTCTGCCGCGAGAACGAGCTGATCCTGGTCCACGACCTGGCCTATGCGGAGATTTCTTTCGAAGGCTACGAGCCGCCCAGCGTGCTCCAGGTTCCGGGTGCGAAGGAGGTCGCGATCGAGTTCACTTCGCTCTCGAAATCGCATTCGATGGCCGGATGGCGCGTGGGATTCGGGGCTGGAAATCCCGACATGATCCAGGCGCTGGCACGCGTGAAGAGCTACGTCGATTACGGAACCTTCCAGCCCATCCAGATCGCGGCGATTGCCGCACTCGACGGCCCGCAAGACTGCGTCGAAGAAGTCGTGGACGAGTACCGCATGCGGCGTGACGTGCTGATCGACGGGCTGGCACTTCCCGGCCCTCGCCCGGCCTGGAAGATCGAGAAGCCGCTTGCGACGATGTTCGTCTGGGGGCAGGTTCCGGAACCCTTTCGGGAGGCCGGCTCCCTCGCGTTTTCCAAGTTGTTGCTGGAGCGTGCCGCGGTCGCGGTGGCACCCGGCGTCGGCTTTGGTCCCTCGGGTGAGGGCTACGTCCGCTTTGCGCTGGTCGAGAACCGGCAGCGCATCCGTCAGGCCGTGCGCGGCATTCGCAGGGTTCTGGGCGATGGCTGAGTTGCCCGGGGGCGCCACGGGCGTGGGGTTGGT
The DNA here is from genome assembly GCA_036337215.1 of Myxococcota bacterium. Lineage (GTDB taxonomy): Bacteria > Myxococcota_A > UBA9160 > SZUA-336 > SZUA-336 > JABSQV01. The sequence continues at coordinate 1,145 of JAYZEO010000064.1, read as the reverse complement.
AGGTCTCGGGACCATCGGGGCGGGGACCGTGCGCATCCTGCTCGAGCACGGAGGGTTGATCCGGGAGCGTCTCGGAGGTTCGCTCGAACTCGTGCGGATCGCAGATCTCGATCTCGATACCGATCGGGGGATCGACATTTCCAGCTTCGAATGCTCCTCGGACTGGCGGGACGTGATCGAGGATCCCCGGGTCGAGTTGGTCGTCGAACTCGTCGGGGGGACCGGGGTGGCTCGCGAGATCGTGATTGCGGCGCTCGAGGCCGGGAAGGGCGTGGTGACGGCCAACAAGGCGCTGCTGGCCCATCACGGCGCCGAGATTTACGAGATTGCAACGCGCTGCGGCGTCGAAATCGGCTTCGAGGCCAGTGTGGGGGGCACGATCCCGGTGCTTCGCTCGCTGCGCGAGGGGCTCTGTGCGGATCGGCTCGAGCAGGTCTTCGGGATCCTGAACGGAACCTGCAACTACATCCTCTCGGAAATGGACGAGCAAGCCGAGCCCTACGAGGCGTGCCTCAAGCGAGCGCAGGATCTCGGCTACGCCGAGGCGGACCCGAGTTTCGACGTAAACGGAACGGACTCCGCGCACAAGCTAGCGATCCTGTGCGGCTTGGCCTTCGGTGTCCAGATCGGCCCCGACGAGATCGCGACGGAGGGAATCGAGAAGATCTCGGCCGTCGATATTGACTACGCACGTCGCTTCGGGCTTCAGATCAAACTGCTCGCGATTGCCAAGCGCAGCGACGCCGGGCTCGAGGCTCGCGTCCACCCCACGCTGCTACCGCGCGAGAGTATGCTGGCGAGGACCGGAGGTGCGATGAACGCGGTCGAGGTGCGCGGCCAGAAGTCGGGATCGACTGTCTATTACGGCGCGGGTGCGGGCGCCGATCCGACGGCGAGCGCGGTCGTGGCAGACCTGATGGAACTCGCGCGCTCCCGCAAGTCGGGAGGGGTTCGAGTCCCGCCGCTCGGGACTCCGACCCTGCGGGCCCTGCCGCTGCGACGCCTCGAAGACCTGGAAGGAGAGTTCTATCTGCGCTTCGATGCCCTCGATCGACCGGGAGTTCTGGCGCATCTGGCCGGGGCGTTGGGCGATCGTGAGATCGGGATCGCCTCGCTGCTTCAGGTGGAGGAAGGCGGATCGGAGG
>JAYZEO010000063.1:0-15065 GCA_036337215.1 Myxococcota bacterium | reverse complement strand
AGCCGGTGGTCTGGCTCTGGACACGGCCGGTTGCCGCACAACGTATCCGTGCGCGGCTGGAAGCGACCGAGGACTGGGATCTCTCCGATGTCGTGGCGCTGCAGCGCGAGCGTCGCTCAGGCTCAGCTCGGTCGTTCCTGCGCACCTGGCTCCACGATCTCGAGCCGCGCTCCCAACGGGCGAGTCGCATCCGCGAAATCTTGCTCGCGTGGGACGGCAGCACCGATGGGTCAAGCGTGGGCGCGGCGGCGTATCACGCGTTTCGCGAGTTGCTGCTCTCGCGTCTACTGCGGGATCATCTGTCACCCGAGTACGCGGCGCTGATCCGGGAAGCACGCGAACCTTACCCGGGCGCGGCGCTCGGTGAGTTCTTCGATCGCGTCGATATACGCCGGGTCGACGCGCTTGCGCACGAGACGCTCGATGCAACCTGGCACTGGCTCGCGGTTCAGGTCAGCTCCAACCCGAAAAATTGGCGCTGGGATGCAATCCACAAGGTCGAACTGCGGCACGACTTTGCACGGCTCGGATCCGGCCTTACGGCGAATCTCGGACGCATGCTGAGCCGGGGACCCTTCGGAGTTCCCGGAGATCCGGAGTCGGTTTGGACGATGTACCCGGAGGGGCTCGGACCCTTCAGGGCCGCGGTCGGACCGGTACTCCGCTACGCGGTCGATCTCGGAGACCCGGAGCACGCGCTCTGGGATCTCGCGGGCGGCCAGTCCGGGCATCCCCTCGATCCGCACTACGACGACGGGATTGCAGACTGGGTCGCAGGCCGGCCACGGCCGCTGTGGATGCACCGGCGTGACCTCGCGTACCATGACGCGAGCGTCTGGCGACTTCTTCCCGCACGACCCTGATCGAGCGGTGCCAGTCCGGGGGTGCCCGGCCGGTCTGGGGGCGCCGACGCTGGAGGGATCGGGAGCGCACTCGCGATGCTCGTCTTCATTTTCGTACCCACGTTCTACGCCGCCGTCGAGCAGGTGGATGATCCGAGCCTGCGCGGTCGGCCCCTGATCGTCGGGGGTGATCCCCAAAAGCGCGGGCGTGTCACGAGTTCGAGCAGGGAGGCGTGCGCGCTCGGTGTGACCGATGGCATCCTGGTCTCGGAAGCGCTCGCGCGCTGCCCGGGTGCCAGTCTGCGGCCCACCCGCCTGCCTCGCTACCGTGAGGCGGCGGCCGAAATCCGCGCGATTCTGCGCGTTGCGAGTCCTCGGCTCGAGCACGTGGGTCTCGACGGCACCTACCTGGACGGCCCCGACGATCCAGATCTGCTCGAAACCGCGGCCGGCCTCTGCGTGACGATCCAGGCCGAGACCGGGATCGCGAGCCACGCCGGGATCGGTCCGACGCGCTTCGTGGCGTGGCTCGCGGGTCGCCACGCCGGACCCGAGGCGATCCGTTTCGTCACCGAAGCCGGCGCCAGTGACTTTCTGTCGGCCTTCCCGGTGACCGAACTCTGGGGCCTGGGGCCGGCGACCGGAGAGAAGCTCGCGGGCGAGGGGGTCGGGACGATCTCGGAGTTCAGGGCGCTCTCCGTGGAGCGCGCGGCGGAGCTCATCGGACGCGGGGCGGAGCGCATGCTCGAGCTTGCGCACGGCCAGGATCGCGAAGCTTTGCAGCCGAGCCCGCACGCCCGCTCCTTTTCCCAGGAGCAGACGTTGGAAGATCCGACGCAGGACATGAGCGCACTCGGCGCGGTGCTGTTCGAGCTCGCGGAGCGTATCGACCGAATTCTGGTGCGCGAGCAGCGTGCCGCGCGCACCGTCACCGTGGGCGTGGGTTTCGTTGATTCCGAACAGCAGAGTCGAACACGGACCCTGCGCGACCCGATCTCGGGCGAGTCCATGATTCGGGAGGTCGCCCTGGACCTGCTGCGCCGTACCCAGGCGGCTATGCGCCCGGTGCGCCGGCTCAGGCTCCAGATCGCGAACCTCTCCCGTGCGAGCCACGCGGGAGATCCGCGCCAGCTGCGCCTGCTCTAGCCCGGCGTGCGCGACTCGAGGATGGCCCGCGGCTCTCGGGCCTCCCGCAGCACGAGAGACAGCACGGTCGGGACCAGGATCAGGGTGAACAAGGTCGAGACGATGAGCCTCGGGCGCCGGGCCCGCAGCGAGTCGGTTGCGCGCCGGTGCCTCTTCGGTGCGCACGCGGCCTCGGAATTCAACTTCGGGCCGCCGGCTTCCGGGCGGCCCCGCGCGATCGGGGTCGCGCCCTCAGTACGCGCTGGATTTCTGGGAGACGGCGCTCGACTTCGAGCGCTCCACGGCGAATCGCACGCCGTGCCTTTTGAAATTCGAATGCCCGGATGCCGTGAAGATCCGGTTCGAGCACGAGGTCGGGCGGATCATTGGCCAGGCGGTGTCGGGCCAGTTCGTGCTCGATCACGGCCATCGATGCCGTGAGGATGTCGAACAGGCTTGGGGTCTGGGGCTCGGCTTCTTCCTCGATCCGGGCGGACTCGCGTTTGCGGGGTCGGCGAGACGACCCGAGGAGCCGCGCGAGGCGGCGATCGATCGCGTCCGCGAGTCGCTCCTTGGCGGGCCGCCGGGCCGGCGTCCGACCCCAGCCGACGATCTCGCGAACCGGCGCGTGATGCAGGTTGACGGCGATGCGGATGTCGACATCGAACGCTTCCAGGGCACTGTGCGGAACCGGGTTTCGAAGCGCGCCGTCGACCAGGAGCTTTCTGCCCTGACGGAACGGAACCATCACTCCCGGGATCGACATGCTCGCCCGCAGGGCGTCCAAAACGCGGCCCTCGCGAATGATGATCTCGCTTCCGGTCACCAGATCGACCGAAACCGCCGAAAACGGAATTGCCAGGTCCTCGATCCGCCAATCTCCGACCAACTCCCCGAGCCAGTCTACGGCCCGGGTCCCGGAAAGCAGGCCGGAGCGCGGCCAGACTGGATCGAAGAGGCGTACCGCCTCGCCCCATTCAAAATCCTTCATCTGACGCTCGAAGTTTTCGAGCTGTCCAGCCGCGTACATTGCGCCCACGAGTGCGCCAATGCTGGTGCCCACGATCCCATCGATCGGCACACCCGCGTCTGTGAGCGAACGCAGAACACCCACGTGCGCGAGGCCGCGGGCGCCGCCCGCGCCGAGCGCGATCCCGACGCGGCGCGTACGTGTGTTGCGTCGCCGGCCCGCCTGCCGCCCGGGGGTCTTCGCACTCAGGGTTGCCATTCGCGCGATCGTAGTCATTCCAGCCTGTTGCCGCTAAGCTGCCTCCCCCGTGAGCGATTTTCACCAGACCGGCGTCATCACCACGCTGCACCGCCTGGGCCCCCGGTCTACAGAGCGAATCGAGAGCGACCTGAAGCATCACGCGCGCGAGCGTCCGCTCGGGCTCGTACTCCCCTGCCTCTACACCGAGGTTGACGGGCCCGGACTTGCGCGGATTCTCGAGGTGACGCGCGAGGTCTCCTACCTCCAGCGCGTGATCGTGAGCGTTTCGGGAACCTCGAACCGCGAGGAGTTCGACGCGGTCCGCAAGTTCTTCGCCCCGGTTCCCGAGGCGACCTGCGTATGGGCCAGCGGCCCGACCGTGGGCGAGTCGATCGAACGACTCGAAGAGAACGGGCTGCATATCGGTCCAGATGGCAAGGGGAGGGCGGTTTGGATCGGGGCCGGCTTTGCCCTCGCCTGCGGCGACGTCGACAGCCTGGTCCTTCACGACTGCGATATCGTGACCTACGACAGGGAATTCCTGGCGCGGCTCTGTTTCCCGGTGACACACCCGGGCCTCGACTTCGAATTTTCTAAGGGCTACTACGGGCGCGCAACGAACCGGCTTCACGGACGCGTGACGCGTCTCTTCGTGACGCCGTTGCTCCGCTCGCTGAAGCAGATTCTGGGCTCGCTCCCGCTGCTCGAGTTCCTCGACAGCTTTCGTTACCCGCTCGCGGGTGAAATTGCGATCAAGGCCAACCTGATGCGTCAGATCCGGATTCCCAGCCACTGGGGTCTCGAGATCGGAACCCTGGCCGAGGTGTTTCGAAACTGCTCTCCGCAGCGTGTCTCGCAGGTGGAACTTTGTGACAACTACGATCACAAGCACCAGCCGCTCTCCAGCGAAGACCCGAGCCGGGGCCTGCACCGGATGGTTCGGGACATTGCCGCGAGCCTGTTCCAGAACCTGGCATCCGTGGGGCTGCAGTTCGACTCGGGCTTCTTGAACACGCTCTGCGCGGCGTATCTGCGCGAGGCCCAGGACGCGGTGACCCGATACGCCGACGAGGCGCTGATCAACGGCCTGCTCTTCGATCAGCACGACGAAGAGGTGATCGTCGAGACCTTTACGGCCGGGCTGCGCGCCGCCGGGCTGGCCTTCGTGCGGTCGCCGCTCGGCTCACCGCTGATTCCGAACTGGAGCCGCGTCACGGCCGCGCTTCCGGAACTGCTGACGGACCTGCGCTACGCGGTGGAACTGGATCGCAGGAGCAGCAGTCCCAGGCGTCCGCGCTGAGCCAGCAGATTCCGGCGTGCGGGTTCGGAGTTTCGAGGCGGCCGATGAGACCGCCGTGGTCGACCTCTGGCGGCGCTGCAAGCTGGTGCGCCCCTGGAACGATCCGCGTCGCGACATCGCGCGCAAGGCACGGATCCAGCCCGAACTATTCCTGGTCGGAGTGGTGGAAGGGAAGATCGTCGCAAGCGTGATGGCTGGCTACGACGGACATCGGGGCTGGATCAATTATCTCGCGGTCTCGCCCTCGCACCAGCGTGTGGGCTTGGGCCGCGCGTTGATGGCCGAAGCGGAGAGGCGCCTCGAAGCCTTGGGCTGTCCGAAAGTGAACCTGCAGGTCCGCGCGGACAACCCGGGAGCGATCGAGTTCTACCGGCGAGCCGGGTACCAGGTCGACGACGTGATCGGCCTCGGCAAGCGACTCGTGGCGGACCAGGACCCCAATTCGGGTTCGCGCTGAGGAACCGGCCGGCGGTGCGTGGTGCCCAGGACTGGACTCGAACCAGCACGGCCTTGCGACCACTAGAACCTGAATCTAGCGCGTCTACCAATTCCGCCACCTGGGCGCCAGCGACCGGCGAAGCTAGCCGGGCGGCGCGTGTCGCTCAAGGGCCAGCCGGCTCGGTCTCGAGCAAGTCTTCGAGTCCCTGGACCTCGGCGCTGGTCCGCTCCCACTCCCGGTAGAGGTCTTGGAGACGCGAGTCGGTCTCCCGGCGCTCGCTCTGGATCGCTCGCATGCGCTCTCCGTCTCGGGCGACCGCCGGATCCGCGGTCTCGAGCCCGAGTCGTTCGAGGCTTCTCTCCGAGCTCATGATGCTCTCCTCGAGTTCCAACTCGCTAGCGCGAAGCTTCCTGAGAGAGCGCTCGCGGGCTCTTCGTTCCGCCGCCTTCCTGCGGCCGGGACGCTCGCGCTTCGCGGTTCGCGCCTTTTGCGAATCCGGAGCGGTTTCTCCGCTTCGCTGCGCCTCGGAGCGCACTTCGTGCGCATCGTAGTTTCCGGACCAGCGCGTGATCTGCGCGGATTCGGGCCCGCGCTCGACTTCCAGGACCTGATTCGCGATGCGATTGATGAATGCACGATCGTGGCTGATGAAGAGGATGGTCCCCTCGAATTCCTCGAGCGCCGCGGTCAGGACCTCGAGTGCCTGAAGGTCGAGGTGGTTGGTGGGTTCGTCGAGGATCAGAAAGTTGGAGCCTCGAAGCAGCAGCCTGGCCAGCGCGAGCCGTGCCTTCTCCCCGCCCGAGAGCACGCCGACCAGCTTCTGGACGTCGTCCCCCGAGAACAGAAAGGTGCCCAGCAGGTTACGTAGCCTCGGGACCTGTTCGAGTGGTGCGTCGGCCTCGATCTCGGCCAGCACCGTCCGGTCGGTGTTCAGCGCTTCGAGTTGATGCTGTGCGTAGAACGCGAGTTCTACGTTGTGTCCGAGTTCTCGGGCGCCGGCCTCAGGTTCGAGCCAGCCGGATGCGAGCCGCAGCAGGGTCGACTTTCCGGCTCCGTTCGGCCCGATCAGCGCGACCCGGTCGCCGCGTCGGATCTCGAGATCGAGCCCGCGGTAGACACAAAAATCTCCGTAGGACTTCTCGATTCCTTCGAACCGCAGGACCAGTTCGCCTGAGCGGGGAGCCGGAGGAAAGCGGAACCGGACGCCGCGCGCGCGCTGCTCGGGCGCTTCGCGTTCCCGCTCGAGCCGATCGATCTGTTTGCGGCGGCTCTGGGCCTGGCGTGCCTTGGAAGCCTTGGCGCCGAAGCGTTCGATGAAGCCGGAAGCGTGCCGGATCTTGCGATCCAGGTTTCGGTTGCGTGCTGCGCGCTGCTGCTCGAGTTGGCCCTTCTGCCTTGTATAGGCCGAGTAGTTCCCGGTGTAGAGCGTGAGTCGGCCCCCCTCGAGTTCGGCGATTCTGTGCGCGTGCCGCTCGAGAAAGGTCCGGTCGTGTGAGACCGCGACGACGGCTCCCGGGTACTCCGCGAGGACGCCCTCGAACCAGCGGATTGCGGGCAGGTCGAGGTGGTTCGTGGGCTCGTCGAGCAGCAATACCTCGGGTCGCGCGAGCAGCAACTTTGCGAGTTCTACCCGCATCAGCCATCCCCCGCTCTGGGTGCAGAGAGGTTGATCCCAGCGGTCGGGTCCGATGCCGAGTCCGCTGAGGGTCGCGCGGAGCCGTACCTCGGACTCCAGCCCGCCCTCGCGTTCGAATTGGCTGGAGAGAGCGTCGTAGCGCTCGGCCAGCGCTCCCGGCACCGGCCGAGAGGCCTCGCCGTGCCGGGAGATTTCCCTCTCGAGTTCGCGGAGTTGCTGTTCCATACGGGTCAGGGCATCGAGCGCAGACCGGGCCTCTGCCAGGATCGAAACCTGCGAGCCCGGGTCGATCTCCTGTCTCAGGTAGCCGACGGAGGTTCCGGGGCGCTGCAGGATGCGTCCGCCGTCGTAGTCATCGAGGCCCGACAGGATCCGGAGCAGGGTCGTCTTGCCGGTGCCGTTTCGTCCCACCAGGCCCAGACGATCGTTCGGGCGCACGTGGAGGTCGATCCCGGAGAGGAGTATGCGGCCGCCAAACCCCTTGCTCAGCCCTGAGACGCGGATCAAGCGAAGGCTCCCAACCGAAGCTATGATGGGACAACCCCGCATGAAGCTCCGGCGATTGATACTGATGCTGCTCGTCTCGTTTCCCATAGCCGATGCTGTGGCGAAGGGCGAGGGTGCCTCGATTCCGGGCCCGATCGAGTGGATTCGAGTCCGGCACCCGGAATACCCGCTCTCCTTCGAGTTGCCCGCTCGGAGCGAGATCCGGCGGGTGCGCCGGTTCGACCTCGCGCCGATGCTCCGGCTGGGTAAGAGACGGCCGCCTTTGCCGGTGTCCCGCCACCGAGGGCCCCAGACCGCGCCGGGCCCCGGGCACGCGATCGAGATCGAGATCGCACTCCTCTGGTTGACGCCCGAGTTCGTGGGGGTGCGGGTGCCGTGGCTGGCGGCGCTGCCGGAGCGGATCGGGGATCCGAAATTCGTGGCCCAGGGTTTGCGACGGGCCCTGTACCGCAAGATCCCGAAGGTCGAACTCATCGACCGGGGTGACGATTTCATCGACGGGCGGCGCTCGCGCAAGCTCTCGATTTCGCGGCGGGTCGGGCTCGGGACCCGTCGCATGCATTCGGTTAGGGGGGGTGCCGTCGTGATCCCGGTGCGCAAGGACACGGCGCTGGTCGCACTGGCACGCTTCGGTCGCGGCTTCAGCGCGGAAGAGTACGCGGCGCTGTTGGACCACGTCGCGCGCTCGCTCGAGATCGTGGTCTGGGGCGGCCCGAGGAGCCAGACGCTCATCGCGGGTGCGGCCGAGCGCGCCGACGCCTCCGCAGAAGCCGGTTCCTGAGCGGAGTCCGGAGCGCGCCGCCCGATTCCGGAGCTGCGGCAGCCTGAGCCCAGACCCGCCTGTGAATTCCAGAGGGTGATACAGTCCTATTGGGACGCTCGCGGTCCCGGGACGATGCGGGCAACACAACAGCTTCGGTACGCGATCTATGGGATCTTCGACCTCGCTTACAATGGCGGGATCAGGCCCGTCCGGGTGCAAGAGATCAGTGCGCGCCAAGAAAGTCCGACGCGCTACCTGGAGCAGATCTTTCAGCGTCTGCGCCGGGCTGGTCTGGTGGTTTCGAAGCGCGGTCCGGGCGGAGGCTATTCCCTGGCGCGGCCCGCCGGGGAGATCCTGCTCTCGGAGGTGATCGTGGCAGTTGAAGGATCCCTGCTGGCAGTCTCGGATGCCGCTGGAACAGGGTCGGCCTCGCCGGAGTTCGTGTGGGAATGGATGCGGCAATCGCTGGCGGCGGCCCTCGAGGAAATCACTGTCGCGTCGCTGTGTCAGGAGGCGGCGCGTCGCGGACTCCGCCGGGCTGATGCCGAGCCGCCCATGTACGAGATCTGATGGCCGCCACCCCGCGACCACGCCCCGGCGATTGGCGGGAACGCGCGGCGGTTCTGGTTGATCCGGAAGCCGGTCGTGCGACACTCCCGGTCGAGTTGCTGAACGAGTTGTTCTCGCACGCGCGCGAATGTTATCCCGACGAGTGTTGCGGCATTCTCACGGGCCCCGCGGGCGGAGAGGCCGTGGAGCAGGTCCGCTGTACGAATGTTCAGAACCTGCGATACAGCAAGGGTGACTCGGAACTCGATGCCGGGCATGGCTTCTGGATCGATGAACGCGAGTTAGTGCCGGCCCTGCAACGGGCCCGGGCCAGGGGGCACGACCTCGTCACCGTGTATCACTCGCACATCGACACCGAGGTCTACCTGTCCCGCGAGGATTTGCGAGGCGCGCTCGGTGACAACGGGACCCCGCTCTGGCCCGGGGTCGGGCAAGTCGTGATATCGGTCCAGCAGGGCGAAGTCCGGGGCGCCGGGCTGTTCGAGTGGGACGACGCCGTCGGTGGGTTTCGCGGCCAGACGTTGCTCCCCAGGAGCTAGGATGTCGCGGCCGGTAACCCGGGCCGGACTCTGGGGCCTCTCGCTCCTGCTCGCCGGCTGCGGCGGGGGTCTGGACCGGCAGGAGGTCCCGTCGGATCCGATCGCGTACCTGCGACAGGACGCCCGGGGTCTCTCGGGCGTGGACCAGTTCATCGACGGCCTGACGTTGCTGGGTCGGAAGCAGTCCGGTTTGGGCTCGCGGCTTCAGGCTCAGGTCGCGCTGCTCGTCGTTTCGACCGGCGAGTCGAGCCGGGTCCTCGAGACGGAATCGGGTGCCTATCCGCTGGATTGGAGCCATGACGGCCTGCGGCTTCTGATCGGAAGGCTCGAGGAGTCCCGATCGGGCCTGCGTCTCTACAGTTGGAACCGGCTGACCGGTGCGCTCGAAAGAACCAACCCCGGTTTCACGGCGGGTGTCGCCGCGTTCGGCCGCGGTCCGATCCGCCTCGCCTACGTGCTTCACGCCGGTCGCAACGACTTCGACGTATTGGTCGAGACCGACCTCGAGGGTGAGGTGCACCTGCCCGGGACCGACGGAGCCGTCGAGCCCGACGTCGCGGCTGACGGCACCACGATCGTATTCGCGCGGCCGCATCCACGCCCGGGGCGCGAAGCGTTGATCTTCCTCTCTTCGCTCTCGGGCGGAGAGCCGATCCAGATCGCGCGCGGATCCAACCCGCGCTTCTCGCGGGATGGCAAGTGGATCGTGTACGCCTCCCGCCGCCGTGGGAACTCGGACATCTGGCTGATGCGCGCCAACGGAACGGGCAAGCGCGAGATTGCCGCGTCGAGTTTCGAAGAAGAGTTTCCGGCTGTCTCCCGGAACGGACGCTACGTGGTCTACGGCTGCTCGCGCGGTGAAGACACCAGCCAACTCTACCTGACCCGCGTCCGCGACCTATACGAGGTCCAGCTCACGGTGAGCAATCAGAGCGGGCGGCCGGTCTGGTAGCGCGCTGGTCGCGTGCTGCAGGCCGGTCAGGGGAACGAACGCAGGCGCGACTGCTCCGACCGGGCGGTCAGCGCGGCGCGGGTGTTCCCGTCCTCGGGGAATCGCGCATAGCCGAACTCGAGTTTCAGTCGGTCTCCGGAGCGCTGCTCCAGTTGCCGCAACGGTTCTGCGCTCCGTCGGGCGAGGTTGCCGATGAGCGACGAGATCTCTTCGTCGGGTTGGGGAATCAGCAGCTGGAAGGTCTCCTGGTTTGTGCGTGTGACCAGGTCGAAATCTCGCAGCGTGTCCTCGAGTTCGCGGCTGATCTCACCCGCGACGCGGTCCGCCTCCGCTTGCCCGCGGCGCTGAGCCAGTTCTCCGAGTCCCTCGATCCGAAGCCGGATCAGGGCGAGCGGACGTCCCTCGCCGTCGCTTTGCGCGAGTTCCTGGTCGAGACGCAACTCGAACTGGCGCCGATCCTCGGGTCCGGTGACCGGATCGTTCGACTGCGGCGGCCGGGTGGTCGGTGTTCCCTGGATGCGCGCGAGATGCTGTCCCGCGTGTAGCGCGAGTTGCCGTAGCACACCGGCGTCCGCCTCCGTGAAGGTGGTTCCCCCAACCAACTCGTCCGAGTGCTTTTCCAGGACCGAGAGTGTGCCCACCGACACACCCGCGACCGCGATCGGCTCCTGCATCAGGTTCGAAACGTCAGCGTCGTAGGCGTCGGACCCGGGATGCCGATCCAGTTCGTTGCTGAGTCGCGCGCGACCGGACCGAAGCACATCGGCCGCAGACGCGTGTTCGAGACGAAACAGAGATGGCTGGGCGTCTGCTTCCGCAGAGCCGAAGTAGGCCCGGATCTCGAGCGTACCGGAGATCTCGTCGCGAAGCCGCAGCACCGCGTGGTCTGTCTCGAGAATGAGCGCCGCGCTCGCCGCGATCAGATGCTGCAGTTCGGCGGCTTCCCGGCACGAACTCATTCGCAGAGCGGCGTGGCTGATCGCGGCGGCCCGCCCGGCTTTGCGTTCCGTTCGCGCCTCGCGGCTGGCATCGACGAGGTTGCGGCCGAGGAGCTCGACGCACGCGTCGATCCGATCGCGCAGGGAGCGGGCGGCACCCGGCTCGCTCACGCCTTCGAGGGAGAGGACGCCGATTAGGTCTCCCGAAGCTTCGACCGGAAGCGTGCAGTCGTGGACCTCCGCACTCCCGACGAGGGTCCCAAGGTGGAGCGGCTGACGCTGTTGGCTCACCCAGCCCACGTGGCCCTCTCCGGGAAGAAGGTCTGCCGCGGTGTCGAGCAGGTCGGCCGCCGTCGAGGTGGCCCGCAGCCTCATCCGGCTGGGCGCGGACTCGGGCAGGTAGAGGTGACACACCCCGCCTTCGAGCTCGCGTGACAAGATCGAGCAGAAGCGTTGCAGACGAGCGAGCAGAGGCGTGGGCTCGGCGAGCACCGCCTGCACCGCTTCCCGTGCGCGAAGCCGCGAAGCGTCGAAGCGAAGGGCGTCGTGTTGACGCGCCCGCGCGATCATCGGGGACACCCGGACCCCGAACTGTTCGAGGAAGTTCAGGTCGTGTGGCCCGAAGCCTCGCTGGCGTTTCGTTCGCGAAACGCAGAGGACACCGATCCCGCGGTCCGCGTGAAGCAACGGCACCGCAAGCGCGGATTCTACGTCGTCGCGCTCGTGTGCGATCCGATAGCTGTCCGGAGTTGCTTTGCCCGTCACGAGCTGCGCCTGTCTGAGTTCGAAGGCCCGGCCCGCGATTCCCTCTCCGGGGGCGAGTGAGATCTTGGGCAGCAACTCAGTTTCGATCCCGGTTGCGGCGGCCACCCGAAGCCGTTCCGAGTCCCGGTCGTAGAGCAGGACCGATCCGCGGCTGGCGCCGGACGCGCCGATCGCGATTTCCAGGATCCGCTCCAGGAGTTCTGCCGGGTCCGCTGTCAGGTCGTATGCGTCGAGGATTTCTTCGAGCGTGGCGAGCAGTTGGGGTCGGTGCGCGGTATCGCCAGGAGCGAAGCCGTAGCGGAGCCGCGCGAGCAGCGGCGAGATCAGCTGAACCCCGCGCCGACTCGCCTCGGCGAGAGCCGGGTGCCATGCGGGCGGGGCTCCCGCATCGATGACGGCTTGGAGCTCCGGGGCCTCGAGCACCCGGACCAGATCCCGGGTCACGCGTGCATCCAGCCGATCCGCCAGCTCGGACCCGAGAGCCCGGAGCGCTGCCCGTGTCGCCTCGGGGTCCGGGGTCACGATCGCGCAGATCTCGATTCCGGGGTTGGCATCGAGTTGAGGAATCAGCGAGAGCCCGAGTTCCCCGTGTCCGGCGATCGCAACCTGTTTGCGCACCCCGACTACCCGGGATGCGGGGGGGTGCCTGGGGCGAGGTGCAGAATACGGGTGCCCTTCATCAGCGCTGGCTCTTGCGCATCAGCAGCTTGCGTGCCGTCTCGCTTACGGGTGACGGAACCTCTCGGCTGCGCACCAGGGTCTTCAGGTCGCGCTCGACCAGAGTCTGAACGAAGCGAACGGCCTCTGCGACCGGGGTGCGCGGATTCGTGGCCAGCGCGTACTTGACGGCGTAGAGCCGTGTCCATTCTCGAGTTCCCGCGATGCCGCGAATCACCTCGTCGTGAAGATTGCGCGCTTTGGACCACGCGATGATCTCTTTCTCCGTGAGTCTGGGGCTGTGTAGGGTCGCCAGTGCCACCAGTCGGTTTCGGTCACGCACCAGCAGGCTGCGGGCCTCTGCGGTGCCGAAGCGCGCGAGTCTGATCTTCTCGATCACACTCATCTCTCGGATCGACTGGATCAGGCTCGTTCGCCGCGGGCCCGCTTCATCGGGCGCGCCGGCCGCGGACGCGGGCTCCTCGACCAGACATTTGGGCAGACCCTCGGCGCTATCGATCCCCAGTCGGGCCTCGACTTCTTGCGTCTCTGGTGCGGCCCCGGCAGGCCCCGCAGAGGTGGGCGAACGCCCGAGGCCCAAGAACTGAACGATGCGATCGATCGTGGCCTGGCTGGTGAGCGCATTCTGCCCGAGTGCCTCGAGAATCTCGGGGCAGCGCATCAGGCGCGTCTGGTTCTCACTGATGATGTCGACCAGCTGCGGGAAGGGCAGGCCGGCCAGGAAGCAGATTGTTTCGTCTCCCGTGGCGGAATTGAGCGCGATCTTCTCGAGCCGGGCCGTGTCGTCCTGGAACCGTTCTGCCAGCAGGTTCAGCAGCGCCGGGTGAACCTCGGCCTGGAGCGTGGGGTCGACCAGTTGCTCGGGAAGCGCCGTGAGGCTGGCGTAGGCCTTCTGGGCCACCTCCGCATCGCGATCGAGGCTCAGCGCGTACAGCACCCCGGCGACCTCGTGCGGCGGCAGTGGCAGCGCGCCGCCCGCCGCCATCCGCCGGGCCCGCTCCGGAGCGCTGGGATCCGCGTAGCGGCGCCCCGCGCCGAGAGTTTCGAGTACGCTGTCCTGTAGAGAACTCTGATCGCCTGGCATGTGGCCCCCGGGCCGGGCCACGCGATGCGTGTCCCCGGCTACTGCTCTTTCTCTTTCGTCGATTCGGCGATGATCCTTTCCCTCACCGAGGCCGGCACCTCCTCGTACTGCGCCAGGTGCATGGTGAAGGAGCCCTGCCCGCCGGTCATGCTGGTAAGGTCCGAGGCATACGTGAGCATCTCCGCCAGGGGGACCTGTGCTCGGATCGACTGAGCGTTGCCCTGGGAGTCGACCCCGGCAACCTTGCCGCGTCGGCTGTTCAGATTGCCCATGATGTCGCCCACATTCTCGTCCGGGACCGAGACCTCCACGTCCATGATCGGCTCGAGCAGCGTGGGTTTCGCCCGCATGACGGCCGCCTTGATCCCGAGGCTTCCGGCTGTCTTGAATGCCATCTCCGAGCTGTCGACCGCGTGGTGTTTACCGTCGATGCAGCGCACGACCAGGTCGGTCAGCGGGAAGTCGGATATCACGCCGCGCCCGCAGGCCTCGCGCACGCCCTTCTCGACCGCGGGAATGAACTGCCGCGGGATCGAACCTCCCACGATCTCGTCCCGGAACTCCACCTCGCTTCCGCGCGGTCCCGGTTCCACGGTCAGGTAACAGACCCCGTACTGTCCGCGGCCTCCCGATTGCTTCTTGAGCTTTCCCTCGATGTTTTCTGCCCGGCCCAGGATGGTCTCGAGGTAGGGAACTTTCGGGGGCTTGAGGTCTACGTCGACCTTGAAGAGACGGCGCAGCTTATCGAGCGTCACCTCGATATGCAGTTGACCGAGACCGGTCAGCAGGAACTCGCCGGTGCGATCGTCACGCTCGAGGATCAGGCAGGGATCCTCGCCCAGCAGCCGGTTCAGAGCTTCGAAGACCTTGTCCTCTTCGCCCTTGTTCTTGGCGGAGACGGCGAACGAGATCATGCCCCGCGGGGGCGGTGATACCGCGATCGAGATCTGCGTCTTCTCGTCTGAGAGCGTGTCACCAGGTTGGGTGTCTTTGAGTTTCGGTAGCGCCCCGATCCCGCCTGGTCCGATCTCGGGAAGGTCCAGGGTTTCCTCGCAGCGGAGACCCAGGATCTTCGAAACCCGCTCTCGGGTACCGGTCCGGGCGTTCAGGATCGTCATGTCCGAGCGCAACGTGCCCGAGATCACGCGCAGGATCGAGAGCGTTCCCGCGTAGCGGTCCGCGGTCGACTTGAAGACAAGGGCGGCGAAAGGTCCCGCCGGATCGCTGGATAGCACGAGTTCCTCGTCGCCCGAGTTGGCGGCCGGACGCACGGCCCGGTCTGGTGCGGGGAGGAAGTTGGCAGCGATGCCGAGGAGTGCACTTCCACCGATGTTGCGGTTCGCGGCTGCCGAGATGAGCGGCAGGATGCTGCCGTCGCGGATGCCCTTCTGTAGCGTTCGCTCGATCTCGTCGTCGTCGAGGTTCTCGTTCTCGAGGTACTTTTCGAGCATCTCGTCGTCGGCCTCGGCGATGACTTCGATCATTGCCATTCGGGCCTCCAGCAGGGCATCGGCCAGTGCCTCGGGTGGCTCTCCGACGGTCTCCGTCCCGGCTTCGTCCAGCGCGAAGCTGTGGTGTTTGCCCGAGATCAAGTCCACGTACCCGTCGTACTCCTCGCCGCCGCCGGCGGTTTCGCCCGAGAGCGGAAAGTGGAGCTTGACCACTCGAACCGAGAGCGCCTCCTCGAGTGCCTGCGCGCTGGCGTCGAAGTCGGTCC
>JAYZEO010000062.1:0-9023 GCA_036337215.1 Myxococcota bacterium | reverse complement strand
CGCCTCGGTCGCAGAACTCGTAAAAACGACAGTCTCAGGCGCCGCACCCAGGAGCCGCGCGACCTGCGCACGAGCCGCCTCGACCGCCGAGCGCGCCCGGGTTCCGGCCCAGTGAGCGCTCGAGGGATTCCCGAACACCTCCTCCAGCACTTCGCGCATCGCCTCCAAGGCCTCGGGCCGGAGCGGCGTGGTGGCATTATGGTCGAGGTAGATGGCTTCCATGATCCTGGGAATTTAGCTACCGGGGCGCTTCGTGCCGCCCTGACCGAGTGCCGACAGGACCTGCCCGAGCGAGATCACCTCTGGCGACACGGCGGGCAGCAGCCCCTGCTCGCCCTCCGGGTCGACCAGAATACCCGACTTGAGTAGCGGATCGATCGCGGCGTGCACCTGGCCCGCGTCGACCCCGAGCCGGATCGCGAGCTGGTCGGGACGCGGGGTCGCGCGTCCGTCCCGGAAGGCCTCGATCACCAGCTGCAGGATCGCCATCCCGAGCGGCCATGACGCTCCCGGGTCGGACCCGTCGGGGTCCGTTCCTGCGGCGGCGCGCACGCTCACGATCAACTCCGCACCGAGCAGCACCAGGACCCACGACAGGTAGACCCAGATCAACAGGACCGGAAGCTGCGCCAGCGCGCCGTAGATCGCGTTGTAGCGCGCGAAGCCGAACTGCAGTTCGAGGTAGAGGAGCTGGACGGCCTGAAACAGGGTCCCGCCGACGATCCCGCCCAGCACCGCGAAACGCAGCGGGAGGTGGGTGTTCGGCATCCAGGAGTACAGAAAGCTGAAACCGATCCAAACGCTGAACCAGGGGAGCGCGGCCAGGATTCCGTACGCCAGGCCGCTGCCGACGCGGTCGCCGAAGACCTGGACGAGCAGCTCGGGGTTGCCGAGCAGCGTCTGCAACACGACCGATACGACGACCACGATCGAGCCAACCATGAGCATGGACAGGTACTCGCCGATTCGGCGCAGGTAGCCGCGCGCGGAGCGCACGCCGAAGATGTCGTTCAACGACTGCTCGACGTTCCCGAACAGTGTCCAGGCCGACACGAACAGCAGCATGAGGCCGACGCCCCCGACTGCCTGTGCGTTGGCGCGCCCGATGTAGGCCAGCAGATCATCGATCGACTTCTGGTCGATCACCGGAAAGCGGTCGAGCAGAAACGGGCGGAGCAGTTCATCAAAACCCGCTCCCTTGAGCACCGCCAACACCACCGCGAGCAACGGAACCACAGCCAACAGCGTCGAATACGTGAGTGCCGACGCCCGCAGCAGGCAGCGGTCGCGCTGAAAGCCCTCGATGGTTCGGATTCCGAAGCGCACACCCGCAGTTGCAACCAGGGCGGTGCGGAGCGAGGCCGCTTGAGCGAGCGAGCGCTCGAGCAGGGCCGACATGCTAGCGGGCGCTGCTCTTTGGTATGCGCGCGGTCAGGGCCGCGGAGCAGGCCGGGTCGGGCCCGGACAGGAACACCGCAGTTCGGAGCGCCTCGACGCTGTGCGGGCCGACGCCGCGAACGCGCAACAGCTCTTCGATGCGGTCAAAACCGCCGCGCCGCTCGCGTTCGGCGACGAGTCGCGCAGCGCGCACCGGACCGATGCCGGGCAGTACTGAGAGATCCTCCGGCGCAGCCTGGTTGAGTGGGATCGGCCAGCCAAACAGGCGGCGCTGCAGGCCCGTGAGTTCTGCGCATCGGCAGGAACCCGCGGCCCCGGGATGGTCGAGCCGACAGCCCGACGCGTCCGCGACCAGGGCCACCGGGGTCGGGTCGCCGGGCTCGATGCCCGCGATCGAGACGGCTCCCGCGAGCGCGAGCCAGACCGCGAGACGCGCCCCGTCGAGCACGGGAACCCGCGTGACCCGCACGCCACCCGGCGTCCCGCCCGGTTCCGGGTCGCTCATTCCGGCGGGGGGCCGTGCCCCTCCTCGGAGGCGCGCGGCTCCTGGCCCAACTCGAATGCATCGTGGAGTGCGCGGCAGGCGAGCTCCGTATACTTTTCTTCGATCACGACGGAAACCTTGATCTCGGAGGTGCTGATCATCTGGATGTTGACCCCCTCCTCCGCCAGCGCCGAGAACATTCGTCCCGCAACACCGGCATGGTCGCGCATGCCCAGCCCCACCACGGAGACCTTGGCGATACTATCGTCCGAACTGACGCCGGGTGCACCGAGTTCGCTGGCGACGCCTTCCGCGATCTGCAGCGCGCGCCCCAGATCCGGACGCGGCACCGTGAAGGTCACGTCGGTCCGCCCGTCCTCCGACACGTTCTGAACGATCACGTCGACCACGATCTCGGCATCCGACAGGGGCTTGAAGATCAGGGCCGCAGCACCGGGTGTATCGCGCACCCCCGAGATCGTCACCTTGGCTTCGTTGCGGTTGTAGGTCACGCCGGATACAACCAGCCGCTCCATCGCCTCTTCTTCCGGAACCACCCAGGTACCCTCCTCGCGTTCGAACGTGCTGCGCACGTGGATCCGAACGCCGTATTGCTTGCCAAAACTGACCGAGCGCAACTGCAGAACCTTGGCCCCGAGGCTCGCCATTTCGAGCATCTCGTCGTACGCGACGTGCCCGAGTTTTCGCGCGTTCGCGACCACGCCGGGATCGGCCGTGAAGATCCCGGGAACATCGGTGTAGATCTCGCAGACATCGGCAGCCAGGGCCGCGGCCAGCGCGACCGCGCTGGTATCGGATCCCCCGCGCCCGAGCGTCGTGATGTTTCCCTCGGAGTCGGTGCCCTGGAAGCCCGCTGCCACGACGACCGCACCCCGCTCGAGCGCCCGGCGGATCCGGCTCGCGTCGATGCTGAGAATCCGCGCGCGCCCGTGGGAGCCGTCGGTACGCATGCCGAGCTGTACCCCGGTGAACGAGCGCGCCGGAACGCCGAGCGCCCGAATCGCCATCGCCATCAGCGCGATGGTCTGCTGCTCACCGGTCGAGAGCAGGACGTCGAACTCGCGCCGATCCGGGTCGGGAGAGGTCGCATTTGCGAGCGCGACCAGGCGGTCGGTCTCGCCCGCCATCGCAGAGACCACCACCACCAGGTCGTCGCCGCGCTTGTGGGCCTCGACGACGCGACTCGCGACCGCGCGAATCCGGTCGGTGTCCCCGACCGAGGTACCTCCGAACTTCTGAACGATCAGGGCCATTGCTTTGCCGCGTGCTCCAGGAGCTGCTTCGCTCGTCCGCCGGAGGCCGAAAGCCGGATCCGGCGGGACGATTCTCCAACAAACTCCAATTCGATCAATAGAGGCCCGCTGGGAAGCGCCTGGGGGAAGCGCTCGGGCCACTCGACCACGACCACGCCGCGGCCGTCGAGCAGGTCGTCGAAGCCCGCATCCTCGAGCCGCCGATAGCTCTCGACCCGGTAGAAGTCCGCGTGACGCAAGGGAACGCGACCCTCGTACTCACCGACCAGCGTGAAGCTGGGGCTCGTCACCGGGGTGCGGGCGTCCACCTCGAGGCCACGGGCGATGCCCTGGACCAGGCAGGTCTTCCCGACCCCGAGCGGACCCTCGAGCGCGATCACGTCTCCGGCTTCCGCCGACTTCCCGATCGCGGCCCCGAGCCTCCGCGTCTCCTCCGGACTACGGGAATCGCCGCAGAAGGTCACCAAGCGGTTCCTCCGCCCGAGACTCCGAGCCCTCGAGAGCTTGCCACGCCAGCGGAATGCGGTCGGCGACCTCGCCCGCCACGCTCCCGACGGCCGAAGCCGGGGCGAGCGGCGGCGCCCCGCACATCCCGTGCAGATACACTCCCAGGACCGCGCCCTCGAACGGCGCCAGGCCCCCTGCCAGAAGCGCCCCGATCACGCCCGCCAGCACGTCGCCGGTTCCACCGGTCGCAAGCGCCGGGCCGCCCGTCGGATTGATGCTCAGGTCCCCGTCGGGACCCACCACCAGTGAGCGCGCACCCTTGAGCACGACGATGGCCGCGGCCCGGGACGCGAGTTCGCGCGCCGCGGCGACGCGGTCGCGGCCGACCTCTCGCGTCTGACAGCTCAGCAGGCGCGCCAACTCGCCCGGGTGCGGCGTCAGCACCCGCGGCCCGGCGCCGCGGAGCCCCTCGGGCGCGCCGGCAAACGCGTTGAGTCCATCGGCATCGACCACACACGGAAGCCGGAGTTCGTCTAGCAGCCCGCGCACGGCGCTCACGGTGTCCGGGTGAACGCCGATCCCGGGTCCCACGACCAGGGCCTCGCGTGACTCGGATTCTCTCAGCAGGGTCTTGGCCGCGATCGACGCGAACGCACCCGTGCCGGTGTCTTCCGCCGGCAGTGTCATCGCTTCGGTCAGCTTCTCCTCGTAGATCCCGTGGAGTTCGCGCGGCGCGGCTACCGTCACAAGGCCCGCTCCGGCCCGGAGCGCGCCGGCGGCCGCCAGGCAGGCAGCCCCAGTCTTGCCCCTGGAACCCGCCACGACGAGCAGGTGGCCAAAGCTCCCCTTGTGTGCGACGAGCGGACGCACCGGCAGGAGCCGCCGGGCCGCGGCGTCGCCGGGCAGGAACTGCCCTACGCCGGAGGCCTCGAGCGAGGCGCGCGGGAGTCCCAGATCGGCCACCAGGATTTCGGCCTCCAGCGGGGCCAGAGCCAGCCCGAGCTTGGGAAATCCGAGCGTCACCACGAGATCTGCCGGAAGCCAGGCGCCGAGCGGCTCTCCGGTGTCGCTCGAAAGACCCGAGGGAAGATCGACGGCCACGACCGGGACCCCGCCGCGCAGCGACTCGAACACCCGGGCCAACTCACCCTCGACGCTGCGCGTGATCCCCACGCCCAGGACCGCGTCGATCACCAGGTCCGATGCCTCACGAAGCTCGCGGAGCCGGCCGGGCGTCGGGCGCGACACGACCTCGATCTCTGCGCCCCGGAGCAGATCCAGATTGGCCCGGGCCTCCTCGGAGTGCCGTTCGGGATCGGCGAGGGTCACCACCACCGGGGCGACGCGCGCATCCCAATCTCGAAGCGTCCTCGCGACCACGTAGCCATCGCCTCCGTTGTTCCCGCCGCCGCAGGCCACGAGCGGCCGGCGCACATCCGGAAAGCGCAGCCGCACCGCCGCCGCCACGGCCCGACCCGCGCTCTCCATCAACACGCGGCCCGGAAGTCCGCACTGCTGGATCGCGTGGGCGTCTATGCGCCGCATCTGGTCTGCGGTCGGGCAGGGCCAGCCGCGTCCGGCGAGTTGGGCACGATCCATGCTCAGTTCCGCCCCTTCGCGCCCGACGCTCGCTCCAGCCACACGCTGGCTACCGCGAAATCGGGATCGTGTGTGAGAGAGAGGCCGAACTGGAAGCCGTGGGGGCGAGCCGTCTCCCGCGTGAGCCGCAGCGTCGGTTCTCCGCTCGAGAGCCGCACGACCTCGATCTCGCGCAGCGCAACGGGCCCCGCCAGCACACTCGCAAGCGCGCGCCGTCCGGCACACTTTGCCGCGAAGCGAGCCGCCAGGCTGTGTGCGCGGTTTCGCTTGCGCGCGGCGTAGCTGAGTTCGTCCGGCAAGAAAACCCGTTCCTCGAATCGATCTCCGAAGCGATCGAGTACCCGCTGCAGTCGCGGAACCGAGACCAGGCCGACGCCGAGGCCCGCGATCTCAGCCGACACGGGCCTTCATCTCACGAACCGCGCGTTCCATCCCGACCAGAATCGCGCGGCCCACGATCGCGTGCCCGATCGAGAACTCCTCGATCTCGGGCCGGGCGGCGAGGGGAACGACGTTGCGATAGTCGAGACCGTGTCCCACTCCGACCTCGAGCCCCAGGCGCACCGCGAGTTGCGCGGCGTCTACGATGCGATCCAATTCGAGCCTGGCGGAGGCAGAGCCCGCAGCGGCATCGGCATAGCCGCCGGTGTGGATCTCGACGGCATCGGCCCCGAGGCGGTGACAGGACTTCACCTGATCGAGATCCGGATCCACGAAAAGACAGCTGCGCAAACCGGCCTCGGAGAGAGCGCCCAGAATCTCCTGCACCCCGCCGCGCTGCCCAACGAGGTCGAGTCCCCCCTCGGTCGTGAGTTCCTCGCGCCGCTCGGGAACCAACGTGACCGACGAGGGCCGAACTTCCAGCGCGTACTTCAGCATCTCCGGAAGCGGCGCCATCTCGAGGCACAGGGTACCGGGCACGGTTTCGCGGAGGAGACGCAGATCGCGTTCCTGGATGTGGCGACGATCTTCGCGTAGATGTACGACGATTCCGTCGGCTCCTCCGATTCCGGCAAGCACGGCAGCGGCCACGGGATCGGGCTCCGCAATCCCGCGCGCCTGCCGCACCGTTGCCACGTGATCGACGTTCACGACCAAACGTCGCCTCACGATGGCCCGACCTCCCCGATCGCCTTCTCGATCTCGGCGCTGATCTCGGCGGCGACCTTGGTGATCTGAGCCTGGTTCTCACCCTCGACCATCACGCGTACCAGCAGTTCCGTGCCCGAGTAGCGGACCAGGATCCGGCCCCGGCCCTCGAGTGAGGACTCCAGGCGCTTGATCGTTTTCGACACACCGGCGAGGCTCTCGATCGGCGGCTTCTCACGCACGCGGATGCCCTCCAGAACCTGGGGCAACTGCTCCATCGCCGTCCTCAGTTCCTTGAGCGAACGCCCGGTGCGTCGCATCAGGGCCAGGACCTGGAGTCCGGTCAGCATCCCGTCCCCCGTCGAAATCCAATCGCGCAGGATGATGTGCCCCGACTTCTCGCCGCCGAGGTTGGCTCCCTCCCGCTGCATGGCCTCGAGCACGTAGCGATCCCCAACCGGCGCGCGCACGAACCGGATTCCGTGGCGCTCGAGCGCGATCTCGAGCCCGGCATTGCTGTAATGGGTTCCAACCACCATCGCCTGTTCCAGTCGCCCGTTCTTGTGCAGGTCGATCCCGAGCATCGCCAACACGTGGTCCCCGTCCACGATCGCACCCGTGCCATCGCATAGGATTGCCCGGTCGGCGTCACCATCGAGCGCGATGCCTACGTCGGCCCGAGAGGCGCGGACGGCTTCCGCCATCTTCTCCGGGTACAGTGCCCCGCACTCGAGGTTGATGTTCGTTCCGTCCGGCGAAGTTCCGATCGGGATCACCTCGGCGCCGAGTTCTTCGAGCACGGTCGGCGCTACGTGGTAGGCCGCACCGTTCGCACAGTCGATCGCGATCCGCAGACCCTCGAGATCGAACTCCTCGGGGAAGGTCTTCTTCAGAAAGACGATGTAGCGCCCCGAGGCGTCGTCGATCCGCCTTGCCCGCCCGATGTCGGCTCCCACCGGCCGCTCTCGACGGAGCTCTTCCGAAAACATCAGAGACTCGATCCGCGCCTCGGTCGCATCGGGAAGCTTGAGGCCGTCGCCCGAAAAGAACTTGATGCCATTGTCCTCGAAAGAATTGTGCGAGGCCGAAATCATCGCGCCTGCATCGCAGCGCATGTCTGCCGTCAGGAACGCGAGTCCGGGCGTCGGCATCGGCCCGACCTGGAGAACGTTTACGCCCATCGAGCAGATCCCGGCAGCGAGGGCGTCCTCGAGCATGTAACCCGAGCGCCGCGTATCCTTGGCGATCAGGACCCGGTGCTCACGCACCTGCGCTGGACCGAGCTGAAACACCATGGCGAGTGCGCGGCCGAGCTCGAGCATCACCTCTCCGCGCATCGGGTATTCGTTGGCTAGTCCACGAATCCCATCGGTCCCGAACAGCTTGCGGCTGGACTCCGAAGCTACCTGGCTGCCGATCCCGGCCTGCTT
The DNA here is from genome assembly GCA_036337215.1 of Myxococcota bacterium. GTDB lineage: Bacteria > Myxococcota_A > UBA9160 > SZUA-336 > SZUA-336 > JABSQV01. Next base: position 1,302 of record JAYZEO010000062.1, on the reverse strand, counting down.
CATCCCTCGGCCTCCACGTCCCCGGCCTGCGATTCGCCCAGCTCCGTTTCCTCGGGGGGACCTTCGATGCGAACCTCTACCCGAATCGGACCCAGGGGTTCAACCCTCCAGACATCCGAACTCTCGAGAAAGAGCCGCGTCTCGAAGACCTCACTCGCTTCCAGTCGACCCACGTCGATCCGGTCGGTCATGACGTCGCGAATCCGGTGCATCGCGACACGCGCGCCCTCGAGGTTGACCTTCTCGGGCTCGACCGACACCCCCAGTACCCGGTAGCCCTCGGGCGGTGCGCCGGACAGATCCACGCGAACCGGAACGCTCTTGGCCACGCGAGGATCGAGGGTCAGGGTGACCGTCGAGGGCGAACGCGCCGAAACCGTGGCGCCCCGCGGAATCTGAAGCCGCTCTACCTCGACCGCGAATCGCGCTTCCCCGGGCCGGACCCCGGACAGGTCGATCGGGTACCGCACCAACTGCTTCGCAGCACGGCGCAGCGCGGCCCGGCTGCCGCTCAGGCGGAGATTGACCTCGCGGGCAGACTGCCCGATCACGACGACGTCCTCCGGGGCATTCTCGAGTGCGATCGGAATGTCGAGACCCTGCTCGATTGAACGAAACCCCTGGGCTCCCATCCACAGCAAAATGGCGAGGAGTACGGCCACGATCTTGTAGAGCGCGTTGTTGAAAATTCGCATGGCTCAGGAGGACGGCTCCGGGACTCGAGCGGGATCGGACACCGGGTCCGGCGATTTCTGTTCGCCCGCCGGATCTTCGGGACTTCGCGCTGGCGGTGCTTCGAGGAGCGGGGCCGGCGCTTCGGGTTCTCGAATGTGTCCCGTAAGGCGTAGCAACCGCTGACGAAGCCGCGGACCGTCGAGAGCTTCTTCGATCACACCTGCGGCCACGAGCGAAATGCGTCCGGTCTCCTCTGAAACCACGATCGCAATCGCGTCGGTCTCCTCGGTAATCCCCACGGCTGCGCGGTGTCGGGTCCCTAGAGTTGCCGGGAGATTCGAACTGAGACCGAGCGGCAGGATGCAGCGAGCCGAGACCACGCGACCCTCGCGGATCACGACCGCGCCGTCGTGTAGCGGCGAGTAGGGCAGGAACAGCGCGATCAGTAAGTCCCGGGTCATCGCCGCATCGATATGCGTTCCGAGTTCGAGGTGGTCCTCCAAACTCAACTCCCGCTCCATGACCAACAGGGCGCCGACCCGGCGCTGACCCAGAGACTGAACCGCCTGCACGATCTCCTCGATCGCCTGGACCTGCTGGCGGGGCGCCGTCCGCAGGAACCCTCGG
>JAYZEO010000061.1:0-6592 GCA_036337215.1 Myxococcota bacterium | reverse complement strand
ACCGCCGGAAGCAGAAGCAGTTCGGAAACCACCGCGAGTACCACGGCGAGCGCCGAGAGAATCCCGAGGTAGGCCAGGCTCTGGAAGTTCGAGAACCCGAGCAACGAAAACCCGGCCGCGAGGATCAGGGTCGAGAACATCGCGGCGTTACCGCTAAATTCGAACGAGAAGCGAACCGCATCCGAAACGTCCGCGCCGCTCCGCCGGGCGTTTCGATAGTGCAACAGGAAGTAGACGGTATCGTCGACCGAGATTCCGATCAGGACCGTGGCGACGGTCGCGGTCCCGATGTCGAGCAGGATTCCCCAGTACCCCATCAGACCGAGCAAGATCGCGATCGGCAGCACGTTCGGGATCATGCCGAGCAGTGCCAGACGCAGCGAGGCCACCAGCAGCGCGAGCACGATCAGGATCGTGACGAAGGCACCGCTGAAGCTGTTCACCTGGGTCCGGAGTACCAGGTCCGACAGCAGCGCATTCAGGTCGGAAATGCCCGTGGTCGACACCGACCAACTGGGGGCGGCCGCGGCAACCGCCTGCTCGAGCCTTCGACCCTCAGCCAGGTTCGTACTCGAGTCGAGGATTGGCCAGGGAACCGAAAGTCGAACCATCCGCCGATCGATGCTCACGAGCGACTCGAGCCACTCGGGATCTGCGGACTGAAGCAGAAACAGGCGCTCCTCGATCTCCCGGCTGGAATCCGAAGTCGCTCCCGGGCCCCGTTCCCCATCTCCGAGCAGGATGTCCATCCGTCGCAACAGCGCGAGTACGGAGTCCACGCGTTTCACGTAGGGGCTCGCGAGCAATGCCCGCTCGGCGCCGGCCACTTCCCTCAACGCGTTGACGTCACTGAGCGAGACCCCGGGAGACGCTTCGAGAAGAATCTCGCGCGTCCGGGTATTCCGCAGTTCATCCGACACGAAAGTTTCGGAACGGAAGATGTAATCCGCCTCGTCCAGGATCTGAAACAGATCGTTCTGTACGCGAATCCGACTCATCCCGACGCCGGCCGCTACCAGGGCCACGAGCGAAAGGCAGATCAGGAGTCCTGCTCTGCGCGTGCTGAAAGCGTGAATTCCCGCCAGCACCCGGTCTCCGAGTTCGAGGTTGGGCCTGTGGCGAACGCGTGGGGGAAACAGCAGCACGAGCACCGGCAACAGCGTAAAGGTCGCCACAAAGGCGCCCGCGATCCCGACCGCGGCCATCGTACCGAACTCGCCAAGATGCGCGATCGGCGCCAGCAGGAATGAAAGCAGGCCCAGCGAGCCCGTGAGCGCGGTCACCAGGCTCGGAACCCCGAGTTCCCGGGCCGCCCGCTCGAGCGACGCGCGATTCGAACTGCCGAGATCGCGGTGGCGGAAGTAACGGGTCATCAGATGCATCGCGTCGGTGACGCCGATCACGACGATCAGGATCGGCAGGATCGAACTCACGACCGTGACCGGAATACCGAGGTGCCCCATCAAACCGAAGGCCAGAAGGGTCGCGACCGCCACGCAGATCAGGGGCACCGCCGCCGCGACCAGGGAACGAAACACCCGGTAGAAGGCCACGACCACGACCAGAAACATGAGCGGGATCAAGAGCGCGAGATCGCCTCGCGTGTTCTGGTTACTGAGCGTCGAAGCGACCGGCTGCCCGACCGCGAAAGCCACGAGCCCGGTCGTCCGCTCGAACTCCTCGAGGATCGAAAGCAGTTTCGTGACAAGCACGTGCCGCTCCCGTTCCGAGAGCGTCCGAGAAGGGAACTGCACCACGAGCCCCGCGGTGTCGGCATCCGCGGAAACGAAGACACCCACGAACGAAGGGTCCCCGAGCACCCTCGTCGTGAGATCCCGGATCGCGGCCTCCTCCGTGGTCGCAAGGTCCGCGATACGACGGATCCGAAGACTGCCGCCCTCCGCGTCCAGGTACGGGGCGCTCGTGAGTCCCAGTACACGATCCACGCCAGGCAGGCCCCAGAGATCTTCCTCGAGGGCACCGAGTTCGGCGAGCACCCAGGGCTCGAACACCCGGGTACAACGTTCACTGCGCGCGCAACTCACGGCAACCAGGATGAGTTCATCGCTCACGAACTCGTCCAGAAAGCGGTCGTAGCGAGCGACGGCCGGACTGTCCCGGGGTAGAAAGCCCAACAGCGAGGAAAGTTGCTCCAGGCGGGCGACACCGAACGCGAGCCAGGCGCAGAGTGCGCCCGTGAGCACCAGCGTGAGCGCCGGGTGACGGAGCGCTGCCGAGGTGGAGGCCGCGATCGAGTTCGCGAGTCGGTCAATGGCGGCTTCGAGTAGCCGGGGCACGACGCCGAGGCTACCGGAATAGTCAACGAGATTCGGGAAATTAGCCGATATTGGCCACCCCCAAAAGCCGACCGTCGCGGCCTGCTTGCAGCGCGCAGCAGGCGGTGATAACTACTGCGCCCGGGAGAGTTGGTGACCCCGATGAAATGCCTCAATCAAGCCAAGCGACCCGCCTCGGCCCGTTTCCGGCCAGCCGAGAGTGAGAGAACCTGACGCGCGTCCACTGCTGACCAAGCCAAGCCCCGGGAGGGGCCAGCGAAGGCCGCGGACGTGAAAGCGATCGCGGCCTTCGACGTTTCCGGAACCGTTTTCATGAGTACTCCGACCGAACTCGTCACACCCATCAACCCGGCGCTTCCGCGCGGCGGCATGCGCGAGATGGGGCTGCTCGCCTACCCGGTCATCCTGACCCAGATGTCGATGACCGCGATGCAGTTCGTCGACACCGCGATGGTCGGTCGGCTCGGCGCCGTAGAACTCGGGGCCGTGGGCTTCGGCGGAATCTGGCTTTGGACGCTGCTCTGTCTGTTCCTCGGCACCGCAACCGGTGTACAGACCTTCGTGTCGCAGGAGGACGGGGCCGGGAACCCGAGCCGCTGCGCTCCCTGGGTCTGGCAGGCGCTGTACGTGCTGGTCCCCGGGACGATGATCGTCTCGGCCGTCCTCTGGTTCACACTGGAGCCCTTCCTGGGATTGCTCGGGCCCTCTCCGGAACTCCAGGAAACGGCCGGCAGTTACCTGCGCCCGCGACTGCTCGGTGCGGTCGGGCTCTCGATGGCCATGACCCTCTCCTCGTTCTTCCGCGGCATCGGCGATACGCGGACCCCGCTCTACGCAACCCTGGCCGCAAACACCGTAAACGCCGTACTCGACTACGGGCTGATCTTCGGGAAGTTCGGCCTCCCCGAGTGGGGGGTGGTCGGCGCCGGAACAGCCACCGCCATCGCGGAGTGGGTATACGCGGGCTTCATGTGGATCGCCTTCAGTCGATCCTGGATCCGCCGAAAGTACTCGGGGACTCCCGTCGCGCCCGAGTCGGAAAAGGTGCGGCGCTTCGTGCGCACCGGCCTCCCGATCGGGGGGCAGTGGGTGCTCGACATGTTCGCGTTCGCGGTGTTCTCGACGCTGATCGCGCGCATGGGCAACGCCGAGATGGCGGCGAGCCAGGCCTTCGTGGTGCTGCTCTCGCTCTCGTTCATGCAGGCGATCGGAATCTCCGTGGCTTCCTCGACTTTGGTCGGACGCTACCTCGGGGCCCGGGATATCCGCGCCGCGCGGCAGAGCTTCCGATCGTCGCAGAAGTTCGCGGCGGTTCTCGCCTGCCTGATCGCGATTCCGCTCCTGACGCTGCCCGAGCAGTTGCTCTCAGTCTTTTCCGACGACCCGGAAGTGCTCCGGCTCGGGCGTCCCCTGGTGATGCTGGGGGCCCTGTTCCAGTTGCTGGACGCGTTCGGGATCGTCGCAGCCGGCGCACTGCGCGGCGCGGGTGACACACGCTGGCCGCTGGTCGTGCAGACGCTGCTCGCCTGGGGCGTGTTCCTGCCGCTCGGGTGGCTGCTCGGAGTCCACCTCGATGGCGGACCCACCGGTGCGTGGATCGGTGGTTCGATCTACGTCTCGCTGCTGGCGCTCGCGCTGATCTGGCGCTTCCGCTCGGGGGCCTGGGAGCAGATTCAGATCTGATCGACGGAGACACGCGGATCTGGGAGAATCGCTCGCGCAGAGAAGGAGACGCCCTATGTCCGACCGCATGTTGATCGAAGTTCGCGATGGCATCGCCGAAGCGAAGCTCAACCGCCCCGAGAAGATGAATGCAATCGACCCCGAAATGTTCCAGGGGCTCGCGCAGGCCGCGGACGAACTCGCCAAGGATCCGGGCGTTCGAGTGGTGGTGCTCTCGGGAGAGGGACGTTGTTTTTGCGCCGGTCTCGACATGGCGAGCTTCGCGGCCATGGCAGACCAGGACCGCGCGAAAGGCGACCGCTCTTCGGGACTTCTCTCCCGCTCCAAAGTGGAAAGTCCCGCGAACTTCGCGCAGCGCGCAGCGTGGGCCTGGCAGGAGTTGTCGGTCCCCGTGATCGCGGCCATACACGGAGTGGCCTACGGCGGGGGCCTCCAGGTCGCGCTCGCTGCCGACATCCGCATCGTCGCACCGGACGCGCGGCTGTCGGTGCTGGAAATCAAGTGGGGGCTCATCCCCGACATGTCGGGAACCCAGACGCTTCGCCACCTGGTCCGGCTCGACGTCGCAAAGGAACTCACCTTCTCGGGGCGCGTCGTCTCCGGTACCGAGGCCGTCGAATTGGGACTCGCAACCCGCACGGCCGACGATCCGACGGCAGCGGCGCTGGAACTCGCGCGAGAGATCGCATCGAAATCACCCGACGCGATCCGGGCCGGCAAGCGGCTGCTGAACCAGAGTGTGCAGTCGACGCTGCCCGACGGGCTCAAACGAGAGGCGCAGGCGCAGGCCGGCCTGATCGGAACGCCCAATCAGATCGAGGCCGTGGCGTCGAACCTGGAGCGGCGCGAGCCGAAGTTCAACGACCCGAAGTAGCCGCGCCACGAAAGGGACGGCCGGAACACGCGCCCTGCGCCTTCGATGCAGCGCTCGCTAGGATCCGTGCTCGTGCTTCGAGCCCGGCAGGTAAGGCTCGACGATCGCGATCTTGATTCGCTGACCGGCCCGCAGCTTCGCGGTCTGGCGCAGTTCGTTCATGACCGCCGTCTCGGCGATCGCCCAGCCGTTCCCGGTGCGCTGCGAGAGTTCGGCGATGGTCTCGCCGGGCTCTGCAACCACGATTTCGAGTCGCCGGGTCTCGAAGGCGGCCAGTTCTTCCTCCGTGAGAGGCCGGAAGCTCTGGGCTGTCTTGTCGAAGAGCGGCTGGTAGTAGGCGAGCCGGTCCATCGAGGTCGTTCCAGTCAGGCGGAAGATGCGGCCGCGTTGCGCGATCCAGGTGATGTGCAGGCCCTGGAAGCCCTTGCGCGTTCCGCCGGAGCCGATCACACGGTAGGCGCGCAGGCCGTTGACCCGACGCTTGCCGAAGCTCCGGACCTGGATCCGGTTTGCTTCGGTGAACGCATCGGCAGCCCGCCGTGGCTCCGAGTCGGATCCCTGTAACTCCAGCGAGAAGCTGGCCGCCTGGCTCTTCGATACGCTCTCGACTGCGGGCCCCATATTCCGGGTCGCCCAGCCCGACGGGAAACGCAGGAACAGGTCGAGGTCCGGGTGGCGAAAGCGATTCTCCTCTAGGATACCCGCAGCGGGGTCCTCTCCGAGCAGGACGCCGCCGATCCGGGCCAGATACTCCCTGCGTGTCGGCGCGATCGGCAGCGCGGGGCCCTGGGCGAGCATTCGCGCGCGCGATTTCGTTCTGCCGACCCGCTCCGGTGTAGTCGGGTGGGTGTCAAAAAAGCCGCGCCCGCGCCCCGGCCCGTGCTGGAGGCGGGTGGAGCGTGCGAGCGACTCCAGAAAGCTCGGCATTGCGGCAGGATCCCAGCCCGCCCGCGCAGCCAGATCCTGCCCTACACGGTCTGCCTCGCGTTCCTGGTCGCGGCTGTAGGCTGCGACCATCCCGATTCCGGCGGCACCCCCGAGTTGACCGGCAATCAGCGCGGCATCGCTCCCACCGAAGGCGCCGGCCGCAATCATCCCGAGCGCCGACACGATTCCGGAACCCACGACCCGAGAGTGCCGCTGGGCCGCGTGCCGCGCGGCCACGTGCGCGAGTTCGTGGGCCATCACGTTCGCGAGTTCGTCCTCGGAGTTCGCGAGCGCCAGCAGGCCACGGGAGACGTACACGTACCCGCCCGGCAGCGCGAAAGCATTGACCTCGGGAAGGTTGACGATCCGAAACTGGTAGGAAATCCCGGCCCGCGGCGAGAGCCGCGCCAGGCGTTCGCCGATCTCCTGCACATAGGCACTGAGCGGATCCTCGGGCAGCAGCCCCATCTGGATCTGGACCTGCTCCGCGGCTTCCCGCCCGATCTCCTGCTCCTCCTCCTCGGACATCAGCACGACTTCGCGCCGACCACTCACCGGATTCGTGGTGCAGGCGGCCACCAGCAGCATCGAGAGCAGGAAGGATGTCTCACGGCGACCCATGACGGCGCCCAGCTTGGCAGATTCGCAGCCTGCGCGCCGAGCCCTGCTAGCATCGAGCCCGGTTCGAAGGAGAGTCGCCATTGGATGATGCGGCGTCCGGCAGCGAGCAGCGCCTGGATATGGTGCGGTCCCAACTCGAGGCGCGAGGCATTCGCCACCCCCGCGTGCTCGAAGCGGCGCGCCGGGTACC
>JAYZEO010000060.1:0-13733 GCA_036337215.1 Myxococcota bacterium | reverse complement strand
GGCATGGCCGCATTCTGGTGCCATCACTCCTTGTCGCTCCGGAGCAGACGCTCGATCATCTTGAGGAGCGCGGCGTTCCGATACGGTTTCTGGATAAATGCGTCGAGCGAGGGACTCTCGATCTGAAATTTCTTGACGTCATCCTCGGGGTATCCGCTCGATAGCAGCACCGGAAGATCCGGGTGGTCGACGCGCAGACGAGCGCGCGTATCGATGCCGCTCAGACCGGGCATACCGATATCGAGGATCACGAGATCCACCGACGACTCGGCGTCTTCTAAGAACGCCAGCGCAGTTTCTCCGCTCGACGCGGTGGACACCTCGAATCCGACTGATTCGAGTACCCTCGTCAATACTGACCGGACCGGAACCTCGTCATCGACCACGAGCACCGTGCGACCCGAGTAGGTTCTCGGACTGGCCAGGGGATCCATCGGGGCAGGCTCGCCCGCCTCTCCCGCTTCGATCGGAAGTATCACGACGAACGCGCTGCCCACACCCGGCGCGGTCTCGATTCGCAGCAGCCCTTCATGACCCTTGAGGATCCCGAGAGTCGCCGCCAGACCCAAGCCCCGTCCGCTGACTTTGGTTGTGAAAAATGGATCGAAGATCTTCTCGAGAGTTTTGGGATCCATTCCGAGCCCGTCGTCTGTGACCCGCAGATAAACCGACGGACCCCGCGCCTTCCCGTGTGCCACGGACATCTTTGCACCGGGCATCGAGCCTGGTTCTCCGAGCCCCGTCTGAATCGTGATCTTTCCTCTAGCGTCACCGATGGCCTCTGCGGCGTTGGTCACGAGGTTCATCATGAGCTGGCGGAGTTCTGCGGGAGCGCCGCGCACGGACGGCAGGTCTTCCGTCAGTTCGAAGCTGGTTTCGATTTTCTTTGGAATCGAAACTGCGATCAGGCTCGTCACATCGCGTACGAGCGATGAGAGGTCGATCCTCTCGCTCACGAAGGTGGTCTTGCCCGCGTAGGCGAGCAGTTGCCCGGTAAGGTCACTGCCGCTGGAGGCCGCAGCTTCGAGGTCCACGAGGAGTGGGCGAACGGGGGAGTCGGGCGGCAGGCCCTCGCGTACGAGTTCCGCGTTTCCCAGGATCGCCATCAGCAGGTTGTTGAAGTCGTGCGCAATACCCCCGGCCAGCATGCCAAGTCCCTCGAGCTTCTGTGACTGAATCATTGCCTGTGATTCCCGCCGCGCTTGGGTCACATCTACGATCCGCCAGGCGCGGCCCAGGAAGCCCTTCTCGGTCGCTAGCGGAAGGGTCTCCACCTCCAGGGTGCGGCCATCGAGCAGCGACAGGTCGGCGGATTCACGACGCGTCGAATCGAATTTGTCGGCTGAGCGGTGCCACATCCTCTGCATGGTCTCGGAGGGCGGCTCCACAACCATGGTCCCTAGATGCACCTGAAGCGAATGCCCCATGCCGAGCATCTCTTCGCTGGACATATTCCAGAGTCTGCCGAAGGCCTCGTTCACGTAACGGATTTCGCCGCTGATGTCCTTGACCAGGATGCCCTCGCCTGCGGCGAGGTCTACCGCTTCGAGAAGCGCTAAGGGCTCTTCGGCCTTGCGTCTCGCGGTGCGAAGCTCAGTCTGGTCCCGCAGGCGCAAGCAAAGACCCGCGGGCACGCCGCGACTGCGTTTGACATGTGAGACCTCGATGACGATCCACGTCTCCGTTTCGGAGGAGGACACGAAGCGATGTTCTTTGAAACCGGCCCCCGAAGATCCCCTCGTTGCCTCGCTGATCGCGAAACTCGGCACCGTGGTCCCCAGTAGGTCGGTGACCGAGGCTCCCGGAACGAGTTGCCCGGGGCCGAATAGCATCTCGGCAGCGGGATTGGAAAAGAGGAGCCGCCGATGCATCGTGAGTATGAGGATGGCATCGGCATCGTCATTGAGAACGCTGGGGAGCGAAACCCGTTCTAGAACGAAGAGGTCGCGACGCTGTACGGCGAAAAGAAACACCGCGCAACTCAGCGCGAAGCCCAGCGCCGTGGGATCGTACAAAGGCGGGCTCGGGTTGAACACGTAGCCCATGTTCAGCACCAGTGGAATCGCAGCGGCGACGACAAGGAAGCGGCACTGGGAGCGGATTACCGGATCGGGCAGGCGAAAGCTCTCCCTCGCGTGCACCCAGATCGCAGCCAACAAGGCAGCGTAGTTCAGGAAGGCCGTGGCGTACCACAACGGACCGTAGATGCTCCGCAAGCCAGCCTGCATTTCCAGAAACCATCCGTGCCAAGGATTCGTGATGAGACCGATCCAAAGCAGGACATTGATCGTCACCAGGACGCCGAGGCCGGACCGGAAGGCGACGCGCCGATAGCCATACATCTGCGAGAAGTTGCGCGAGAACAGCCACCAACCCGGGCCAATCACAAGGAGGCCGGTGTAGATCATGATCATTCCGGCCCATCGAATCGTTTCGTTCTGCGCCCACTGGTTCGCGATCAGGTCTCCGACGGAGAAGACCAACGCTGCCCCGAAGACCAGCGGAAGCGCTGGCCACAGTGCCGCGGGAGGACGCCGGTAGAAGAGGTGGGTCGTCATCGCCACCAGTAGCGCGATTCCAATAGCGGTGGCCAATTGCCACTCGGGCATTCGAGACTCCCAGGGTGGACCGCGCCAGTCGACGCGCGGCCCATTCGAATCGTGGCACATTCTACGAGATGCCGCGAAGGTCTCTCTACTTTTATTCTGTCTTTGAACGCTCTTTAGTTTGGGCGAGAGTCGCCTTCGGCCTTTCGGGCGAGCGGTTCCAGCGCCCAGGTTCCGACATCTAGGAACTACCGGAGACCCGAGACGTCAAGAGCGCCAGCCTGGCGGCCCAGCGGATCGAAGGAACAGCCGGTCGTTTGGGTTCAGCTTCCAACTGGGGGGCGGTCTGCGAACCAGAAGCTGGTTGAGGGCTGCGCGCGACCAGGGGTGGCCCGGATCGCTTCGGGGTTCCGGGCAGCACCGGTGCGGGTGGCCGAGGGCAGCTAGGGGCTGATCGGCAGGCTGTATTACGACGAGCCGATCATCGTCTCACTGCAGGAGCGTGGTGGTGTCGAGGGGCTGGTGTCCGTCACGTGAATCGACGAGGTCGACGGTCGGGTCGCGGCAGTTCGCAACTACGCCGGTCCCGAATTCATCCGAGAGCTTTCCGAGGAGCTCGGTCTTCCGTGTCATACCTATGGGCTGTACCGCCCGCCGACGCCTGGCCCCGGCAAGAACTGGCCCGTGCCGGGCGAAGGGGATCAGGAGTGACGGGGATGGCCCGTGTTCGAATTCGTAACCGGGCTTTGCGATGGCCGTCGGCTCCACCGGCAGGTTGTCGAACTACACGCCGGCGCACCGGAAGGCCTGTGCCTCAGTCAGCGAGCAGCGGGCGCCAGATGTAGTAGAAGCCGGGCGCCAGACGTGGCAGAAACGTGCCCAGCAGGTCGATCTGTACCGTCTGCACGGGTGCGCTCGCATACACGTTGCTGCGGAAGTCCCCGCGCGGGTGGTAGGTGACGATGCGCGACTCCGTGACGCCCGCCTGCGATTCGAGCCAATCGATCGCGTCGTCGAAGTAGCCGATCGCGTCGATCAAGTTGCCCTCGAGCGCCTGCGGTGCCGAGTAGACGCGGCCGTCCGAGAGTTCCGCGAGCGCGTCCGGGTCGAGTTCCGGGCGTCGCTCGACCACGACGCTGCGAAAGCGCGCGAACAGGTCATCGATCACGCTCTGAAGCTGCGCGCGTTCGGCCGGCCGCATCGGGCGGAGTGGAGAACCGGCGTCCTTGAAGGAGCCGCTGGTCAGCGTCTGGTCCGCGATCCCGACCTTCTGCATCAGGCCCGAGACGTTGACGCCAACCATGACGACCCCGACCGATCCCGTGACCGTCGTCGGGTGTGCCAGGATGTGATCCGCGCCCATCGCCACGTAGTAGCCGCCCGAAGTCGCGAGCCCATCCAAAAACGCGAGGACCGGCTTCTCGTTCTCTGCCTTCCAGCGTTCGATTTCGTGGAAGAGCGTATCGCTCGCTGTGGCCGTTCCCCCGGGGCTATGGATCGACAGCAAGAGACCCGCGACCTCATCCTTGGCGGCGCGATCCAGGGCCTCGAGGGTGAGTGACACGTGACTCGGCCGGTCGGGCGCGAACAGGGAACTCTCAGCCGATTCGGTGATCACGCCGCGGAGTTCGATCAGGGCGAACTTGGGACCCGCATCGCCGGCCACGACGGTCTCCTGAAGCGGGCCGGGCTGCGGTGCGAGGCCGAGGTGAATGCTGCAGCCTGCCGTTCCCGCGAGCCCGAATCCGAGCGCGCAGACGAACCTGGGAATTGAGCGCAGGTCCAACGAGATGCCTCCGGGCTCGCAGACTTAGAGGTGCAGTGTAGTCCGAAGACCCAGTCCTGGTACAGCGCCGTACGCCGCAGCTCCGGCGGAGCCGAACGCAGCGCGCTCCAGGTCCAATCGACCACGCTGCTGATAACCTCGCGCAGGTCGGCAGCCCCGTGCACTACGCTGAAGCGGTCCGGCCGGAACTCGGGAGATCGCGAAACCGCTTCCGGTTGACTCGAGGCTTCGCCGGACTGAGTCAGAGCACGGCGCGACCCGGACCGGGCCGTTCCGCCGGTGCGCGTATTGGAGGCAATGGCCGTTCGATCGAGGAGTGCCCCGCCGCTCGATGCAGTGTCCGTCCAAGCCGCAAGCTGAGCCTTGCGGTGCGACACTGAGTGGCGTGAAGGCCAAGTCGGAGCCTCCTCGCAAACCCGGGCGCCCAGCGCGGCTCTCGAGGGAAGCTGCGCTCCATGTCGCGGAACGGCTCATCCAACAGGATGGGAGCGAGGCGCTTTCGATGCGCCGGGTCGCCGAAACGCTGGGCTGTTCTCCGATGGCCATCTGCAGACATATTTCGGGGAAGGACGAGTTGCTGGCCGGCCTTATGGACCGGCTGATCGAACGCCAGCCGCGCCCCGACCTGCCTGATGATCCGCGCGAGCGCCTCGTCGCTCTCATCTGCTGGCAACACGACGGCCTGGCCGAGGTCCCCTGGGTTCTGGATGCGATCGCTGGCGGCCGGGTCGGTCCTTCGATCATCTGGCTCATGGAGGGGATCTACGCTGCGCTGCTCGCCAGCGGCTTGACTCTGCCGCAGGCAGCCACTGCGAATCGCATCATCTGGGGGTTCATGGTTGGGGAGTTGCACGGAGAGGCCGCCAGGCGCCGGCCAGTGAGAAGCGGCCAGGGGAAGTCTGCGCTGACATCCGTGGATTCGGAGCAGTACCCGGTGATGGCCTCGCTTGCCGCCTACTGGCGAGAGCGAAGCTCTGGACAGCCGGGCTCGAGTCGAGCCCGGGCAGGGCCCTGGGGCGGCAAGGGTGAGCGCGAACCCACCGGTCGAGGTGACGCTGCCGATCAGGAAGCGTCGCCGGCTCTCTCATTGCTGCGACCGCGGCCCGGAAGCTGGCGCCGAGTTCGTTTTCAACGGCGGCATCCGTACGAGCGCGGCCGCGAGGTGCTGGGCAACGAGTTCGTGGCCGCGCACCGATAAGTGGCCTCCGATCTCGCGGGGTCGGTGGATCGTCGAAGCGACCTCTTCGGACAACGCGGCGCGCAGGGACAACACCGGCAAGCCGAGTTCAGCGGCCTCTTCCTGAGCCAGATCGTTGAGACGCTGGTACAGGCGCTCGCGGCGCGTCGAGCCGGGTCGATCGGTAATGATCAGCAGAAACGGCTGCGCCCCGGCTTCCCGTACCGAGCGGTCGAAGCGGGCGAGGATCGCGGCAATCAACTGCCACACCGGACCCTCACGGGTGACGTCGAGGTCGGAGAAGTTTCGGGTGATCGTGCGACCGATCTCCGCAGCGACGTACGAGTGGTTCCAGCCGCCGTAGCGGCGCTCCCCCTTCTCGTAGAGCCGATAGAGTTCCTCGGGAGCGATCACGGGGGTCCCGAAGAGTTCAAGCTTTCCGTCGCTGAGCATGAAGTACGGCTTGCTGTAGCCACGAAAGCGCAGCTGGGTGCGCAGAAAGCCGCGCTCGAAAAAGCCCAGCACGACGACATCTGGCCGATAGCTTGCCCCGACCTGCTCGAAGAGCAGCAGCATCTGGCCGGCGCCAAAGCCGGAAACCCCAAAGTTCATTACCTCCCAGCCCTGCAGGTCGTCGCGCGCGAGCACGCTCTGAAAGGTCTCGTGGTTCGAGACACCCTGGCCGAAGGTGTAGCTATCGCCCACGAAGAGGATTCGCGGCCGTCCGGGCACGCGCTCGAGTCCGAACTCGACTGCCGAGCGCATTCCCACCGAGTTCGTGCGCACCCCCTCCCGATCCTGGCCGGGCCGCGTGATCCAGCCGAGCCCCGGGTGGTAAACGAAGTGGGCCACCGAGTCCGCAAGCACCGCCGCACCCGCCTCGAGGTGCTCCTTCGCCCATCGCCACTCCTCGGCGGTAGAGCGGTCGGAGTGTGGGGGTGACTTGTCGCGTAGCGCGTAACTCACCCGCAGACCCAACTCCGCAAGAAGGAAGGTCGAGAAGCTAGCCACCAGGAGGGTGGCCGCGATCAGCACTCCCCGCTTCATCGAGGACCGATTGTAGCCGCACCGTGGCCCCGAAACGATTCGATGCGCGGGATTCGACTCGGGGAGCCGCTCGATGCGGATCCGTCGGACCTAGGCCTACCCGGTGGTACTCGTGTACACCCGAAGCTGAAACCCTTGCTCGCTGTGGCCTCTGGTTAAACCGGTGCGGCCGTTCTCTCGGGCCGTTCTCGGTCGAGATAATGCGATCAGAACCGCTACGAGCCGGCACCGTACGATCGAGTTGGGCTCGGGCACGGAGCTGACTGCATCACTCAGGTCGTCGTACTAGCTCGATCCGATCGCGGCCGGCGCGATCGGGAGCACTCCCGTGCTGAACTTAATCGGCCAAAGATTGAACGGAACATCCGCCACGGGAACGTCAATCCACGCGCAACGGCGCGCTTGCCTCCCCTATCCGCACCCGCCCGGTGGTGCTACGGTCGCAGGGCCATGAGCTTCGCAATCGGCATCGTCGGCGCGACGGGGATCACGGGTGAGGTGACGCTGCGCGTACTCGAGCAGCGTTCGTTCCCGGTCCGCGAGCTTCGCTTGTTCGCGTCCCGGCGCTCGGCGGGGCGGACAATCAACTGGATCGATCGAGACTGGACGGTCGAAGCGCTCGAAGACGGTCGGTTCGAAGGCCTGGACCTCGTGATCAGCGCAACCGAGGCCTCGATCGCGCGCGACTGGGTGCCTCGGATGGTCGAGGCCGGCGCAGTCGTGATCGATCAGTCTTCGGCCTTCAGGCTCGACCCGTCAGTCCCCCTGGTCATGCCCGAAATCAACGGCGCCGACCTCGAGTCCCACCGGGGAATCATTTCCGGGCCCAACTGCACGACAGCCGTTGCCGCAATGGCGATCGCCCCGTTGCAGCGAGCCGTCGGCATCGAGTCCATCATCAGCTCCTCGTACCAGTCGATCTCGGGCCGGGGACGCGACGGAATCGCAGAGTTCCTGGATCTGTCGCGCAAGGCGGTCGAGCGGCCAGAGGCGCTGCGCGGGCACGAGCCGCTCGGGCTTTCGGAAGCACAGCAGTTTCCCAAGCTACCGGCCTTCAACGTCTTCCCGCAGTGCGAAGGCTTCCGAGAAGGGAGCGACACCTCGACCGAAGAGGAAAAGATGGAAGCCGAGTTGCGGAAGATGCTCGGCGCACCGGATCTCCTGGTGCATGCAACCGCGGTCCGCGTCCCGGTCCTGGTCGGGCACTCCGTTTCGCTCGGGTTGAGCCTGCAGCGGGAGACCTCCCCCGAAGAGGCTCGCGAACTCCTGTCCAACTTCCCGGGCGTCCGGGTCGTCGACCGGCCCTGGGAGGGTGAATACCCGACGCCGTTCGACTCTGCCGGAATCGACGAGGTCCTGGTGGGGCGCGTACGGTCGCTGCCTTTTCTCGAGAACGGGCTGTCCCTGTTCGCCTGCGGCGACAACTTGCGCAAAGGAAACGCGCTCAACGCCGTTCAGGTCGCGGAGCGTGTACTCGGCCTCGTCTAAGGGCCATGCCGCTCACGGGAGCCTGAGTTAGGTCTCCGCAGGGCCGTCGGGCGGCACACCGCCTAGCGAGGGTCTAGCCGGAGAAAGTGCCGTGGCGGAAAGCCGGTTAGAAGTCGGAAAAGCAGAGGAAGGCTGTGCTCTGCGGTGACGCGATCATGCTCTTTCTGGTTGACCGGGACTGCGAGATAGTTTCCCTTCTCGCCATCCAATGTGATCTCCACACTAGGGTTTTCCAACGCACGGTAGTACCACGCTCTGGGCCAATGGTTGGCAGCCACCAAGAGCTGACCATTGCTCTCTATGTGAGACAGGACTCTGTCGTTCGACGTTCCGTCCTCGGCTGTGGTGGAAATGACGAGAGTAGCTTCACCGGCGGGCTGAAAATACCCAAGCAACGACTCGAACGTGACCACGATTCCTACATAGACCAGGAACAAGACCGCGATCCATTTTGAGATTTTCATTCGACGACTCCTAGCTAGGGGTCTTTGGCGCTAAGGCACGCAGTACATTCCTCGAACTCTTCGCCTGTCAACTCGAAAATCAGCTCATCATGGAACCTGCCATCCCACGGCTCCGCCCAAACCCAACTCGGCCTCTCTTGAACAGAACCTCCCTGCCCGGCACTCGGACCCGAGGTTCAGGCCCTCCGCCCGCTCACGCCGCCGACACCCGAACACTGCGATGCGGAGGACGCCGTTCTCGGGGCATCGACCTCGGTCGTTCTGCGGCTCGGCGCACGAGTTCTTGGAAACACGTAGTAGAATGAACCGGAATCAATGGACAGGGAGACTCGATATGATTCGTAGTGGGAACCTCGCCGTACCGCTCTTCGCACTTGCACTTCTGATTGTATGGGCCGGACAGAGCTCCGCTCAAGAGGACGCGATTCATGATCACTGGGATCAGGCGCGGGCGACCCAGCTTGCGGAACAGATCTCGAAGCAGGTCGGCCTAGTGCGAGTCACCCTGAAGAAGGCTGCGCCGGGAACGGCCGGGAGAACGCGCAAGCAGCAGTATCGGCTCGAGGAGGACCTACGTCTGATTCGGAACTCCTCCCGGCACCTCGCCAAGCAACTCGAGAGCGGCAAGAGCAGAGATGAGACCCTGCCCACCGCGCGCCGGGTCGGGATGTTTGTTCGCGATGCCCGGGTATCCGCCGCAGGCTGGACGCCTCCCGCGTGGATCAAAGAGAAGCTGGATCCGGCGAGGGACTCGCTCGCTGAACTGGCGGAACTCTACGGCGTGACTCTGCAGGAGGTGTACCGGAATACGCCCAGCGTCGCCGCTCCGCCCAAGGATTGAGCTTCGGTGATGACGACCTCGCCGCCTAACGGATCGACGTTCGGCGGCTGATTGTCCCCGTCGACCTTACTGGGGCAGGACAGCGACTACGACGAACCACCTGCCGGGGGCGACCGGGCTCTCGCCGAGTGCTGCAGGAGTGGTTTCTCGCTGACCCATTCGAATGTTATCGTGAGCGCTCTCTGGAGGATCGAATGACCTACGCCGCGGGCCGCCGTCTCTTCGACGCCGACAGCCACATCATGGAGCTGCCAGATTTTCTCGCGAACCACGCGGATCCCGGCCTGCGCGATCGACTTCCACCCATCGATTACTCGCGGTCCTCCATGGACGAGGACGAAGGCTGGCGCCTGGCCCGCGCCGGCGGGCACGATCGCGAGTACGCGGCGGAGTTGGAAGCCCTGGGTGGGGTGGGGCTCATTCGTGGGCCCAAAGAGGAGAAGGCCCTGGGCGCCTTCGACGCGGCCGACCGAACCCGGGCGCTGGATCTTCTGGGCTTCGAGAAGCAGCTCGTCTTCTCGACGTTGAGCGGTACCGTGGTCTTCAATCACCGGCTCGACGGCGAAATCCAATACGGCGCGGCCCGTGCGCACAACCGTGGCATGGCGGCTTTTTGCGCCGCCGATGCCCGCTTGATGGGGGTAGCAAGCATCCCGCTCCGGGATCCCGAGGCCGCGGTGCGCGAACTCGAATCCGTGATCGCAGACGGGATGAGCGCGGTCTGGGTCCCGCACGGCGACGCCGGCGGGCGCTCGCCCGGGCACACCGATTTCGATCCCTTCTGGGCGCGGCTCGCCGAGGCGGCCATACCCTTCGTAATCCACGTGGGCGGCTATCCCCTCCAACTGCCCAAGGCCTGGATGAACAACGGCCAGCCGCTGCCCCCGGATTGGATGGGGGGCGGAGAAAACGTCCGAGGCAAGGACTTCACCGTCATGCACCATGCCCCCGAACGCTTTCTCTCGACGCTCGTTCTCGACGGGGTCTTCGATCGCTTCCCGCGACTGCGGGGGGCCAGCGTCGAGCTCGGGGCAAGCTGGGCGCCGACGCTCCTCGAGCGCCTGGACGATCTCGTCGCGATTTTCGGGCGCACCGAGCCCGCGCTTCGAGCACTTTCGCGAAAGCCCTCGGAGCAACTCACCGCGCAGTTCGCTTTCACTCCTTTCCCCTCGGAAGATGTGTCGCGGCTCATCCAACGCTCGAACGCCGATCTCTATCTCTTTTCCAGCGACTACCCGCATGCCGAAGGCGGTCGCAACCCGCTGGGCCGCTTCGAGGAGAGCCTCGCCGGCCAGGACGAGCTCGCCTGCACGGCCTTCTGGTCGGGGAATTTCGAGCGCGTCTTCGCGGGAGTGTTGTAAGGCCCGCCACCGCCCTCGCTCGGCTTCTTCCGAGCGGCGCCCCGTTCCTGGAACCCGGACCGAAGCCCGAGAGCCTGCTTGTTTCTCTGACCCTTCTGAGCGTGTGGAGTCGGCGGTTCGTTCGTCCCATACCTCGATGGGGCTGGGTACGGTGTTCACGCAGCCTCGGATCCGGGCTAGGCTTGGCTGATGGTCATCGACATGAAGCACCAGCCGCCGCCCGACCGCCGCAATGCGATCGCGCAGGCCGGGCTCGCGAGCTTGAAGAGAGTGGCGTCGAGTGACGGTCCTGTCAGCGATCGGGCGAAGTCGGTGATGCTCGCCGTTCGGGATCACCTCCTGCACGTCGATGTCGACATAGACGAAGTTTCGCCCCTCACCTCCCTCGCACTGGCAGAAGCGGTGCCCGAATCGGAGTGGCGAGAGCGGATTCTCCGCGGCATGACGCTGATCGCATTGATCGACGGAGACCCCACGGAGAAACGGCTCGAGATCCTCGCGGAGACCGCGCAAGAACTCAGCATCGACGCCGCGCCCGTACACACTTTCCGCGAGGTCCTGAACGAGAAGTACCTCCTGGTGCAGATCGACGTTGCCCGGCGGAGCTTCGTCCGCCAGGCGGCCAAGGGCTACGTGAAGTCGGAGGGCGCGCGGGGCGTGCTCGACATCGTGAAGGGCGCACTGGGACACGAGGATGCGGCGTTGGCGGCTCGCTATCACGAGCTCGACTGCTATCCCGAAGGAACCTTTGGCCGTAGCTACGCGGACTTCATCGCGCGCAACGGTTTTTCCTACCCGGGAGAGCTCGGGGGTCCGCCTCCGCCCGTCATGCGGCACGACTGCTGTCACGTACTCGGTGGCTACGGAACGACCCCGAGTGAAGAGTGCGCGGTGGTCGCGTTTCAGGCGGGCTTCGAGAAGGCCGACCCCTTCTTCGTGCTGATGTTCGCGATCGCCCAGTTCGAGGTTGGCATCGGCTCGTCCCCGTTTTTGCCCGGCATGAAGCGGCAGGTCGATCCCGAGACGATGCTGGCCGGTCTCGAGCACGGGACCCCGGTGAATCGCGATCTGATCGGCGACGTGTCGTGGGATCCGTGGGAACACTTCGCGGTTCCGCTGTCGGAACTCCGCGCCTCCCTGGGCGTCGCGCCGCGCGGCCGGGAACCCGAGTATCCGCCGCCGGTCGCATAGGCGTCTACGAGTTCCGCCACGGCCCTCGTCCAGCCTGACCTGGCTTCTATTTGGCTGAACGTCTCGACCCGGAATTCGGCCCCGGCCCGAAGGCCCGCTTCTTTCCTATCCTTCCCTTTTAGCAGGACACCGGACAGTCTCGCCTTGGCTCGCCGGGATCTCGTGGCAAGTGCGCATGGGTCACGCTGGTTTTGGACTATGCTCTTTGGGCAGTGGACACTGAGACCGGGCGACTACGCGACTTCTGTTGCGGGATCCTAGAACGCGGCGATCTCGAGAGTAAGCTGACCGCAGCCGCGGCCGTTCTCGACGTTGAAACACACCACGATCCAGTACTCGTGGATCGGCCTGCGCGCGACGCCGGCCTGGAGCTTAGCAGCGACGTGCCCGCACTCCCGCGACCGGGGGCGCTGTCGGACCCGCGGGCGCGTGCTCTGTGCCTGGCCCGCTTTGCGCACCATGAGCTAATGGCCGTGGAGTTGTTTGCCTGGGCGCTGCTGCGCTGGCCTGAAGTTCCGACAGGGCTGCGTCGCGGATGGCTGGCTGCGCTGTTCGACGAACAGCGGCACTGTCGGCTGTACGTAGACCGCCTCGACGCATACGACGCGAGTCTCTCGGATTTCGCCCACTCGGACTATTTCTGGAAGCAGGCACCGGCGATCGCGGCCTCACCCGCCGGTGCGCGAGCGTTTCTTGCCGGGTTGGGTCTGACACTCGAGCAGGCCAACCTCGACTTTACCCTGGTGTACCGGGATGCATTTCGGTCGGCCGGCGACGAGACCAGCGCGCGCGTTTGTCAGCGTGTCCACGACGACGAGATCGCTCACGTGGGGCTGGCCTACCGCTGGTTGCGCGAGCTATCGGATCCTGAACAGGATTCGGTGTCCGCGTACCACGAGGCGGTGCCGTTTCCACTTTCGGCCGCGCGCGCAAAGGGCCGACGCTTCGATGCGGCCGCGCGCAGGCGGGCCGGCCTGGACACAGATCTGATCGCGCACGTGCGCGACGCGCGGTCCACGGTAGAGTGGCTCCCACGCGATCGGCCCCGCTCGTGAATGAGCCTTCGGCCTGGCTCATACCCAACCTAGGCGGCGAGGAGGGTGGGGACTGGCGGCACGGCGCCCGCGATCGCACAGTCGATTCTGTGGCACGGCTATGGCGGCTGCTGTTTGCAGACTCCGCGCGTGTACTAGATCCGGAAGGGAAGGCACGGCCGGCCCGCTGGCCCGAAGACCTTGGCGACCCCGCGCGCACTCCGGTGTTTCCCTGGCTCGAAGACTCGGGTGCGCGGATTTCCTGGATCGCGGAGCAAGACTTCGTGTTTCACGACAAGGCGTTCGCGTTGCGTTTTGCGCTCGAGAACGGTTATTGCCCACAAAACCTAAGCGACGTCTTCGAAGTGCTCGAACCCGCCGAACTCCTCGAGTCGGAAGCCTGCGTACGCAGACTAAAACGCGCGCTCGATGAATGGCCCGAAGCGCTCTCAGAGAGCTTTGCACTCAAGCCGCGCCTTGGCAGCAGCGGTCGCGGACGCGTGTCCGGGCGAGACGGCTGCGCGGACACTGAAGAGATCCGCGGCTGCTTCGTGCGCATGGCGAAGCGCGGCGGGGCGATCCTCGAACCCTGGTTGAGACGCAAAGACGATCTCAGCGCACAACTCTGGGTTCCACCCGCACCCGCGGACCCGCTCATGGTGCTCGGCACTTTGTCTCTGTTGGTCTCTGGCTCCGGCGTGTACCGGGGCCACCGCGGTCAGGTCGACTCGCGGGGTCGGGTCTTCTCCGGCCACGAGCAAGAAGAGCAGGTGCGGGAGGCCGCGGTCGCCGTCGCAC
>JAYZEO010000059.1:0-9459 GCA_036337215.1 Myxococcota bacterium | reverse complement strand
CCGGAGCTCGGGCCCCGGCTCGGCCGCAGGGACTGGCTGCGGGGCCAGCACCAGGAACAGGCCCAGCGACACCCACAGCAGCCGCGCAGATCGAATCAACAGAGTCCCTCGTGTGCGCCCGAGCCGACCCGGAGACCAACCTCCAGGCTGGCGGGCAGGCCGCCCTCAAGCGGCAAGCTGTTCCCCCAGCGCCCTATTCTACCAACCCCGATCCAGGCCGCCTCCTGCGGCGCCGGAAGGCCTACGAGGTCAGGTGGCCCTCCACCAGGAACTGCTTCTTGGAGAGCCTGCCGGCCAGTTTCTCGTTGTGGGTCACCAGGATCAGCGAGGTCCCCGCTTGCGAATTCAGCTGCAGCAGCAGGTCTTCGATGCCGCGGGCGGTGGCCGGATCGAGGTTTCCGGTCGGCTCGTCCGCCAGGATCACCTCGGGCGACATCGCGAGAGCGCGAGCGATCGCGACCCGCTGGCGCTCACCGCCCGAGAGCTTCCCCGGCCGCTGGCCGGCCCGGTCGAGCAGGCCAACGGCTTCGAGCAACTCCAAACCCCGCTCGTGCGCGCGCGCGCGCGGCCAGCCCGCCAGCAGGCACGGCATCATCACGTTCTCACAGGCGTCGAACTCGGGCAGCAGGTGGTGAAACTGAAACACCAGCCCGATGTGCGTACCGCGGAAGTGCGCCGCCTCGGCATCCGCGAGTCCGTAGAAATCGACCCCCCCGTAGCTCAACTGGCCGGAACTCGGGCGCTCCAGGCCGCCCAGGATGTGAAGTAGCGTCGACTTCCCGACCCCCGAGACGCCCAGGATCCCGAGCGTCTCTCGCGGCTGCAGCACCAGATCGATGCCGCGAAGTACCTCCAGGGTCCGGTCGCCGATCGCGAAGGACTTGGTCAGCGCCCGCGCTCGAAGCTCACTCATAGCGGAGCCCCTCTGCGGGATCGAGCCGCGAGGCCTGCCACGAGGGCAGCAGGGTCGCTCCGATCGAGAGCACCATCGCGATCAGCGAGATCAGGACCAACTGGAGCGGGTCGACGTGGTAGGGCAGCTCTCCGAGTTGATAGACGTCTGCGGGAAGCACGTCGAAGCCCACCGATGACTCGACCAGGCGCTGGATCAGGTCAAGGTTCGCAGTGATCACGAGACCCATCGCGAGCCCCAGTCCCAGGCCCGCGATCCCGATCAGACAGCCCTCGATCGCGAACACACGCAGGATCGCCCGATCCTCACAGCCCATCGCCTTCAGAATTGCGATGTCGCGGCCCTTTTCCATGATCATCATGATCAGCGTCGCGACGATGATGAAGCCGGCCACCACCATGATGAAGGAGAGCAGCACGAACATCATCACGCGTTCCATCTTGAGCGCACGGAACAGCCCGGGATAGAACTCCTTCCAGTCGCGCGCCATGAACGACCCATCCAGCCCCATGAGCACCTGCGCTGCGATCAGGCGCGAACGGTAGGGATCGACCGTGCGAACCTCGACCCCGGTCGCGACGTCGCCGAGACGCATGAACTTCTGCGCGGACGGGATCGTCGTGTAGACGAAGGACTCGTCAAACTGGAAGAAGTTCGAGCGGAAGATCCCGGCAACCCGGAACTTCTCCATGCGCGGCGCCGGCCCCAGCGGCGTGGCTGGCCCCCCCAGCGGGGAAATCAGTAGCAGCGGGTCGCCGCCTTGGAGCAAGAAGCGGTCGGCGAGTTCGGAACCGATCACGATCCCGGCCCGCCCGGCTTCGGGGTCGGGGTCGGGCCCGGGAACCGGATCCATTTCATCGAGCGAGCCGGCGATCAGATCCTCGGCCAGGCGGGTGGTGCTGCGCACCGTTTCCGGGTCGATGCCCTTGAGCAGCACCGCCTGGATCTGACCGCCGCGACCGCGCGCAATCGCCTCGGAGAGCAGATAAGGCGTGGCACCGAGCACCTGGTCACTTTCGCGCACGATTTCGCGCACGTGAGCGTAGTCCACGATGGGCCCGAATTGAGACTCGACGACGAAGTGGGCGCGCGTGCCCACGATCTTTTCCTCCCAGACGTGAGCAAAGCCGTTCATGACCGAGAGCACGACCGTAATCACCGACACGCCGAGGGCGACGCCCAGGACACAAATGACGGTGATGATGGAAATAAAGGTCTGGCGCCGCTTCGCGAACAGGTAGCGAAGCGACAGGAACCACTCGACCGGACGCTCGCGCGCATGTTGCAGGAGGCCCGCGATCACCAGCGGCCACAATCCGATCAGGAGTGCGGCAGCCAGCAGACGCACCACCAGGAGTGCCCACTGGGCCGCAGACTCGAGTGCCGGGAACGCGAGGCTCGCGGCAAACAGCAGCCCGGCCGCGAGCAGCACCACGCCCACCCCGATCCGTGCGGGGCGGTGGGCTCGCTGCCAGCGCACCAGGCCGAAGCCGAGCACGCCCCAGACCGACTGGGAAACGGGCAACGCCCAGACCGGCTCCACGTCGACCGCGATCCCGACGATCCCGAGTGCGCACACGGCCAGGACGATCGCGGACAGCCCGATGCGGGGAGCGCGCGCGTAGCGCAGGAACTGGCCGAGCACGAGCGCGGCCGCGCCGGAAAAGAACACGAACATCGCGCCGAAGCCGAGCGCGATCAGCCCCAGCAGACTCGCCGACACGACGCCGAGCGCCGGTTCGAGTAGGCCCAGGATACCGTCCAGCATCTCAGACCCCCGCGCGCCGCATGTAGGGGAAGAGCTTGACCTCTCGAATGTGGCTCGCGCCCGTGAGCATCATCGCCACCCGGCCGACTCCGATGCCCATTCCACCCGTCGGAGGCATGCCGTGCTCGAGCGCACGCAGAAATTCCTCGTCGAGGGGTTGAGCCTCTGCATCACCGGACTCACGCTCGCGGCGCTGGGCCTCGAAGCGCTCCCGCTGATCGAAGGGATCGTTGAGTTCCGAGAAGGCGTTGGCCAACTCGGTTCCACCCGCAAACAACTCGAATCGCTCGACGAACGCAGTCTGGCCGGGCAAGCGCTTCGCCAGCGGCGAGAGCGCGGTCGGGTAGTCGACTACGAAGGTCGGCTGCAGCAGCCCGGGTTCGACCCGCTGCGACCAGATCTCGTCGACAAGCCGCGCCCAACTCGGCGCGCGCTCGGCATCGACGTCGGAAAGCCCCGCCGATTTAACCGCCTCTTTGAGTCCGTCGAGTTCCTTCACGACTTCGATGTCGATGCCGGTCTCGCTCGCGATCAACTCCTTCATCGAGATCCGGGGCCAGGGCGGAGCGAGGTCGATGATCTCGCCGTCACGCTCGACGCGGGTGCCTCCGCAGACGGCGTACGCGGCCTGACTGATCAGTGACTCCGCCAACTCCATCATGTCTTCGTAGTCGGCATATGCCTGGTAGACCTCGAGCATCGAGAACTCGGGATTGTGGGAGCGGTCCGCACCCTCGTTGCGGAAGTTCCGACCGATCTCGTAGACGCGCTCGAGCCCGCCGACCACGAGACGCTTCAGGTAGAGTTCCAGCGAAATGCGAAGGTAAACCTGTTCGTCGTAGGCCTTGTAGTGCGTGGTGAACGGCGTTGCGTTTGCGCCGCCGTAGAGGTTCTGGAGTACCGGGGTCTCCACCTCGAGAAAGCCGCGTTCGTCGAGAACCCGCCGGATTGCCGCAACCATGCGGCTTCGGCCGACCGCGATCCTGCGAGCGTCCGGATTCATCAGCAGGTCGAGATAGCGCTGACGGTAACGCGCTTCGACGTCCTGGAGCCCGTGCCACTTCTCTGGCAACGGGCGGTACGACTTCGCAAGAAAGCCGAGTTCCTTTACCTCGATGCTGAGTTCGCCCTTGCGCGTGCGAATCAGCGGTCCGGCGGCCCAGACGAAGTCTCCGACCTCGTACAAGCCGAAGTGCGCGTAGGCCTCTTCGCCGATCACGTCGCGCTTGACCCAGATCTGAAGCCGTGCCCCATCGGAGACGAGCGTGGCAAAGGCCGCCTTGCCGAACGAGCGCAGCGAGAGGATCCGTCCGGCGATTCGGGCCTGCGGCGCTTCCCGCTCCAGCGTTTCTGCATCGCTTTCGGAATACCGCTCCAACAGGCCGGACACGCGATCGAGTTCCCGGGGCACACGCGCCGGAAATAACTCGACGCCCGCGGCAGCCAGCCGCTCGGCGCGCCGCCGTCTCGATGCAAGAATTTCCTCCTCGGTCGCCATCGCTAGTTCTCCGCCGACTGGAGCAGGTAACTTCGGATCAACGGGTCCAGGTCGCCATCCAGTACCCGCTGGGCGTTTCCGATCTCCGTACCGGTTCGGTGATCCTTGACCCGCTGCGACGGGTGAAGGGTGTAGGAACGGATCTGGCTGCCGAAGCCGATCTGCTTCTTCTCCCCGGCCAGGTTTTCGATTTCCGCACGGTGCTCCTCGGTGGCCAGGTCGAAGAGCCGCGACTTCAAGACCTTCATGGCCGTCGCCTTGTTCTTGTGCTGGCTGCGCTCGTTCTGGCACTGCACGACGATCCCGGTCGGATTGTGCGTAATTCGAACCGCGGAGTCCGTTCGGTTCACGTGCTGCCCGCCCGCGCCGCCCGCACGAAAGGTATCGATGCGCAGATCCTTCTCGTCGATTTCGACCTCGATATCGTCCCCGATCGCGGGAATCGCCAGGAACGAAGCAAAGCTGGTGTGTCGACGCTTCTGCGCGTCGAAGGGCGAGATCCTCACCAGCCGGTGAATCCCGTTCTCGCTGCGCAGGTACCCGATCGCATACTCCCCTTCGACGGTGAAGGTGATGTTTTTGATGCCCGCCTCCTCGCCCTCCTGAAGATCGATTTCCTGCACCGCGTAGCCGCGCCTCTCGCACCAGCGCAGGTACATCCGATACAGCATCTCGGCCCAGTCACAGGCCTCGGTGCCCCCGGCGCCGGCGTTGATCGAGACGATCGCGCCGAGCCCGTCCTGGTCTCCCGAGAGCATCCGTCGGAGTTCGCTTTCCTCGAGCCGCGCTTCGAGTTCGTCGAGCCGCTCGATGGCCTCGCGCGCAGTCTCATCGTCCCGCTCCTGCTCTGCGAGTTCCAGCAGAACGGCTGCATCGGATTCGAGTTCCTGCGTGGCGGCCTCGTACGCCAGGTCGCGCTCGAGCCCGCGCTTCTCGCGCAGCAGTTTCTGCGCCCGGTCCCGATCCTGCCAGAGCGCGGGATCGGCCGAGAGTCGCTCTAGTTCCTCGAGTCGGGCGCGCCTACTGTCGAGGTCAAAGATGCCTCCGCAGCTCGTGCGCCCGAGCCTCCAGGGTCCGAAGACGGTCTTTCGATTCGCGGATGCTTCCGGCTTCTTGCGACAAGATAATGCCCTCCCAGTCCGACCACGATCAGAATCGCCCACGAAATCCAAAGCACCCAGTTCCCGAAGCGGGTGTAGAGAGTGGGGCCCCCACGCGCCGCATCCACGACCCCCCGAAGCGCCCGCCGCTCGAAAATCGGGGTCTCACTTACGACCCGGCCTCCGGGAGCCACGAGTGCACTGACCCCCGAATTTGCAGCGCGCACCAGCGGAAGCCCGGTCTCGGCCGAACGGGACGCCGCGATGGCCAGAAACTGATGCGGGGCGCTCGTAGATCCGTACCAGGCATCGTTGGTGATGTTGACGAGAACCCGCGCGCCATCGCGCACGGCACGGCGAACCAGATCGGGATAGATCACTTCATAACAAATGAGCGGAGCGAGAGCATGGGCAGGCCCCAAGTCGGGGAGAACGATCGCACGCGGCCCCGGGCCGGGCGTGACGTCCCCCGAGGCGAGGCCGGTCGCAACACCCGAGAGCCAGCCCAGGAGCCCGCGCAGCGGGACGTACTCGCCGAAGGGAACCAAGAGCGACTTGTCGTAGCGGTCGAAGAAGGTCCCGTCCGGCAACACGAGAAAGGCGCTGTTGAAAAAGTTTCGGGCACGCGACGCCTCCGGGCTCTGCTCGACCGCCATCCCTCCCAGCAGCAGTGACACCGCGCCCGTCCGCGAGATTTCCGACAGCTCGGCGCGGGCCTCCGGATCGGACTCGAGCAAGACCGGAACCGAGGCTTCGGGCCAGACGATCAGGTCGAGGTCAGCCGAAGCCACCAGCAGCCGCGAGCTCTGGAGGTGTGCCTCGAACGAATCCCGCGCGCGTGCTGGATCCCACTTCTGGTCCTGTGGAATGTTGGCCTGCACGATCCCGACCCGGAGCTTCGAGTCGGAATCCGTTGCGGCACCCGTGTGGCCGACTCCGAGCGCGAATCCACCCAGGTGGGCAACCGCCACCAGGCTGACCGCCGCCAGGATTCGCCGCTCTGCGAGCAGGGCCGCCGTGAGCGCCAGCAGAAACGAGACCCCGTAGACCCCACCCAACTGCAGGAGTTCGCGGGCCGGTCCGTTCCGCCAGACCGAGTAGCCGAGATAACCCCAGGGGAAACCCGAGAACAGGTCGAAGCTGCGCAGTTGTTCCGCCACCACCCAGGCCGCGGGCAGGACCAGGAAGCCCGCACGCCCCGCCAGCGGCCTGAGCGCAGCGACCGCGGCGCCGACGAGACCGATGTGGATACCCACGTAGAAGGCCAGCAACCCCACCGACAGCACGCCGACCCAGGCCGAGGCGTGCCCGTGGACGGTCACCACCACGTAGATCCAGTACAGAATCCCGGCATAGGCGAGCGTTCCCGAAGCGGTCCCCAGCCAGAAGGCACGGACCGGCGCGAGGCCCCGCAGCGCGAGCGCGAAGGGAACCAGCGCGATCCAGCCGAACAGGATGCCGGCTTCGAAGCGGAAGTCCCCGGCCCGGAATGGGAACGCAGCGACCAGGCAGAGCGCGAAGGCCAGGGCAGCAGACCCGCGCACGGCGCGACCTAGATGGGGAACCGCTCGAGTTCCCACCGCAGGTGCTTCTCCAGTGCCCGCATGCGCCGCGCGTCCTCGGGCCGCTCGTGATCCATCCCCAGCAGGTGGAGCAACCCGTGAATCAGCAGGTCTCGCAGCTCGGCATCGACCGACACCGAACGCCGGGCCGCCTGCGCGGCCGCGCGCTCGACGGAAATCACCACGTCACCGAGCAGCTCCCCTCGAAACTCCGCGCCCTCTCCCTCGCTCATCGAGAACGCGAGGACATCGGTGGCTGCGGCCGCACGTCCGAACCGACCCGCGAGCTCCGCAATCGCAACATCGTCGACCAGCGTGATCCCGAGCTCCGCGTCAGGGAAGCCCAAGACGCTTAAGGTCGTCGCCGCCCACTTCCGCAGCGCGCTCCGGTCGGTCCTTCTCCCCCGAGCTACGCGGTTCAGCCAGACCTTCACCCTCCGCCTCCTCGAGCTTGCGGCCCCCGGGGTCGGTCGGATCCGGGTAGTCGATCCTCGCATGCTTGATTGCGGACAGCGTGTCGATGAAGCTGCGCGCGATCGCGTTCAGGTCCCGCAGGGTCAGGTTGCACTCGTTCAGCTGCCCGTCTCGAAAGTAGTTATTGGTGATCCGCTGGACAAGCTGCTGGATCCGCGCGGGCGTCGCATCGGTCAGGGTTCGCGAGGCGGCCTCCACGGAGTCCGCGAGCATCAGGATCCCGGCCTCGCAGGTCTGGGGCCTGGGTCCCGGGTAGCGGTAGTCGTGCTCCTGGACCAGGCCTTCCTTCTCCTGATCCGACTGCTCCTTGGCCTTCTCGTAGAAGAACCGAATCACGCTCGTCCCGTGGTGCTGGGCGATTCCGCTCATGATCGGACCCGAAAGCTTGTTCTCTCTTCCGTATTCGAGTCCGTCCTTGACGTGGGCCTTGATGATCTTGGCAGAGATCGACGGCGCCAGCTTCTCGTGGCGGTTCTCTCCCCCGTGGATCGTCACGTTCTCGACGAAGAAGTGGGGGCGCCGCATCTTTCCGATGTCATGGTAGTAGCCACCGACCTTGCACAGTAGCGCGTTGGCACCGATGATCTCCGCCGCGCGCTCGGCGAGATGCCCGACCATCATGCTGTGGTGGTAGGTTCCGGGCGCTCGCATCTCGAGTTCTCGAAGCAGCGGCTGATCGCGGTTCGAGAGTTCCAGCAGCTTCACGTCGGTCGTGTACGAAAAGATGCCTTCGACCAGCGGGGTCACCCCGGCCACGAGGACGCCCGAGAGCGCACCTCCGACGAGCGACAACAAGACCGCGGTCAGGAAACGAACCGGCGCGCCCTGCGCCTCCAAGAGTTCGAGCGCGGCGACGACCAGGGCATTCGCACCCCCGACCCGGACCCCGGCTCGGAGCAGGGTCCCGCGCTGGGTCACGCGCGCGACCCCGACCGCAGCGGTGAGCGAACCGACCAGCACGAACAGGGCGTAGGGCAGCTCGTTGGTCATCTGGAGACCGGCCAACATCGAAGCCGCCACCGCGAAGAGTGCGGCCGTCTCGGCACTGTGAATCGTGCGGACCAACATCGTCGCCGCGGCGAGCGGGATCACGTAGTAGAGGGGCTCCGGGGCGTCGGGGAACAGCGGGGCCAGATCGCGCGAGTTGCCGACCGCTTCGCATAGGAAGAGCCCGAGCCGCATCCCGAGCGCGGTCGCGACCAGCGCCGACATCAGGAAGACTGCGTCCTTGACCCCTCTCGGAAAGCTCTGGATCCCGTGGCTTGCGAAGCGCCAGATCACCGAGACCACGATGAAGATCAGCAGCGCAATGGCGATGAAACTCGCGAGTTGATTGGTGGTCCGAGCCTGATCCTGAATCCCCTCCAGAATCCAGACGTGGCGCTCGGTGAGCGGATCCCCGTCGCGCGCGATGATCTCGCCCTTGCGCAGCGTGATCGTCACCTCCTTGGCCCCGTCCGAGGCAGCCTGGCGGCGCTCGTCGGTGGCGCGCAGGTTGATCTGCAGGTTGGGCCGCACCATGCCCTCCGCAATCGCGACGAGCGCTTTCCGCTCCCGGCTCGGGCGGTCTCCGAAGACGGAGGCGGCCTGCCCGCGAAGCTGCGTGAGCGCCTCGGCCTGTGAAAGCACGCTCTCGGCGTCCAGGAGACGCTGCTCGTTCTCCGAGCCGAGCTCTCGCACGAGGACGGTTCGGCTTGCGCCGTGGCGCGCGAGTTCCTGTAGATCGCCCACGATCATGCGCGAGACCACGGGCACCACGAGCGCGACCAGCCCGGATTCGTCCTCCTCGCGGAACTTCGACTTCCCGAGGAACCCCAGGCCGCGGGCCGACACTTCGACTTCCTCTCCGAGCGCAGCAACGAAGGCCGAGCCGGGATCGATCTCGACTTGCGGCTCGCTGCCCTCAGGTGTCTGCCTCGCCAGTTCTTCCTGCGCCGCCAAGAAAGCGGTTCCGAGCCTCTGGCGGAGTTCGAGCGCGCGACCGGCGTCGAAGTCGTACACGATCGAGGCCTGCTCGAGGGCGGCTCGCCGAACCTCTTCGGTCGCCTGGCGATCGACGAGCGTGATCTCGTTCGGTGCCTTGTAGCTGCGTTCGGCGATCTCGCCCGCCTGCTGGATACTGGCCCCGATCGGAACCGGGCCGC
>JAYZEO010000058.1:0-17710 GCA_036337215.1 Myxococcota bacterium | reverse complement strand
GTTTTTCCAAGATGTCGTGTGCGTCGGTGATGGCTGTCTCCAGGTCGGGACCGCCGAACTCGCGGCTGAGTTCTGTCTGGACGGTCTGGCGCGCGCTCTCGAGTTGCGGTCCGGGATCCGCGAACAGGTCGAGTTCCTCGAGCACGCGGTGGATCGCGGTTCCGACCGCGAGCGCGGCTGGGCGGCCGAACCCGGCGGCGCTCCCGCGGTCGGGTTCGCCCCGGCGAAGCTCGTGACGCGACTCGTCCGATGCTGTGGCACGAAACGGACGCGACGCGTGCTTGAGGGCGGCGATGCGATCCCGCTCGATGCGATCGGCGTCACTTCGGATCTCCTCCGGAGTTGCCAGCCCTGCGGCGCGCCCGGCCTTCGGCCCGCCCGCACCCTCGCCCGCCAGAAGTGCTGGAAAAACCCAGCGCGCGCTGTGCGCGTCGAAGCGGTCGCCGGTCAGTTCCCCGGCGGCCTGTCTCAGGTCGGGAGTCCCCGGTCCGCGTTGCTTGAGCAGGTCCGCGTGACTTTGCGCGTCTTCGGGAGCGCGGGCCGGCTGTTCGGCCCACGCGCACGCGAGTACCAGTCGCCGCTTGGCACGAGTCATCGCGACGTACAGGGACCGGACTCTTTCAGCGGCCTCGACCTCCTCGCGCCGGGCTTCCAGTCGGGCGATCCCCAGGGTTGGCGCACCCAGGATCCGGTATTCGAAGCTCTCTCCGAACCACCCCGAGACGAATTCGGACCGTCGTGGGGGCTTCTGCCGGTGAAGCTGCATCAGATAGACATGTTCGAATTCCAGTCCCTTGGACTGGTGGATGGTACAAATCCTGATTGCTTCCAGAGTGGATTCTCTGGGCCGCGCTTCTTCCTCGGCCGAGGCTTCGGAGATGCGCCGCCGCAGTCGGCGAAGCAGCGTGTGTGGGTCCGCGCCGGCAGTCGTCAGATCGTCGACGAGGCGGTCGAAGAAGCGTTCCAGGTTGGCCAACCGGTAGGGGCCCTGGTAGCGTGCCGCCTCCGTTGCTTCCATCAAGAAGAGGCGGCGCAGGAGTTCGACGAAGCGGTCCGCGGGCTCGGTCTCGAAGGCCGCACGCAGCGCGTCGACCGCGCGAAGCGCCGAGATCAGGTTCTGTTCCCATCCACCGAGACCGGTGAGTCCCTGCACGTCTAGTTCCGCGAGCCGGGCGGCGACTTCGCGGACGACCTCGACGAGTTCATCGAGTTCGCCCGAACCGTCCAGATCGGTTACGCGCGAGGGGAGGTCGCGGATCCAGAGCGGGACTAGTGCCACGTCGGGCACCGCGACGAAGGCGGAACGCAACACGGTCAGAAGTGCGAGATGGTCGTTGGGGTCGAGGACCGTACGGATCAGGGCGCTGCATTCGATGATCTCGCGCCGTTGGTAGTAGCTGCGATCTCCGTCGATCTGGTATGGGATTGCGAGGGCGCGCAACTCGCCCAGGTAGGGCTCGAGATCGTTGCGCGTGCGGAATAGCACGCCGATGTCGTTCCAACGGACGCCGTGCCGATCGTGTAGTTCCCGCAGGTCCAGCGCAAGCGCCTTCGACTCGATCTCGCTGGCCACGGGAGCCAGGGTCTTCGGTCGTGGCAATCGCGTCTCGGCATCGAAGTCCCAGGAGATCCAGTATTCGACGGGGGCATGGACGCCCTCTGCAAACGGCTCGGGTGGATTCGGGCGCGGAACCAGGGGTTCGAAATGCGGCTGGAGCCCGGTCGCTTCGTGCATACAGGGCTCGATGACGGCATCGACCTGTTCCAGGATCGCGCGCGCCGAGCGATGGTTTCTCGAGAGCAGGTGAACCTGCCCCTGCTCCCGCTCGATTTCCGATAGAAATTCCGCATAGGAGCGCAGATCCGCGCTGCGCCACCCGTAGATGGACTGCTTGGGGTCGCCGACGACAAAGAGCCCGGGGCGCCCTTCGGCCGGTCCCGAAAGCGCCAGGGTCGTCACGATTCTGCACTGGGTGGGATCCGTGTCCTGAAACTCGTCGACGAGGAGTTGATCGATGCCGCGGCGGATCTCAGCGGTGATTGCCGGGTGACGCTCGAGCAGCCCCAGCGCGGCGTCCAGCAGCATCGGAAAGGTCGCAATCCCGCGCGTGTGCAGTTCTTCCTCTACCTTTTGGAGTAGCCGGCGGAAGACCGTTCGTGCGGCTTCGAGTCGTCGAGGGTAGAGTGCGTTGCCCAGGTTGATCTCGGGCACGAGTCGCTTCGCGGCGGCGACGATGGTATCCGCGTGACTCCCGAACGCGGCGTATTCGGTGGGCTTTGCCCGGTTCCGGGCCCAGTCGACAAGTCGATTGCGCACGGGCTTGGTCGCGATTTCTCGGAAGCGTTCTGCGAACGACTCGAACTCGTCGACCGAGGAGAGTTCTGCCGATGCGACCAGGTCCGAGAGTTGCTGCACTGCGGCCGCAACCGCGCGGGCCGTCGGGGTACTCTCGAGCGCGTGTGCGAGTGTAAGCAACGGCTCGAGCGCTGCGCGCAGGTTCTCCTTGAACTCCCGGACGCGCACGACCGAGAGGGGGTCCCCGGCCAGCGCTGCGCCGGAGACACCGGCTGCGACCAGTTCTTCGAGCGCGGTCGCAATTTCGGGCGGGCCGAGTTTCTCGCGCGCGAGCACCAGGTAGTCGGGGTCGGGCGGGTCGCTGTAGGCCTCCTGGAGCGTCGCCGCAACGACCTCCCGCGCAATCTCCTCACGGTGTGCCCCGTCTGCGTCCACCTCGAAGCGGTGATGGACGCCCGCTTCGAGTGGGTGCGCGACGAGCAGCCTTCTGCAGAAGGCGTGGATCGTCTGGACCACGAGTCGGTCGAGCGTACCCAGCAGGGCGCGCGCCCGGCGTCTCCGGACCTCGAGATCGGCGGGCAGCCGCTGTGCTTCTACACCTTCGGGGAGTTTTCCCGCTTCGACATCGTGAAGTGTTGCGGCGACGCGGGTCTCCATCTCGGCGGCGGCGGCATCCGTGAAGGTGATGGCGACGACACGGCGCAGAACCCGGGCGGCGACCTCGGAGTCGTGCCCGCGATCTGCTGCCATCTCCCACCCCGGTCCCATGCACCAGACGACGATGCGGGCGACCAGGGTGGTGGTCTTTCCGGTCCCGGCACCCGCCTCGAGCACCAGCGGTCGCTTGAATTCAGACTGCGCCGCGCTACGTGCTTCGGCGTCGCGTGTGAGCAAATCGTCGCTTCGCGGGGTCACTCTTGCCCCGCTATCGGAAGCAGCCAGAGGTCGCGCAGGAGGCGCTCGGGTTCCGGCCTCGGACCGCCGCTGTTCTGAAGCGCGGCCCAGCGTTCGAAGCGAGCGCGTGCGACAGAGTCGCCGCGCACGCAGGCCTCGCTGACTTCGCAGGCCTCGCAGCGTCTTCGGCCACGATCGCCCTTGGGTTCCGACAGTCGCGGCAGGAAGTTCCCTTGATCGAGCGCAGCCAGCAGTGTGGTCACGGCCGAGTCGAAGCGCGTGTTTGCCTCCTCGTCGTCGGCCATGACCGATACGCTCGCCATTTCAGCATCGAGCGTCTCCCTCAGGAACAGGTAGCGTCCCTCGGCCCCGGGGCTTCCGGCTGACCGCGCGTAGGCGACGGTCTGGAGCTTCTGTCCCGAGCCGATCTGGTTGAGCAGGTGTTTGCGTCGGGTGGATGGGGTTTTTCGATCCGAGATCGGCGTTCCGGTCTTGTAGTCAGTGAGGACTGCGTGTCCATTCCGCCGATCGACGCGATCCGCCTTGAAGTGGAGTTGCCGTATCCTCCCGGTGGCGTCGCTGACCGGGGCCGTGCCCCGAACCTCGCTTCCGAGCACGAGCAGCGCAGCCGGGGCCGGGGGCCAGTCCAGGGCACCCGCGCGTTGCACCAGCGGAAGCGCTAGTGCCGCGAGTGCGGGCCCGAAGCCTGCGAATGCGATGCCTTCGTTGCGCATCACCGCGAGTGCCGAGTCGGAGATGATCTCGCGCAACGCGGACTCCGTCGGCCATGCGACCCCTTGCGGTGCGTCCTGCATCAGCAACTCGAAGCGCTTCTCGCCATCGTGGGCGTCCGCTTCTCGGAAGGAGTTGCAAGTGAGACGGTCGAGTGCCTCATGCACGACCGCTCCGATCAGGAGCGGCGTGAAGCCCGGCAGGCTCAAGAGCGGATCCGGGCTCGGCGCAACGCGCAGGAAGCGCTCGACGAAGGTTCGCCAGGGGCAGGCGGCGAGGCTTTCGAGTGTCGTCACAAAGAGTTCCGCATTGCGCGGATCGGCCGGAGACTCCACCGGGCCGATCGTGCCGAAGAAGGGTCCGAGTTGCTCGGGTGAGTGGCGCCGGACGGGGTCGATCTCTTCGAGCACGGCGATGCGAGCCGCTGCCGCGCGGGCGGGCTCCGCATCCGGGGTGCCCAGTGCCCGGTCCCGCTCCGTGATTGCCTCTGTAAATGCGGCCTTGAATTGATTTCGGGTTCCGTAGAGTCCGGCCAGGATCGCGTGTTCGTTCGCATTCCGGCGTGCGTTTGAGGCGGCGGACTCTGCCGGGTGCGCGAAGGGAGACGCGACTGCGTCTTCCTTGACCGCGATCTCGGCGAGGCGAAGACCTTCGATCCAGGGAGACGCGGCTCGAGACTTTCCGTCTGGATCGAGAGTCTGCCAGGAGAGCGTGACCTTCGGGCTCGCGTGCAGCAACTGGGCGAACAGATAGCGTTCCTCGCTGGTTCCGAGGCCCTTGATCGGAATCGCCGGGAGTCCGACTCGCCAGGCTTTGCGTACGGAGTCCGGGAGTAACGGGTCTTCGGTGATCAGTCTCGGAAACAGATCGCGATTCATGCCGATGACGAAGAGGTGGTCGAAGCTACGGCCGCGGGCCTCCGTGACGTCGAGGACTGCGACGCCGCCGCCGTGCCCGCCGATCGGGGTCGCGGCGACATCGGCGAGCAAGCGTTCGAGGAGCAGCGCAAACTCGGAGTAGGGCATGCACAGTTGCTCGGGTGCATCGAATTCGAGCGCGGAGAGCGCGGCGAATACCTCGTCGGCCGGCGCAGTACCCGGTTCCCACTCCATCGGACCGCGCAGAAACTCGCGCAGGTGACTCAAATGTGTCGCGAGGTTCGTCTCTGCGGGCCAGGCGGCACACGCGCCGACGAGATCGGCGGCTGCGGCGACGGTCTTCTCGAGCGGTTGGCGCGACACGCAACGGCGCTCGGCTCGTGGCCGTGTCTCGTCCTGCTCTCCCTCCTTGCCGAGTGAAATGCCGCGGCGGACCGGCAGAGCGAACTCGGCGGCGGTACCCAGCAGTTCGGAGAGTTGGAGTGTGGCCACGTCGCGGAGGCGTGCCGCGCCCAGCGCCTGAAGCGCCAGCCGCAGGTCGGCGCGGTCGGCGCGCGAGAGTTTGAGTTGCCGGGCTTCGAGCCAGCGATCTGCGGGCGCGTCTTCGCGCCGCCTGAGGACTTCGAGCAAGGCCTCCAGGGCGCGCCGCTCGGGTCCGGGTGGTCCCGAGGCACCGACCCCCGAGAACGCGATGCCCGCGCGATCGAACTGGGTCCGAATCGCGACGATGTAGGGTTCGAGGGTTCGCGCGACGACGCCGATCCCCTCCGGGCGCTCGCCCTCTTCCACCAGAGTTCCGATCCGCGCCGCGACCTCTCGCAGCTCGGCCTGAATCCCGGGGGCTCCGAAGAGGGAGAGTTGGGCGTCCGGGACCTCCGCTTTGCTGCGTACGATCGAGGCCGACTGTGCGAGTTGCGTGACAAAGCGTTGCGTGAACTCGGCTCCCGGGTCGGCCACGCTCGGGTCTGCCGGGTCCGGGGATTCGTCGATCAATAGTTCGGTGTGCCGGGTTCCGAGCAGGGATTCGATCAGTTCGCTCGCGATCCCGGTGGCATCGGCGAAGCCGACCACGAGGATTCGGCGCGCCGGAAGCAGACGCTCGGGATCTCGTTCGAGGGCCCGGCGTGCGGCGCGGATCAGGTGGGAGACGCGTCCGATTCCGAGAGTCTCCATCTGCTGGAGACTGCCGACGGCCACGCGCAGAACCGCGGCTGCACGGGCGCGCGACTGCCCGGCCCCGCTCGCCTGCGCCGCCAGGGTCTCGGCTTTCGCCGGGTCCAGGCCGGCATCGATCAGGTCGGAGACCGCGGCGACCACGACCGAGAATCCGTCGCGAAGCGGTGCCAGTTCGCGCTGCAGCGCGGGCTCCTTGCGCGCGAGTTCGCTCACGATCACGGGATAGAGCAATTCGCCGCCCGCGAACTCGGCGTGGTCGCGATCGAGAATCTCCCGGGCCAACCCGTACAAGGACTGAAACTCGAAACCGAGCAAGGTTCCGAAGCGGCGCACGAAGCGTGCGGCCAAGTGTTCGCGCAACGAACGCGAGGGCACGACGATCCGGACCGGATTGGCGAGCAGGGACGGGTCCCGCCGCTGCGCCTCGAGTTCGCGTTCGACCTCGGCGGTTAGCCAGGCTTCGGCGTTGCGTGCGCCGCGTTCGATGCGAATCTGGCCCGTCGTCGTCTCCCCCTCACAGGCTCCCAGGGCGCGGGTGCACGCGATCCAGGTCCGGATCCGGGCTTGTTCCGCGCTCGGCTTTTGAAATGTCGATCTTCGAGCTGCGGGTTTCGTCTCTCACGCCCCGGTCCCTTGCTCGCCTGGGTCCTGATCATTCTACCGGGAAGCGCGGCGTCTTGACCGGGCGTGCCGGTCCCGCCGATCATGGGCGCGTGTCCGACCCCGAAAAGCCCGACCCCGAAGCGCCCGAATCCGAGCAAACGCCGTCCCCGCCCGCGCGCCCTCTCGATCAACTCGGGGCGCTCGCCGTGCAGCGCGTGCAGTTGGCCGCGGGCCTCGCGCACCTCGAGATCTTCACGCTCGAGGGCCTGCTGACGCTGCTCTGGCATGGGGACCCGCACTGGGAGCGCTGTGCGCTCATGGGCGGGGGGGCGATGGGTGGCTTGCTGGGTCCGGCCGAGGGGCTCTATCACGATCTCGGCGTGGCGCTGGCCGAGCGCGAGATCGGGACGCTCAGAGTCGACTACCGCAAGCCGAACGACCTGAATGCGTGCGTGCTCGACATGGCGGCTGCCGGTGACCTCGCGAGTCGCAATGGTGCCCGCGCATTCGTGGCCGTCGGCCACTCGTTCGGGGGTGCGGTGGCGGTCAATCTTGCGGGCGCGCTCAAGAGCGCAGTTCGGGGCGTGGTGACGCTCTCGACCCAATCGGCGGGTTGTGAGCGCGCGGCCCTGATCGGCGACCGTCCTTTCCTGCTGCTCCACGGCAGCAATGACGAACTGCTTCCCGCGCAGTCCAGCGAAATGGTCCGGGCTCTCGCGGGTTGCGGAGAGTTGGTGGTGCTGGAGGGCGCGGGTCACCTGCTCTCGGAAGCCGGTCCGGAACTTCGGGAGCGCCTCGGGCGCTGGATCCCCGAGGTGCTCGAGGCCTGAAGGCGGACTAG
Source organism: Myxococcota bacterium (assembly GCA_036337215.1). Lineage (GTDB taxonomy): Bacteria > Myxococcota_A > UBA9160 > SZUA-336 > SZUA-336 > JABSQV01. Next base: position 10,290 of record JAYZEO010000058.1, on the reverse strand, counting down.
CGAAAGTCGTGCGAGCGGGGCAGTTCGGCCCGGGCCGCGTGATCCAGCGACTCCAGGCGGCGGACGCGCACGTGAATCACGCCCTCCTGGTTCTGGAGGGGGCCTTCGACCAGGAGCAGGCCCGCGGTCTGCAGCAGCGCCCGCTGTCGCTCGAACAGGTCCGGGAGCACGATGCTGTTCGAGGTCCCGGTCTCGTCTTCGAGCGTCATAAACAAGAACCCTTTTGCGGTGGCCGGCCGCTGGCGCACGATCACGACGCCCGCTGTACGCACCCACTGACCGTCGGGCAGGTCCCGAAGTTCGGTCGCGGAGCAGACCCCGCGGCGACGGAGTTCGGGCCGCAGGTGTGAAACCAGGTGGGGCCCGGTCGTGATGCCGGTCCCCCGATAATCGGCGAGCGTCTGTTCGAACGGGGTCATCTCTGCGAGCGGAGAGGGCGTCTCCGAGACCGCGCCCGCGAGCAGTCCCCGCTGCACGGAGGAGACCTGCCACAGCGCTGCGCGCCGTTCCAGGCCGAGGCTCGCGCAGGCTCCGATCTCGGCGAGTCGTGCGAGTTCGTCGCGGTGAAGGTTGGCGCGCTGGGCCAGGTCTCCGGTCGAGGTGAAAGGACGGGTCGTCTCCATCCTGCGCCCCGCAGCTTCGCGGAGTCCTTCGATGTAGCGCAGGCCGAGGCGTACGCCGTTCTGTCCGTCTGCCTGGCGCTCGATCAGGCAGGGCCAGTCGCTCCGTTGTACGCAGATGGGAAGCACCCGGATGCCGTGCCGCTGCGCATCCTTGACCAGCGTTGCGGGGCTGTAGAAGCCGAGCGGGTAGCAGTTGAGCATGGCTGCGAGAAAACATGCGTGGTGGTGTGCGCGCAGGTAGGCGGACGCGTAGGCCAACAGCGCGAAGCTTGCGGCGTGGCTCTCCGGAAATCCGTAGAGCGCGAAGGCCGTGACCTGCTTCACGATCTCGTCCCGGGTCGCCCGGTCGATGCCGTGCTCGCGCATTCCGGCCAGGAGCTTTGCCTCGATTGCGTGCATGCGTTCGACCGAGCGCTTGAAGCCCATGGCGCGCCGAAGTTCCTCGGCTTCGCCCCCGCTGAAACCCGCGACGGTCATGGCGATTCGCAGGAGTTGTTCCTGGAAGATCGGAACGCCCAGGGTCCGCTCCAGGATCGGTACCAGGTCCGGGTGCGCGTAGCTCACGGGCTCGCGGCCCGCCCGGCGTTTCAAATAAGGCTGTACCATGTTGCCCACGATCGGGCCGGGGCGAATGATAGCGACCTCGACGACCAGGTCGTAAAAGCAGCGGGGCTGCAGGCGAGGTAGCGTGGCCATCTGGGCGCGGCTCTCGACCTGGAACACCCCGACGGTATCGGCTCGTCGGAGCATCTGGTAGGTCAGGGGATCGTCTGCCGGAAGCTTCGCCAGATCGACCTCGACTCCGTCGTGTTCACGGATCAGCGGGATCACTTCCTCGAGCGCCGCCATCATGCCGAGCCCGAGCAGGTCGATCTTGATGATGCCCATGTCGGCGCAGTCGTCCTTGTCCCACTGCACGATGGTTCGGTTCGACATGCGGGCCGGTTCGAGCGGAACCACCTCGTCGAGGCGGCCCTTTGCGATCACCATGCCACCGGAGTGCTGGGAGAGGTGCCGGGGTCGGTGCTGAACCTCGCGGACCAGGCGGAGCAGGTGTCGGATCACGGGTGCGCGCGGGTCGACCCCACTCCTCTCGATCTGGTGCCGGAGCGCGTCGCGATCGTCGGCGTACTCGTGCCGGGAGACCAGCCGGGCCAGGCGGTCGATCTGTACGGCTGCGAGTCCGAGGACCTTGCCCATCTCGCGTACTGCGCTTCGTGGCCGGTAGCTGATCACGTTGGCGGTCATGCCGGCACCGTGGGGCCCGTAGCGCCGGTAGACGTACTGCAGGATCTCCTCGCGTCGATCTCCCGATGGGAGATCGATGTCGATGTCGGGCCACTCGCCGCGCTCTTCTGAAAGGAAACGTTCGAAGAGCAGTCCGTAGCGGATCGGGTCTATCGCCGTGATGCCGAGCGCGTAGCAGACCAGACTGTTCGCGGCCGAGCCGCGGCCCTGGGCCAGAATCCCGCGCGCCCGGCATTCGCGCACGATGTCCCACACGATCAGGAAGTAACCCTCGAGGCCGAGTCGGCGGATCATGGCGAGTTCGTGATCGATCTGGCTGCGCGCCTCGGGCGAGATTCGGCCGCCCCCGCGCTCGCGCGCGCCGAGTTCGGTGAGTTCCCGGAGTTTTTGAGGCAGCGTTTCACCGACAGCGATGGGAAAGTCGGGAAACTCGTAGCCGAGATCGCAGAGCGAGAACTCGCAGCGCTCCGAGATCTCGAGCGTGTTGTGCAGCGCATCGGGAAGATCGCAGAAGCGTGCCGCCATCTCATGCGGCGAACGCAGGTGACGTTCCGCGTTCGGAAGCAGCAGGCGCCCTGCGTTGGTGAGCGTCACTTTATGTCTCAGGCAGGTGAGGGCGTCGAGTAGCCGTTTTCCTTTCGGGCTTGCGTGGCGGATGTCTCCGGTCGCCACCGGGGGCAGGTCGGTTGCGAGGAGTGAACGATTCAGGCGTTCCTCGTCGGGATCGGCATGTCGCCAGATTTCCACGAAAGCATCGCCCTGGAAGATTTCTCGCATCGGAGCTGCGAGCCGCGGGTCGCGTACGAGACAGACCAGGCCTTGCGCGTGCTCGCGCAGATCCTGGATGCGCACCCGGGACCAGGGTTTCTGATAGGGCGCGTGTCCCAGCGTGAGAATCCGACATAAATTTCGGTAGCCACGCCGATCCCGGGTGAGCAGAACCACAGACCCTGAAGCCGGTGGCGGGTCGCTCTTGCGCCTGCTTTCTCCCGGACCCTGCAGCGTCACGCGGGCCCCGATCAGGGCGCGAACCCCGAGCGTCTTCCCCCGCTTGTGAAAGCGCGGAGCTCCCGAGAGGCCATCGGTATCGGAGAGCGCGAGGGTGCGGTGTCCCAGTTCGGCCGCGTGTTCGACCAGGTCTTCTGGCAGCGATGCGCCTTCGAGGAAGCTGAACGCACTGCGCGCGCCGAGTTCTACGTAGGGCGGACTAGTCATAGATTCCGTCCAGGAACCAGTTGCCATTCTCGAGATTCCGGTAGATGCGGTAGACCCCCCCGTCGCCGAGTTCGACGTCGAAGTAGTCGCGCGCGAAGCGACTCTCTCCCCACCACTCTCCGAAGAGGCGCCACGGGCCTGCGTGTTGAAGAACCTGGAATCGCCGGTGGTCCGAGAACTCGATCTTTACGGGTGGCCCCTCTGCTCCGTACGCGCGAATTTGTTCCGGAGGCCGGACGGCCCGCAGCGCCATCGTGGGACCGGATGCTGCTCCGGGCTCCGGGAGGACCCGGGACCCGGCCGCGAAGCCGTTCAACCCCTTCGCTTCGGGCCGGTGGCTGTCTTCGACGGAGGGGGCGCCCACCTTTCCGGGCCCGCACAGGGCCTCGAGTCGCGCCATGGCGACGGCGAGTTCCGCGGGAGCAGGCAGCGGGGGCAGGAACAGATCGAGTTGAGAAGGCTCGACTCCGCCCGGCACGGCGATGACACGGATTCGCTCGACCTTTTCAGGAGGCGGATCCTTCTCGAGTGCGAGTCTCAAGAGTGAAATCAGCACCGCCGTTTCGGTGGTCGGGGCGCCCGTCTTCACCGTTCGTGCGAAGTTTTGCCCGTTCTCGAGCAACAGTTCGAGCAGCAGTTCTCGCACGGCCAGCCCACGCAAGCGCAGTCGCTGGGTCAGACGGTCGACGACCCCGCGCAGGAAGAAGGCGAGTCGCTCCAGGTCTCCGACCGGGAAGCCGGTCTCGACGCCTTCTTCGAAACGCAGTTTTGGGCCTTTTGGTTGGAAGGGGCGCAGGTCCTGGCCGCGCGCGCGGCGGGCGAGCCAGACGGCCGGTTCTCCGAGGCGGCTCCCCAGAGAGGGAGCCGGGATCTGCCTCAGTTCCCCGAGCGTCCGGATTCCCCAGCGCGTGAGCAACTCGAAGACCTCCTCGGGAGGATCGAGCAAGTCGAGGGGAAGGGGGTCGAGAAAGTCCTTCGTCGCGTGCGACGAGACGATTTGACTGCCGTGCGACCAGCGTGCGGCGAGCCACGCGATCGTACAGGTCGGCCCGATGCCCATGCGGACACCTTCGAGACCTACCTCTGCGAGCCGCTTTTCGAGAGCGCCGAGCAGACCCCGTTCGCTCGGAAAGATCGCGCCGGTTCCCGCGAGGTCGAGGAAGACGGTGCCCGTTTCGCTTTCCTCGACCCGGGGCGTCACCGAAGTCGCTACGTCGATCAAAGCTTCCTGGGCAGAGTGAAGGCCCTCCAGCGAGAGCGTACGCACGATGAGGTCGGATCGAGCTGCCTCTGCCTGCGCGATGGTCAGGCCTTGCAGCCGGCCCGCGACGATGGTGGGCCCATCGACAATTGCGAGTGCGCGATGGCGGAGCTCGGGTTCGTTTCGGAGGGCGGTCGCCAGGGGCAGGTCGGGTATGTGAAGGCACGCGAAGCGGTTCATGGTCTCTCGACTCAGGAGGGATCCGCGGGTACGGGACGTTGTAGGACTCGGAGTGGGTGCGTCTCGCCGATGGGGCCTGCCCGGTTGCGAATGACCGAGGCGTGGAGTTCCAGTCCTTCGAGCAAAGCCCGGTCGAAGATGGCCTGACTCCGTTCGGTGTAGATCCCGAGCGTTGCGGCGGTGCCCGAAATCCGGTCCGGGCCCGAGAGCAGGACCGCGGTGGCACGCGCGCCCCGGAGCGAATGCAGGAGCCGGGTCCAGGCTGAGTTGGGAAGTTTCGCGAGCGTGCGGGTACCGATGCCGCAGAGGTCGATCGCCACCATCGCGAAACCAGCCCGCACCAGGATCTCGGCTGCGCGCAGGGTTGCGCGCAGTCCCGGGGGCCTCACCCAGAGCAATGCGCTGAGGTCTACGCCAGAGCGGCGCAGGAAGCGGGGATCGAGCGCATCCGGGAGGTCGAGCCATGCTACGAGTTCCCCCCGTGCGGTGGCTCCGGCCGCCATGCGGTAGGCGAGGGCAGTTCGCCCCGAAGATCTTTCCCCTGCGAGTTCGATCAGGGCGCCGGCGGTGGCTTTTCTCCCGAGGCCCAGCAGCGCGTCGAGACGCAGTTGATCTGGTGTGAGGAGGTTCAGTTCGGACGCTTCGAGCCCGGCCCCCGGGTCCGCGCTCCCGGCTCCGAGTCCCAGGTGTACGCGCCCCTCCAGGCCGGCCTCCCGGATGATGGCCCGGGGCGAACGGGTGCCTGGGGAGAGGGCGGGGCGGGACTGCATGAATCAATTTTCGCTTTATTTTCGCTTTTTCGTCAAGCGCGGTCCCGGGGCCTCGGGAGGGCTATGATCGCGCCTCCCCCGCCGCCATCTGGAAGAAGCCGTGCTCGCGCCGAAGCCTTCAACGAGAGTTCTGCTCGCGCTTCTGCTCGCACTGGGCTGCGCGTCCAACGCGCCGTCCCCCCCGCCGAATCCCCGGCAGGCGGACGTGTATCTGATTCCGATAGGCGGGCTGCGGCTCGACTATGTCCAGTCCCTCTCGCGTTACTACGAGCGCAAATTCTCGCTCCAGGTCGAGGTCTCTCCCTCGGTCCAGCCCGGTGCACGCTACCTGTCGCCCGACGGAAAGCAGGTGGTTGCGGCGGTGCTCTTGACCCTGCTTCAAAGTTCGATCGGGAATACCAGCGACAATCCGCGCGCCCTCATGGTCGCGATCACCGATTTCGACCTCGTCGCGCCGCGCGGCTCCAGGGGCCAGGTCTTCTCGGTTCTCGGCGGCAAGTGTTGCGCGGTCATCTCGACTGCGCGTATCGACCCACGGACGACCGGGGGCCTCTCCACCGATGAGGAGGTCGCCATCCGGATGCGGAAGTTGGTGACCCGTGCGATCGCACTTTTGTATTTTGGCCTGCAGCCGAACGACGATCCGACCAGCATCCTGTACGCGGGGCAGGGCGCCACGCTGACGCTCGAGGAACTCGATCGCTTGGATGAGTCGACGCTCGATCGAAACGACTTGAAGGCTGCGGCCGGGAGGTAGGGGATGCGCGTGCGCAGAGTCGGTTTCGGGTTTCACGCCGTCGCGACGCTGGCGCTCATCGCATTCGGCTGGACCTACCTGTCGTCGTCAGAGTTCATGCCCTACCACGCGGCGGCTTTGGGAACGGACTGGGAGAACCTGCCTCCCGGCCTGCAGGTCCTGGGACTGACGGCGCTGCGTCTCGTCGGTGTGGGTTCGTTCGCGCTGGGTCTGGCGCTCGGCGTGATCCTGTGGGTCCCCTACCGTCGGGGCGAACGCTGGGCGCTCTGGGCAGTTCCGATCCTCGGAAGCGGCTACGGGCTCGCGCTCTCGTTCGCGGCCTTTTCAGTCGCGAGCGCGACGCCGGGCAATCCGCCCTGGCGCTCCGCCGGGGTGCTGCCGCTGCTGTTTCTCATGGGGGGCATTCTCTCTCTGGTTCCGGAGCCGCCGGATCCGGTTGTCGGCAATGGAGGAAGGTCGTGACCGCCGAGACGCTTTTTCTGATCTGCAACAACGGGGTGCTACCCGCGTGGCTGCTGCTGGTGGTCGCGCCGGGCTGGGTCTGGACGCAGCGTCTGGTCCACTCCGCGTTCATCCCGATCCTGCTGGGCGGGGTGTATGGCTGGGCGTTCCTTTCCTCCTCCGGCGCTCCCGAGGGAGCGAGTTTCTTCTCGCTTTCGGGCGTGATGCTGTTCTTCACCGCCGAAACCGCTGCACTCGCGGGCTGGGTGCACTACCTCGTGTTCGACCTGTTCGTCGGAGCCTGGGAGGTACGGGATTCCCGCAGGCTCGGGATCCATCAGCTTGCGGTGGTGCCCTGCCTGGTGTTCACGCTGATGCTCGGCCCGCTGGGGCTGCTCGCCTATCTGGGGCTTCGCCTTGCCTGGACGAGGCGCTTCTCCCTGGACGAGGGCCGCGGAGTTGCGGCGGCGTGAGTTCCGCGGCGGGCGCGGGCGCTAGCGTCCCGCGGCCCAGCGAAAAAGCGAGCGTTTCCAGCGCGGCGGGACGCGCCCCGAGAGTTCTGCGCGATCGATTTGCATTCCGATTTTCGTGATCCCGCGCACCGTGAGCCAGCGCAGCGGCTCCGGTTCCCAGTTTCCGAATGGCGGTCGTACGAAGCAGAGTCGCGCGTACGCGCTGTCGCGCTCGAGAATCAGGTCGGCCAGCGTGCGTCCGACCAGGTTGGAAGCGCAGACGCCCTCGCCCACGTAACCGCCGCCCCAGGCCAGGCCCGCTTTCCGGTCGATGCCGACCGAGATCTTCCAGTCGCGGGGCACGCCCAGAGGTCCGCCCCAGCGGTGGGTGATGCGCGCGTCGCGTAGAACCGGGAACAGCGAGACCAGCGTCGCCCGGATCTGGTCGAAGTTCGGGTCACGCTCGGAGAAGCGGTTTCGGTACCGCGAACCCAGGAAGTAGCGGCCGCGTCCCCCAAAGGCGATTCTCCCGTCCGCGGTACGCTGCCCGTAGATCACGATCCGTCGCGGGTCGGCGAAGGTCTCGCGCTCGGCGAGCCCGATCTCCTTCCAGACCGAGTCCGGAAGCGGTTCGGTCGCGATCATCATCGAGTGGATCGGAAGCAGCCGCCGGCGCCGTCCCGGCAGGTCGCGTGTGTAGCCCTCGGTTGCGTCCAGGATCAGGTCGGCTCGCAGCCGCCCCAGCGGTGTGACCACGGCGCGCGGCTCGATTGCAGTCGCCGGCGAACGCTCGAAGATCCGGATGCCAGCCGCTTCTACCCGGTCGGCCAGGCCTCGCGCCAGAAGTGCGGGCTGGATCACGGCACAGTGCGGCGAGTAGACGCCGCCCAGGTTTCGCTCGGTGTGAATTCGCGCGCGGCACGCCTCCGGCTCGAGCCAGCGGTAGTCGTCGCTCCCGAAGCCGAGCCCGCGCAGTTCGTTGAGACGTTCCTGCAACTGGCGCCGGTGAGGTTCGACCGTGGCCACGGCAAGCGTGCCGCCCTTGGCGTAGTGACAGTCGATCCCCTCCGCCTGCGAAATTCGGCCGATCTCATCCACCGCGTCGAACAGCGCGCGCTGGAGCGCGATCCCGCGCTCGCGCTCAGCGGGGTCGGCGAAGTAGTGCTCGATCCCCATGGTTTCGCCGAGCACCCAGCCGCCGTTGCGGCCCGAAGCTCCGAAGCCCGCAATCTCCGATTCGACGATTGCGATGCGAAGCGAAGGCTCGAGTGAGTTCAGGTAGTAGGCGGTCCAGAGTCCCGTGTAGCCGGCGCCCACGATCGCGAGATCGACCTGCAGGTCCTCCTCGAGAGGCGACCGTGGCTCGAGTGCGTCCGGGGCGGTGTCCAGCCAGAGACTCTGCGACCGGTAGTCCGGAAGTGCCGATGTCGAGGTTGGCTTCATGTGGGCTGCGGCTCCGGGCTCCGGCCCGGTGCTAGAGAAGTGTCAGGTCGCGAGGCCGATCGGACAGGCGACGCCAGTTCCTCCGAGACCGCAGTAGCCGTGCGGGTTCTTGGCCAGGTACTGCTGGTGGTAGTCCTCGGCGAAGTAGAACTCCGGCGCCGGCAGGATCTCGGTCGTGATCGCGCCGTAGCCCGCCTGATCGAGACGCTTCTGGTAGGCGTCGCGCGATGCCTCGGCGCTGGCGCGCTGGGCATCCGAAAAGGCGTAGATGCCGGACCGGTACTGGGTGCCCACGTCGTTTCCCTGGCGCATGCCCTGCGTCGGGTCATGGTCCTCCCAGAAGATCCGAAGCAGGTCTGCATAGCTTCGAAGTTCGGGGTCGAAGACGACCTTGACGACTTCGTTGTGCCCGGTGAGGCCCGAGCAGACCTCTTCGTAACTCGGGTTGGGCGTGAGTCCGCCCGAGTAACCGACCGCGCTCGAGTAGACGCCGTCTGCCTCCCAGAATTTCTTCTCCCCGCCCCAGAAGCAGCCCATTCCGAACATCGCCTGTTCCAGGTCGTGGAAGGGCTCTTCCAGCGGGTTCCCATTCACAAAGTGACGCGGTGCGACGGGCATCCGGGCCGTGCGTCCCCGGAGCGCCTCCGCGGGCGTGGGCAAGCGCGGCTGCTTGAAAAGGACACTCATGTGTTCGCGCTCCTCGAACGGCAGTCTATACCGAAGCCCAGCAAGCCGCCGACGGGGGTGGACTTCAGCGTGCGAGTCCGTGCTCGGCCAGGCGCGCTTCGAGCAGCGGCATGCGATCGTATCCCCAGAACTGCTCGTTTCGAAAGACGAAGATCGGTACCCCGAAGACCCGGTCCGCGTGCGCCTCCTCGATCGCGAGTTCGAGTTCGCCGGGCCCGGGACCCGCCAGGAAGTCCAGGTAGTCTTCTCGCGAGCGGCCCAACTCTCCGATCATTTTTGCGACCTCGAGTGGCAGATCGATCTCGAGCTTGCGTCGGAAGAAGCGTGAATACACGGCTTCGGTGTACTCGCGGAAGAAGCCCTCTCGCTGCGCGTGGAGCCCGCCCACCAGCGCCGGGGTCGAGTCGTAGATCTTCTGCGGTCCCAGGATCCGGAGCCCGCGCCGGTTCGCGAAGCGCCGGGCATCTAGGTAGGAGTATTGCACCTTCCACTCGGAATAGACGCTGCGCTCTCCCTTGCCCTTGATACGCAGTGTGAACGGGATCCAGCGGAGTTCTACCGCGTAGCGCTCGGGGAGGGCGAACGCGGGCTCCGCGGCGAGATATGCGAACGGACTCTTGTAATCGAAGTAGAGCTTCAGCGGTTCGCTTGCCCGCGCAGACAACTAGATGCTCCAGCCGCGTTCGATCGAAACTGCCGTACCGGCGGTGAAGGCCGATTCGTTCAAAGCCAGCCGACCCGTCATGCCCCCCCATTCTATCCGGGACCTCCGGGTCCTGTTGAGGGTGTCTCCAGAGTACTGGAGGGATTCCTGAGGGTTCAAGAATGGGATCCTGAGGATCTTTCTCGGTGCGCTGACTACTCTACCTATATCGGACAATCGAACCTTCCAACTTCCGATGATCAATGTTGATTGAAGTTGCTGCTGGATTGCTCCTGGACACGCATTCGTTCCGAAGCCGGTCTGTTTGAGCGCTGAATCTGGCTGTTTCGAAAACTCCACCCCTCATCCTCTGCCCCGGCAACCCGCTGTGGGTGGGGGGTGGAGCACCGAACCCGCTTCACGCGATAATGCGTGCGTGAAGGACTTCTACGAATCTCGTCTGATCGAGGCTCAGGCCGGCTCCTGGCCCCGGGTGGTCCCCGCGATTACCGGTCCCGGCGCGAACGCGGTTGCGGCGCGGGGAGGTTCTCTGTTTGGGCTGTTCGTGGC
>JAYZEO010000057.1:0-11204 GCA_036337215.1 Myxococcota bacterium | reverse complement strand
CTCGAGGTCGGAGCAGAGTTCCGGCATGCCGGCCGCTAGCGCGGGCGAGAGTGCGCGATCCCAGGCTGCCCCGATCTGCAGGCAGGGCAGGTCGAGCTTGAGCGCCCCGATCTGGGGCACCAGTTCCTTGTTGCGGTCGATGTTGCGGTACCAGCTCACCGGGCCGAAGAAGCCCGACTTCTCGAAACCCCGCACATAGGTCTCGATCTCGTCCTCGCTGAGCAGCGTCTCGCCCAGGTCTTCGAGTTCGGCGAGGCGGCGGAAGGGATTGGCGTCCGCGGTCTCGCCAGTGGTTGCTTCGGGAGGGGTTCCGCGCCGCATCAGCTTCTGGAACAAGAGCCGCGGTTCGCGTTCCAGGACGGACTCGGCGACGCCTGGCTCCTGAAACCAGAGGATGTAGAGCTTTTCGGGATCCGGGAATGCGGCACGCAGCAGGTCGGTGGTTGGAAAGGGCACGTAGGGCGTGTTGACCCCGATCACGCCAAGGCAACGCTCGGGGTAGAGGATTGGCATCGCCCAGGCCACGAAGCCGCCCCAGTCGTGACCCGCGAACACCGCGCGCTCGATCTCGAGGGCATCCAGCAGTGCCGCGAGGTCGCCGGCGAGGTGCACGATGTCGTAGTCCTCGATTGCCTTTGGTGCGTCGCTCTCTCCGTAGCCTCTCTGGTCGGGCGCGATTGTTCGAAAACCGCCCTGGGCGAGGGCGGACAGTTGGTGGCGCCAGGAAAAGGCGAGTTCGGGAAATCCATGACAGAGCACGACCGCGGGGCCGGCGCCGGCCTCGCGGGTACACAGGCTCACCTCGGGTAACTGGATGCGGCGCCCGCGCGGAAAGGTAGACATGGTCGAAAAACCCATCCTCGAGTTGAATGCGATTCGCAATCCTCTCACATCCCGTCTTGCGGTCCTACTCTTCGTAGGGGAAGCCCGTCCGCTCCGCTTCTCTAGTATGCTGTCGCCGTGGAGTACTCGATTTGCCTCCCGTACATGGAGGCGGGCTACGACCGCGGCACGACGCTCGACTGGTGCCGTGAGATCGATGCCGGCCCCTTCGCGACGCTTTCGTGTGGAGAGCGCGTGATCTCGTACAGCCAGGACATGCGCGTTCTGCTCTCCGCGGCCGCGGCACTGACGGCCAGGGTCAGGATCATGCCTTCGCTCTACGTGCTGCCCATGCACTCCGCGGTACGGGCCGCGAAAGAAATCGCGACGCTCGATGTGCTCTCGGGAGGACGGGTGCGGGTGGGTGTCGGTGTCGGGGGCCGCGAACAGGACTACCGAGCGTTGGGCGTGCCCTTCGACCGCCGCCATCAGCGGCTCGACGACGCGGTGTCCGAGATGCGCCGGGTCTGGCGCGGGCAGCCGGTCTTCGAAGGCGGTGAGGCCGTGGGGCCGGCACCGTTCCAACCCGGGGGCCCCGCGATTTATTCCGGCGCGATGGGTCCGAAGGCGATCGCGCGAGCCGCGCACTGGGCGGACGGACTCTACGGTTTTACCGTGAATGCAGATCCGGCTCCCGCCCGGGCGCAGTTCGATCTGGCGCGCGGTGCCTGGGAGCAAGCGCACCGCGAGGAGGCGCCGCGGCTCATGACGGGCTTCTGGTTCTCTCTGGCAGATGATGCGGCCGGGAAGCTCGAGCGCTACGTGTTCGAATACCTGAAGGTGGCGGGAACCGAAATTGCGAAAGCGATGGCCGCGGCCATGGTTGCGAACAATTCCGACACGATTCTCCGCGCGATCGACGCGATCGAGGAACTCGGCTGCGACGAACTCTTCTTCGTCCCCGCGACGCTGGAACTGGTGGAACTCGAGCGGTTGTGCAAGCTGCTCTCGCGCCGCGGCTGAGCGATGAGTGGTCGGCCGCAAGACCGAGGCGGCCGGATGCGACCCGGGGTGCCGTTCTCGCTGCAGCAACCCGGGTCCCGCTCGGGTATCCTGAACCGGGTCCCGGCTCCGGGCCTGGCGCACAGGCGAAGCTGCCGGGCTCGGTTTCTTGGAAGAGGAGCGAGTGATTGATGTCGAAGCTGAAATGGCCGGCCATTCCCGCGATCGTGCTTCTGGTCGGAATCCTGGGAACGGTCTCGTGGGTACTCAGTACCTCGCGCGCGTCCTCCGGAGGAGAAGCCGTGACGGTCTACAAGACTCCCACCTGTGGATGTTGTACCAAGTGGGCGGAGCGCCTGAGCCGGGCTGGCTTTGCAGTAGAAACGGTCGAACTCCGGGACCTTGCGCGGGTCAAGACCGCTCACGGCCTACCGGAAAGACTGGCTTCCTGTCACACCGCGCTGGTCGGGGGCTACGTGGTCGAGGGGCATGTGCCGATCGCCGACATCGAGCGGTTGCTTCGCGAGCGGCCTGCAATCTCGGGTCTCGCCGTACCCGGCATGCCGATCGGCTCTCCGGGAATGGAGGGCCCGAATCCCGAACCCTACGAGGTATTCAGCTTCGACGCGACCGGCGTGCTCTCGGTCTTTGCTTCGCACGGGCCGGGCGTCTAGTCGAAGCCCGGGGACTGCGCTTCGCATCCCGGACTCGCTCGTGGCTTCGGTCCGCGGCGGATCAATTGAGCGCCAGCTCGCGGAATGCGCGGAGCTTCTCGTCGTCCAGGCCCAGCGCATCCCGCCGGTACGTTTCGAAGGAGCCGTAGTTTTCGTCGATTGCCTCGAATCCGGCCTCGAGGTAGCGGCGCTCGACGCCGAGCAGCGGCCGTAACTGCTCGGCGTCGACCCTGAATAAGGAGAAGACGCGCGCCTTCAGGATGGTGAGCTCGATCTTCTCGGCCGTGTAGTGGTTGGTGAGCAAGAAATCGTCGTAGACGGTCTCGAGTGGGACGCCGAGCGTGCGCAGGATCAGGGCCGAGGCAAAGCCGGCCCGGTCCTTTCCAGCCGTGCAGTGAACGAGCGCCGGGAGGTTTTGGGGTTGCGTGATTCGCTCGAACATGGCCGCGTAGCGGTCGGCGAAGCGCGTCGCGAAGAGAATATTCCCGCGGATCAGGAGTTCGCCCATGTCCAGGCCTTCGATGTCGCCCGAACGGATCCTCTCGCGAATGGACCCGGCCGAGAAGCTCTCGTCCCAGATTTCGAGCTCCGCGACCGCGGGCGGATCGAGCGTGGGCAGTCGGTCGGGTTCTTCGCTGCGTTCTTCCGGACCCCGAAAGTCGCAGACGAGCCGGATCCCGAGTTCCCCGAAGCGCTCCAGGTCCGCATCGGTCAACTCGTGGAGGTTGTCGGAGCGGAAAAACAGCCCCCACTTCACGCTGCGGCCGTCCTCGGTGGCGTAGCCGCCCAGGTCGCGGAAATTCGGGGCGCCCTCCAGCGCCAGGTGTCGGCGCTTCACGTGCTCGGGCATGCCCGCGTAGAGTTCCGGCACATCTGAACACGCCGGTGCGAGGCCGAGCAGCAACCAGATCATGGCAGTCCGTCTCACGGTGTCTCTCTTCTCGGTTCGGAGTTTGTTTGCGGGCGCTCCCGACCGGGGCGCATGATATCGTAGGCGCATGAGCTACGCGGGTGAGCGGCGCATCCTGGATGCCGACAGCCATCTGATGGAGTTGCCCGATTTTCTCTCCGTGCACGCGGATCCGGCGATCCTCGACCATCTGCCGGACGTGACCGGCCTCTCGGAAATGTTCGGGATCGAGAACATCGAAGTCGGCAGCCCCGGGGAGATCCACGCGCATCCCGCCGCGGTCGTCGAGAAGCTGGTCGCGCGGGGCGATCGCTTGCTGCGAGGCCCGAAGTGGTACGACGCTCTCGGCTCCTTCAACGGCGCCGAACGCGGACGCGCGCTCGACCTGCTCGGCTTCGAACGCCAGATCGTATTCTCATCGATCACGGTTGGAGCGCTGTTCGCAATCTCCGATCTCGAGACCGTCTACGGCGGGCTTCGTGCACACAATCGCTCCGTCGCCGCGTTCTGTTCCTCCGACGCGCGCCTCGTGGGCGTCGCCGCGGTGGTGCTCGACGACGTCGCGCGAGCCCTGGACGAGATCGATGCCTCGCTGGAACTCGGCCTGGGGGTGATCTGGATTCCGGCCCGGGCGCCGGGCGGCCGCTCGCCCGGTCACCCCGATCACGACCCGATCTGGGCTCGACTCGAGCAGGCCCGGGTCCCCTTCGTCTTGCACGTCGGCAGCGCGCCACTCACGATCGCCGACGATTGGATGAACGACGGGCGCCCGGAAAATCGCACGGCGCGCGGCGGAGCAGAGGTGATCGGGTCCAAGGATCTTTGCGTTGTCTATCAACCTGCGGAACGCTTCTTCTCGGTGCTGGTGCTCGACGGAGTTCTCGAGCGGTTTCCGGGCCTGCGCGGCGGTTGCATGGAACTTGGTGCGGGCTGGGTTCCGGCGATGATTCGACGCCTCGACCACGCGGTCGAGATCTGGTCGCGCTCCGAACCCCAGCTCGCAGAGATGAAGCGTCCGCCGTCCGAGCAGATCCGCGCGCAGCTGCGCTTTACCCCTTACCCGTTCGAAAACGTGGGTCAGCTGATCCGCGAGTCGAACGACGAACTCTATCTCTTCTCGAGCGACTACCCGCACGCCGAGGGTGGGCGCGATCCGCTCGCTCGGTTCGAGCACGCGCTGGAGGGAGTCGCCGAAGCATCGAAGGAGCGCTTCTACTCCCGAAACCTGGATGTCCTTCTTGGACCCTGAGGCAAGCCATGTTCGTTTCGGTCGAAAAGCCGCGTCCCTCCGTTCGTGTGATCAGACTGAACCGACCCGAGCGCTTGAACGCGCTCTCCTTCGAGGTCGTGGAACCGCTCTACGAGGCATTCCGGAGCGTGGCGTCCGACAACGAGTGCCAGGTCGTGATTCTCACCGGAGCGGGACGCGGATTCTGTTCGGGCCTCGACCTGGAGTCGGCCGGGGTGCCGCCCAACATCGAGGGTCTGCCGATGTCCCGAATCGCGATTCGGGCCATGGAGTACATGTCGGAGTTGGTGCCGACGATGCGCGCGATTCCCCAGCCCGTGATCGCGGCCATCAACGGCCCCGCTCACGGCGGCGGATTCTGTCTGACCCTGGGTGCAGACATCCGAATCGCGGCGGAGTCCGCGACCTTTCGGGGCGCCGGGGTCAACAACGGACTGACCGGGACCGAGCTCGGCGTGAGCTTTCTGCTCCCGCGCGCGATCGGGGCGTCGCGGGCCTTCGAGATCATCCTGAGCGGCCGAGAGGTCGATGCCGCCGAGGCGGCGCGGATCGGCCTGGTCTCGCGCTGCGTACCTGATGAACAGTTACTCGATAGCGCCATCCAGCTCGCAGAGCAGATCTGCGGCTACAGCACCCACGGAGTGGCGATGACCAAGAAGATACTCTGGTCGAATCTCGAGAGTGGAAGTCTCACACAGGCGATCGATCTCGAGAACCGGAACCAATTGCTGGTACGGCTGACGACCGAGAATCTAGACGAGGCGATCCGGGCCCGGCGTGAGGGCCGGAAGCCGGACTACCTCGACTGAGGAGGGAACTTTCGATGAGCGGGAATTCCGAGATCGTGCGCGACTTCGTCGCCGCCTGTAACGCCAACGACCTCGAGCGGATGCTGACCTTCTTCGATCCCGAATGTGTCTATCACAACATCCCGCTCGAGCCCGTTTCCGGGATCGAAGGGATCCGGGGCGTGCTCGCGGGGTTCATGGGCATGGCCCAGAAGGTGGACTGGGTCATCCACCAGCTTGCCGAGAACGCCGAGGGCGTGGTCCTGACCGAGCGTACCGACCGCTTCCTGGTCGGAGAGAACTGGGTCGAACTCCCCGTCATGGGGGCATTCGAGCTTCGCGAGGGCAAGATCGTGGGCTGGCGCGATTACTTCGACATGAAGCAGTTCCAGTCGCAGCTCGCGGGCGAGTGATCGCGCACGCTCCGGAACGCTGCTTGCCGCCGCGGCCGTCCGGCCAGTCCGAGCCCCGCAGACTTCCCGCCTGCTCAGGCGATCGCCTTCTCCTCGCGAAGTTTGCTGATCTCTGCCTCAGAGAACCCCCAATCGGAGAGGGTTTCCTCGGTATGTTCGCCCGGGAACGCAGGCGGACGGTCGAGATCGGGCGCGGTCCGGCTGAAACGCGGCGCGGGCCCGGGCTGCACCACCCCCTCGATGTTTCGGAAGGCGTTGCGTGCGACCGCGTGCGGGTGCTCGGGCGCCTCCGAGAGCGTGAGCACCGGGGCAAAACAAATGTCGGTACCTTCCATGACCTCGCACCACTCGTCGCGCGTGCGGCTGCGGAAAATTGCGGCTAGCCGTTCCTTCATTTCGGGCCAGTGTGAGCGGTCGTTCTGGTTTGGGAGATCTTCCGTCGCCAGGCCCGAATGCTCGAGCAGGAGTTGGTAGAACTGCGGCTCGATCGAGCCCACCGAGATGTATTTCCCATCGCTGGTTTCGTAGGTCTCGTAGAAGTGGGCGCCGGTGTCGAGCATGTTGACGCCGCGCTCGTCGTGCCACCAACCGGAGGAGTGCGCGCCGAAGATGATGGCCATCAGTGCTGCAGCGCCGTCCACCATCGCGGCATCGACCACCTGCCCCTGGCCCGAACGGTCGCGTTCGACGAGCGCACACACGATCCCGAACGCGAGCAGCATTCCGCCGCCGCCGAAGTCGCCGACGAGGTTGAGCGGCGGAACCGGGTTTTCGCCCTTGCGCCCGATCGCGTGCAGCGCACCGGCGAGGGCGATGTAGTTGATGTCGTGCCCGGCCGCGTGCGCGAGCGGTCCCTCCTGGCCCCAGCCGGTCATGCGGCCGTAGACCAGGCGCGGGTTTCTTTCGAGGCAGGTCTCGGGACCCAGGCCGAGTCGCTCGGTGACGCCGGGCCGGAAGCCCTCGTAGAGCACGTCTGCTTTTTCGACCAGCCGCAGCACCGTCTCGATCCCGGCCGGGCTCTTGAGGTCGACGGCCACGCTGCGGCGGCCGCGGCCCAGGATGTCGGCGCGCGGGCCGTCGGGAAAGGAGCCGCCGGCCGCGTTCGCGCGATCGATGCGCAGCAACTCGGCGCCCATGTCGGAGAGCATCATGCCGCAGAACGGACCGGGTCCGATCCCGGCGAGTTCGATGATCTTCACTCCAGCCAGCGGTCCCGCCATCGTTCCTCCTCGCTTCGGGTGAGGGCCAAGGATACACCGCAGCCCCGCGGCCGGTGTGCCGGCGCGTCGTTTATACTCGTAGCCCGAGGAGGCTCCCCGTGCGTTTCAGCTTCTGGCCCGGTCCCGCGCAGCCGTTTCCCGACCTGGTCGAACTCCTGCTCCTCGCGGAGCAAACGGGTTGGGACGGCGCCTGGTACGCCGATCACTTCATGCCCGACGGCGAGAACACGACCACGCCCTGGAGTGAGGCGTGGACGACGTTGGCCGCGCTCGCGGCCCGGGTTCCCCGGATCCGGCTCGGGACCCTGGTGACCGGAAACAGCTACCGGCATCCGGCGGTGCTGGCCAAGATGGCGGCCACCGTGGACCACATCTCCGAAGGACGCCTGGTGCTGGGACTGGGCTCCGGCTGGCAGGAGAACGAGCACCGTGCGTACGGCATTCCCTTTCATACGACCGGGGGGCGGCTGGCGCGACTCGAAGAAGCCTGCCAGGTGATCCAGGGGCTGTTCGCGAACGAAAAGACGACCTTTCAGGGCAAGTTCTACCAGCTCGAGGATGCGCCTCTCGAGCCCAAGCCCGTTCAGGCGCGCCTTCCGTTGCTGATCGGCGGCGGAGGAGAGAAGGTTACGATGCGGATCGCGGCTCGCTACGCGGACGAGTGGAACGTCTGGGGCAACGTGGAGACTCTTCGCCATAAGATCGGCGTGCTCGAGGGCCACTGCGCCGACCTGGGGCGCGACCCGAAGACTCTGCGGCGTTCCGCCGTGGCGTTGCTGTTCCTGTCCGACGACGAGGCGTTTCTGGGGAAGCTGCGTGGCGGGACGGCCAAACGACCCATGATCGTCGGCACGCCGGCCGAGGTTCGCGGGATCGTGCGCGACTACCAGCAGGTAGGGGTCGACGAACTGGTGATCCCGGACTTCAATCTGGGCGATCGGAAGCTCGAGACGCTCGAGCGCTTCCAGAGCGAGGTCGCGTCCGAGTTTCGCTGAACCGCGGTCCCTGGGGCGCTAGCGCTCGTCGAGCAGGCGCTGCAGTCGCTGCCCGCGTTCCATCGCGCTCTGCAGGTGTTGCTGCATCTCCTGCACGCGCGGGTCGCTCGGGTCTGGATCTGGCTGCATCCGCGCGTCGCGCAAGCCGCCGTCCATGATCAGGTAGGAACCGGTCATGAATTCGCCGTCGGGTCCGCACAGGAACGCGACCAGTCCACCGATGTCCTCGGGCTTACCGACGCGCCCGATCGGCGTCCGCTGCTCGACCGAGGCCCGGATCGCACCGCCCTCGTCTCCGGCCAGCCCGTGAGCGAGCGGCGTATCGATGATGCCGGGGCCGATCGCGTTGACCGTGATCGCGTGCGGGCCGAGTTCCTGGGCCCAGCCGCGTACCATGATCCGGACCCCCGCCTTGGTGGCCGAGTAGCCCCAGATCGAGGCGCCGGTGTTGGCGGCCGCGAGCGAGGCCATGCAAACGATCCTGCCACCGTGTCCGAGTTCGACCATGCGGCGCGCCGCCGCCTGCACGGTCAGGAACACCCCGGTCAGGTTCACGTCGAGCTGGTCCTGCCAGTCCTTGAGCGACAGCTCTAGGATCGAGCCTCCGCGCGCGATCCCGGCGTTGGCCACGGCGAAGTCGAGTCGGCCCAGCCCGGAGACACAGGCCGAGATCGCGTCCCGGACCTGTGGCTCGGACGCGACGTTGGCGCGGACCACGAGCGCCTTGCTCCCGATCTTTCGAACGAGTTCTCCGGTCTCTTCCGCACCATCGAGATCCATGTCCGAGACACAGACATCGGCGCCGTCCTGCGCGAGGCGAAGCGCGATGCCGCGCCCGATCCCCGAGCCGCCGCCCGTGATGAATGCCACCTTGCCTTCGAAGTTCGCCACGGCCCGCCTCCCGAGTGTTTCGCCGGTAGCCATCCTCCTTCCGAGGAGTTCGAGCGTCAACTCCGGGGCGGCGGGGCGGCCCGGGGTGCGGTATCAAGGATCCGTGAATTCGGGACAGCGCAGCGAGATCAACCGGGATGTCTCACCGGTTCGCGAGGGTGAGTTCGCTCCCGTCCGGGTCGGGCCGATTCCGGTCTCTCCACCGGTGGTGCTGGCGCCGATGGCGGGGGTGACGAACGCGCCGTTCCGTAGGCTCTGTCGAGGCTTTGGGGCCGCGCTCTACGTCAGCGAGATGATCGCGGCGCGGGGACTCGTCGAGGGACACGCCAAGACGCGGAAGCTCGCGGGCTTCGCTCCGGACGAGACGCCGCGCAGTCTTCAACTCTACGGGACCGACCCACACTACACCGCCGAGGCCGTGCGCTGTCTCGTCGGCGAAGGGTCTGTCGATCACGTGGACCTCAACTTCGGTTGTCCGGTGCGCAAGGTCACCCGCCGGGGAGGGGGCGCGGCGATTCCGCTCAAGCGGACCCTGCTTCGCAACATCGTTCGTGCGGCGGTGCGCGCCGCGGGCGCGGTGCCGGTGACGATCAAGTTTCGGATCGGGATCGATGACGACCACCCCACCTTTCTGGAGAGCGGACGGATTGCGGAAGGGGAAGGGTGTGCAGCGGTGGCCCTACACGCGCGCACCGCAGCTCAACTCTACGACGGAGCGGCCCGCTGGTCGGCCATCCGCGAACTGGCGGAGGCCGTCGAGGCGATCCCGGTCTTCGGAAATGGCGACATCTGGGAGGCCTGCGACGCGGTACGGATGTTGCGCGAGACCGGCTGCGACGGGGTCGTCGTGGGCCGCGGCTGCCTGGGCCGACCCTGGCTGTTCCGTGACCTCGCAAGGATCTTCTCGGGACAGGAACCGGCGCCGCCACCTTGTCTCGGAGAAGTGATCGACGTGATGCGTGATCACGCCCGCTTGCTCGCCGACTGGTTCGGCGAGAACTACGGGCTGCGTAGTTTCCGCAAGCACGCAGCCTGGTACACGAAGGGCTTCCACGGCAGTGCGTCGTTGCGCTCGCGACTCGTCTCGGTCTCGAGCCTGGACGAACTCGAGCGCACGCTCGAGGGCCTCGATCGACACGAGCCGTTCCCGCGCTCGGCGATCCGCCTGAGCCGTGGCAAGAGCGCGGGCACCCAGACCGTGGCACTGCCGCCGGGCTACCTCGATGACCTGGAAGATCCGACTCCGCCGCCGGCGGAGGCCGAAGTATTGTTGTCCGGGGGCTAGGATGCCCGCGCGGCCGGGCAGTTCGCGTCAGATGCCCAACTACCGCATGATCTCCCCCAATCCTGGAGGCACGGAGCGCTTGAGCGAGATTCGGCTCACACAGCTCGTCCCGGCCGGCGGCTGAGCCCGCAAGCTCGGAGCCGAGGACCTGGTTCAGGTCCTGCGTCGGGTCGCTCCCTTCGATCATCCATGGGTCGATGCTGCGGTCGCTCCCATGGAAGATGCGGCACTGCTGCGTCTGCCAGACGGTGCTCCCCTCGTCTTCACCGTCGACTTCATCACTCCAATCGTGGACGAGCCCGAGGTCTACGGTGCAATTGCGGCCGCGAACGCGCTCTCCGACGTGTACGCGATGGGGGGCGAGCCCCAGGTGGCGCTCGCGATCTGTGGCTTCCCCGAAGACGAGCTGCCTCACGAGATTCTAGCGCGCATCTTCCGTGGCGGACGCGACAAGGCGGCCGAGGCAAACTGCGCAATCGTCGGGGGCCATACCGTGATCGATCCGGAGCTCAAATACGGGCTCTGCGTGATTGGCCAGGTCGATCCGGAGCGAGCGTTGACCCAGTCAGGAGCGCGGCCCGGCGATCGGCTCGTGCTGACCAAGGCGATCGGAACCGGGATCGCGGCGCAGGCGATCAAGCGCGGGGTACTTTCCGCGGAGGATCGTGCTCGGGTGGTCGAGTCGATGACGACCCTGAACCGCGGAGCGAAGGACGCGGCCCTCGCCGCCGGAGTTCGGGCTGCCACCGACGTGACGGGCTTCGGTTTGCTCGGGCACCTGCATCAACTGACGGTCGCGTCCGGCGTGGGTGCGCGTATCGACCGAGCACGGGTTCCGTTGTTTCCCTTCGCGACCGAACTTGCGGCGGACGGTCAGGTACCGGGCGGCACGAAGCGAAACCTGGCGTACGTCGAGCCACACCTGAGTTGGGACGGCGCCATTGAGCCGCACGAG
>JAYZEO010000056.1:0-16039 GCA_036337215.1 Myxococcota bacterium | reverse complement strand
TATCTGCCGCGCAAGTTCAAGGTCGGGATCGCGCACCCAAACGACAAGTCGATCGACCTCCTGACCCAGGACGTCGGTCTTCTCCCGATCGTGGTCGGAGGTCTAGAGCGTGGGAGGGCCGCGAGCTACGACCTCTACACCGGAGGCGGGCTCGGGCACACGCACAATCAGCCGCAGACGAAACAACTTCTCGGGATTTACCTCGGCCGTATTCCACGCGCACAGGTCACAACCGCGGTACGTGCCATTGCCACGCTGCAGAAGGAGCACGGCGAGCGCAAGGACCGCAGGCAGGCGCGCTGGAAGTACACGATCCGGCGTCTCGGCCCCGAGCGAGTCAAGGAGCTGCTGCGAACTCGCTTCGAGCTCAAACTCGACGATGCAGAGCCCCAGCCAATCCCACCGGTCTGCTACCACATGGGCTGGAACCGCGAGGCAGGCAAGGATGACCTCTGGTGGCTCGGCCTTCCGGTCCAGAACGGACGCCTCCAACAACCCACGAGACGCGCGCTGCGCGAGGTGGTGGAGGAACTCCAACTTGGCGTCAGGATCACGGCGAACCAGGACCTGCTGCTCTGCCACGTCCCCGGGGACCGGCGTAGCTGGGTCGACGAGCGGCTCTCACGGGATGCGGTCGCGCGCGCAGAAACACTGTCTCCACTTCGAACGCAATCGTTTGCGTGCCCGGCAAAGCCCACCTGCGGTCTCGCCATGACCGAAGCCGAACACGTGCTGCCCAAGTACCTGTCCGAACTCGAGGCACGCGGGCTGGGAGACGTCGACGTGATCATTCGCATGGCGGGCTGTCCGAACAGCTGTTCGCGCCCACCGACGGCCGAGATCGGGATTTACGGATATGGTAAGAACGATCACGTGATTCAGGTAGGTGGCTCACGCGAGGGAACCCGGATCGGCAAGGTTCTCTACGAACGGGTTCCCGAGGAGCAGATGGCTGCGGTGCTCGCGGGCCTCGTGGCCGCAATCCGCGACCACAACCCGCACGGGCTCCCCGCAGGGGAGTTTCTGCACCGGACTCCCGAGGCGGAACTCAAGCGATTCGTCGGACTGGAGGTCTAGCTTTCTTTTGGCAGAGGTCGAACTCACGATCCAGGAAAATACCGCGCGGGTCACGATCAATCGGCCCCAAGCACTGAATGCGCTCTCCGCCTCGGTGCTCGACGCGCTCGACGGCCACGTCGCCACCATCGAGAACGACCGCGCGATCTACGGGGCCATCGTCACCGGGGAGGGACGCGCCTTCGTGGCGGGCGCCGACATCGAGGAACTCTCCAAGCTCGACCCCGCGGCCGGCCTCGAGTTCGCGCGCCGAGGACAGGCGGTCTTCTCCAGGATCGAGAACCTCGAGAAGCCCGTCGTGGCCGCAATCAACGGTTTTGCGCTCGGGGGCGGATGCGAACTGGCGCTGGCCTGCCACGTTCGGATCGCTTCGGAACGGGCTCAACTGGGGCAACCCGAGGTCAAATTGGGCCTGATCCCGGGCTTCGGCGGCACGCAGCGGCTCGCGCGCCTGGTGGGACGCGGACTCGCGCAGCAACTGGTGCTCTCCGGCAGCATGGTCAACGCCGAGGAGGCGCACCGGATCGGACTCGTGAACGAAATCGTCCCGCCCGAGCAGTTGATGAACCGCACTCACGAGGTCCTGAACCAGATCCTGGCCAACGGACCGCGCGCGGTCGGGGCGGCGCTGCGCGCGATCCGTGAGGGACTCGATCTTCCGCTGGACCAGGGACTCGAGGTCGAGGCGAGGCGCTTCTCCGAACTCTGCGGCACCCAGGAGTCGCGCGAGGGAACCCGGGCCTTCCTCGAGAAGCGCGGGCCGAAGTTCCACTAGTCCCGACGACCGCCTCGGTCTCAACCAGAAACCCGATCGCCGAACCGACCGATGTCCGCACCTGCGAGCTGACGCGGCCGAGCGAAGCGCCGGG
Source organism: Myxococcota bacterium (assembly GCA_036337215.1). Taxonomy (GTDB): domain Bacteria; phylum Myxococcota_A; class UBA9160; order SZUA-336; family SZUA-336; genus JABSQV01. The sequence continues at coordinate 14,093 of JAYZEO010000056.1, read as the reverse complement.
GGCGAAGATCTTCGACGAGGCGCACGGGCCCGATGGCGGCTCCGGGCCAATCCGGGCCGGAAGCGCGCCGCCATGCCGTCGTTCCAGGGTACGCCTGGCGCAGGCGTCAACAGGGTGCACGGCCGCCGGGTCCCAGGAGCACACGCTTGCCTCAAGCTCGGCCGAGCAGATACCGTGACGAGAGAAGGGCCCGGGGTTCGCTGTGCCGCTTTCGGACATCGGGGCAGCGTTCGCGGGCCCGTCACGAACTCTGATGGGGGAAGACTCGATGCGCTCTCAGTTTCGAACGCTGCAACGTATCCTGTACGCGGGCCTGCTGGCCGGTTGTGCGGTGCTCTTTTCTGGCCTGCTCGCGGGCTGCGACGGACCGGGTACGAGCGCGGATCCCCTGGCGCCGGTTTCGGCTGACCAGGATCGCGCGCAGCGCATCCTGGCCAATCTCAAGCTCCGGCTGCCCGAGATTGCCTCGGCGAATCCCGAGATCGGGCCGCTGTCACCGAGCGAAATCTCGGGCGTCGACAAGGGCAGCTTCCGCATCCGCGGCAAGGACTACCCGTTCCTGCTCACGGCAGACGACAGCAAGCTCTACATTCTGCAGTCCGAGGTCATCGACGTCAGCCTGAGCGAAGAGGAAGTCCGAATCGAACTCGCCCGGCTCGGGGAACAGAAGGCGCGTGAAGCGACCGAGCGCCGAGTCCAACTCGAAAGGGCCACTTCAGGGCTACCGGTTCGAGGGAATCCAGAGGCCCCGATCACGATCGTCGAGTTCTCCGACTTCCAGTGCCCGTACTGCTCGCGCGGTGCCGAGACCATGGAACAGGTTCTAGAGCGGTACCCGGACCAGGTGAGGTTCGTCTACAAGCACTTCCCGCTCGGCTTTCATCCATGGGCAAAGCCGGCCGCGATCGCGGCAAACTGCGCGGCGAAGCAGCGGGCCGATGCCTTCTGGACGCTTCACGACGGGTTCTTCAAGAATCAGAAGGCCCTCACTCCCGGGAACCTCGTGAGCGAGGGCAAGCGCTACCTGGAAGGGGCCGGTCTCGACCTCGCGGCCTGGGAAAAGTGTGCGAGCGACCCCGCCTCCGAGGCCTACCTGGCCGAGGCGCGCGCGGTCGATGCGGACCTGGAGTTCGGAAAGTCACTCGGCATCTCCGGCACACCGGGCTTCTTCGTCAACGGCACGTTCCTGAACGGGGCACTTCCCTTCTCGGCGTTCGAGGCGATCATCGAACAGGCGAAGGGCCAGCAATCCTGAGGCGCGCGTAGCAACCGGGCCGGGTTCGGGCGGGGCCACCGCCCACCGGGAGCACGCCAGGGAGCGAACTGCCGAGTTCCGCTTCGCGCGGAGCGCTACCGGACGGGCTCCGGGCGGCTATGCTCTGTTCCCGCCTACCCCCCCCAGGGAATCGAGCCATGAGCCAGGCTCCGCGAGAGGAATGGGGATCCCGCCTCGGGTTCGTGCTCGCCGCGGTGGGTTCCGCGGTGGGCCTCGGGCACATCTGGCGCGTCTCGTACCTGAGCGCCGACCACGGGGGCGCCGCTTTGGTGGTGCTCTACCTCGCGATCACGGTCGTGATCGCGCTCCCGATCCTGCTGGCTGAACTCGTCGTGGGACGCGGCTCGGGCCGCAGCCCGATCGCGGCGCTGCGCCACTTCGGCGGCAGAGCCTGGGCCCCGCTCGGGGGCCTGTGCGTGTGCGCGGGTTTCGTGATCCTCGCTTACTACTCGGTGATCGCGGGATGGACCCTGCGCTTCACGGTCGAGGCCATCAGCCACGGGTTCGCCGAGGGGGCGGCGACACGCTGGAGCGAAATCCGCACGGGCTGGCCGGCCGTGGGCTGGCACCTGGCCTTCATGGGGATCACGATCTGGATCGTCCTCGGCGGGATCCGCGCCGGGATCGAGCGCGCCGCGCTGCTGCTGATGCCTTTGCTCTTCGCCGTGGTCTGCGGCATCGCCATCTACGCCGCGACGCTTACGGGCTCCGGAGCCGGCTACAGTTACTACCTGGACATCGACCTCAACCAGATCTGGTCGCTCGAAGTCTTCGCAGCCGCGGCCAGTCAGGCCTTCTTCAGCCTGAGCCTGGGAATGGGCGCGATGCTCACCTACGCGAGCTACCTCTCGCGCGAGAGCCGGCTCGAAGAAGAGTCGCTGCTGATTTCGGTCAGCGACTTCGGCGTCGCCTTCGTCTCGGGACTCATGGTCTTTCCCCTGATCTTCGCACTGGGCCTCTCGGCGGAGGTGGGCGAGAGCACGCTGGGCGCGCTTTTCGTGACCCTCCCGACCGCGTTCGCCGAGATGCAGGCGACCGGGCGCGTCATCGGGGTGCTGTTCTTCGGCGCACTCGCGGTCGCGGCACTCACCTCCGCGATCTCGTTGCTCGAGGTCGTCGTCGCCTCCGCGATCGACCAGCTGGCCTGGAGCCGGAGGCGGGCGGTCTGGATCGCGGGGACACTCGCTGCCGCGATCGGGATCCTACCGGCACTCGACCTCGGGGCCCTCGAATGGATGGACAAGCTGGCCGGGAACGTGCTGTTGATCGCAGGCGGCCTGGCACTCGCGGTCTTCGTCGGCTGGGTGATGCGCGACCCGATAAGCGAACTGCGCCCCGGCGGCGAAAGTCCGCCCTGGCTCCTGGCATGGCGCTGGTTGCTCCGGATCCCGGTTCCGCTGGTGCTTGCGGCCGTGCTCTACCAGGCGCTTCGGGGGCTCTTCTAGGCTGATCCTTGCCGGACCAGTTCTTCGACCGGTACGCCTTCGCGAAACTTGTGTAGCAGTTCCTCGGGCTTGAACTCGACTCCGATCGGGTTCTTCGCGAACGCATCAGTCGTGAACCAGGCCTTGAGCTCATCTGCGGTCGCAAAGTTGTCGATCTGCAGTTCCACCTGGTTACCGTCCGGGTCGCGATAGTACATCGACGTGGTGGGACCGTGATTGATGCACCAATAGGGCTCGACGCCGTCCGCCTTGAGCCGCTCGTAGGTCGAAAGCAGATCATCGAGTGTCGCGTAGGTGTAGGCGATGTGGTCCAAACCCTCTGCGCTCGGCGAACGTTCTTCCAGGCCCGGCATGCGCGCGATCGCGATTCTGTGGTGTTCGTCGTCGTAGGTGATGAACGCGATGAAGTCGTTCTCGAAGGTGGGCTCGGCATGCAGCAGGTTCTTCCACCACGCGACGACCTCCTCGAACCGGCGGGTCCGAAAGACGGCGTGTGCGAACCTTGCGGGTCTGACCTCTTCTGTCATCGCGATCGTCTCCTTCGCGCTCAGATCTGGACGGTATCGGCCGGCTCTTCGATGACCGGATTTTCGATCCAGCCAATTCGCTCGATCTCGACCCGAACCACGTCACCGGGCTCGAGTCGGCTGCGCGGGTCCATCGCCATACCCACCCCGGCCGGAGTTCCGGTCGAGATCACGTCTCCGGGTTCCAGCGTGCAGACCGTCGAGAGCGTCTCGATCTGATCGAAACAGTCGTAGATCAGGTGCTTGGTATTCGACTCCTGTCTGAGTTCGCCATTCACCCAGGTTCGAAGCCCCAAGGAGTGGGGATCGCCAACCTCGTCCGGGGTTACGATCCAGGGCCCGAGCGGGCCGTGGGTGTCGAACGACTTGCCGAGCGTCATGGTCTGGGCCCTGAACTGCCAGTCGCGCGTGCTGACGTCGTTGCAAACCAGGAAGCCGGCGATCACCTCGTGGGCGCGCTCCTTCGGAACGTGACGCGAGCGGCGCCCGATCACGAATGCGAGTTCCCCCTCGTAGTCGAGCGCCTGGGAGGCACGCGGCGAGTGGATCGGATCGTAGGGACCGGTCACGCAGGTCGACTGCTTGTTGAAGAAGACCGGGTGCTTCGGCTTTTCGATTCCGCTCTCCGCCACGTGGTCGGCATAATTGAGCCCGATCGCCAGAAACTTCGGCGGGCGCAGCACCGGCGCTTCGAGTTTCACGCTCGCGAGGGGAAGCCTGGGGCCCGAGCTGCTCCGCGCCTGCTCGAGCGCATTCGCTCCGGCCGCCAGAAAGGCCGACATCTCCTGCGGCAGGTCAGGCGCGGCAGCCGCAAGATCGACGACTTCTTCTCCGGCCACGACCCCGATCCGGGTCGCTCCCTGGTGAGAAAACGTGACGAGTTTCATCGGCTTCTCCTCTCGCTGGGAAAGATCCAAGCAGGTTCCCGACTTCGCACCCGGCCCCCGCAACGGAACGCGCGTCGTCATTCTACAGCGCGCCCTCGACCTAGAGGCAATACCGTGCCCGCGATTCCCTGGCGAATCTTGACAAACAAGTGCATGATCGCGCCCGTGCCTGCCCCGGACGAACGTACGGTCCTGGATTCCCTGCGCCCGATCATCGACCCCGACTTCCAAAAGTCGATCGTAGACCTGGGCTTCGTCAAGGGAATCCGCATCGAGGGGTCTCGCGTAGCGTTCAAGATCGAACTGACCACACCCGCGTGCCCCGTAAAGGAGGAGTTCGCGCGGCAGGCGCGCGAGGCGGTCTCGGCCCTCGACGGGGTCGAGGAGGTCGAGGTCGAAATGACGGCCAACACGCGCGGCTCGAGGCCCGAGCAGAAGCAGGGTGTGCTTCCCGGTGTACGTAACGTAGTTGCGGTCGCGAGCGGCAAGGGCGGGGTCGGAAAGTCGACGGTTGCCGTGAACCTGGCGCTGGCCCTCCGCAGGAAAGGGGCGACGGTCGGCCTGCTCGACGTCGACGTGTACGGACCCTCGATCCCGCTGATGCTCGGCGTGCACGGTCGGCCCGAGGTCACCGCCGAGCGCAAGATCATTCCGAAGCGGGCACACGATCTGGCGCTGATGTCGATCGGATTCCTGGCAGACGAAAAGGCGCCCGTGATCTGGCGCGGGCCGATGGTTCACGGGATCGTGCAACAGTTTCTGTCCGACGTTTCCTGGGGCTCGCTCGATTATCTGGTGCTCGACCTGCCCCCGGGCACCGGTGACGCAGCGCTGACCCTGACGCAGAGCGCACCGCTCTCGGGGGCCGTGATCGTGACGACTCCACAGGAGGTCGCCCTGATCGATGCGCGCAAGGGCCTCAAGATGTTCGAGCGCGTCAACGTGCCCGTGCTGGGCATCATCGAGAACATGAGCTACTTCGTGTGCCCGAACTGCGATACCAAACACAGCCTCTTCGGCGAGGGCGGCGGCGAACGCGCGGCGGCCGAACTCGGAGTCGACCTGCTCGGCCGAATCCCGCTCCAGCCCGACGTCGTGACCGCGGGAGACACCGGCACACCCACCGTCCTCTCGCATCCCGACTCCAGCGCGGCACAGGCCTTCGAGGACCTGGCGGGCACGGTCGCGCGCAAGCTCGCGGTGCTCTCGAGCGAAGAACTCACGGTGCTCGGGAACAGCATCGAGTGGAACAGCGACGGCGCGCGCTGAGCCGGAACCCGATGCAGGTCATACGCTGGGATGATTCCGCCTATCGCTTCGCGGCCGAGAAGCTTCAGAAGGTCGGGCTCTTCGCGTCGGAGCGCTTCTTTCTCGACCTCTACTGCCTGGAGCCGGGCCAGACCCAGAAGCCGCATAGCCACGAGGACTCCGACAAGGTCTACCTCGTGGTCCAAGGTCGCGGCAGCTTCTCGGTCCGGGACGAGACGCGGCAACTGGGCCCGGGCGAGGCGACCTTCGCACCCGCGGGGGAACTGCACGGCATCGCGAACGACACTCCGGATCGGCTCGTAGTTCTGACCCTGATGACGCCGCCCCCCGCCTGATCCGGCCGGGCCGCCATTACACCGCCGGGCCCGGGGCTCAGCGCGCTTCTCCGATTCCGGCGATCGGCAACCCCTCCGACGAAGCGGGCGCTTCGATTCCGAGCAGCCGCGCCACGGTCGGCGCGACGTCGATCGCGCGGGGGCTTCCGAGTTCGAGCCCGGATGGAACTCCGCGGCCGAGCGCCAGGAAGACGGCCGCCATCTCGGGGTGGTCCGGGTCGTAGCCGTGCATGCCGCGCTTGTGGCCGAGCAGATCCCGAAGTGTGACCCAGCCGCGCTCGATCGCGGTCAGGCGGTAGAAGGTTCGCGGGGGATCGGTGAGGGCCACCACGTCGCCGGCCCGCTGCGGGTGCTGACCTCGGAGCTCGATCGGGAGCTCCGCCCGCGCATAGGCGCGCACGCCCTCGATGGCGTTCATCCGGCGCACGGCCAGGGCGGTCCGGCCAGGATCCTCGAGATAGACGTGCGCGACGCCGCCACCGGACATCACGCGCGCGCGGATTCCGTCGGCTTCGAGAGACCGCCTCAGGTCGATCGCCTCGCTCACCTCCACCATCCCGTGATCACTCACCACGATCAGGGTCGTGCGGTCCCAGATTCCACGCTCGTCGAGCCCCGCGAGGAGCCGGCTCAGCTCCCGGTCCTGGGCCGCGAGCTGGCGCGCGACCGCCGGGTGAGCGGGCCCGCTCGCGTGGCCCACTGCGTCGGCCCCATGCCACCAGCTCATCACCAGCCGGGGTCGCTCAGCTTCGGGGAGATCGATCCAGGCCAGGATCTGGTCGACCTTCTCGGACTCGCTCACCGAGGAATCGAACGGCGCCTTCCGGTAGCGCGCACCCGTGCCGTTCCAGTCGGTCTCCGAGCCGACCCAGAAGAAAGTGGCGGCCGGCACGCCCTGGCGCTCCGCGGCCGCCCACAGCGGCTCGGCCTCGATCCAGGCGCCATCGGCTTCGTAACTGAACGGGCCTCGCTCGCGATCGAGAAAGCGGTTGTTCACGATCCCGTGGCGGTCTGAATAGGTGCCGGTCGCAAGCGCCACGTGATTCGGAAACGTGTTGGGCGGCCAGACCGGAATCAGCCGCTCGGCCCGCACACCCTCCCGGGCCATGCGCTCGAGTGCCGGAAACTCCGCGCGGTCGAGATAGTCTGGCCGCACGCCGTCCCACGAGAGCAGAATCACGGTGGGCGCTTCGGCCCCGAGTGCCGGTGCGGCCAGCAGCGGCAAAAGTGTGCCGAGGCACAGCAGGCGCACGCACTTCGCTAACCTTGCGACGCGATGCCGAACCAACTCGACAGCCGCGTGCGCAGGACCGTGCTCTCGATCGCCGGGTCGGATCCGACGGGCGGTGCCGGCCTGCAGCTCGACCTCCAAGTCTTCGCCCTCCACCGCGTGCACGGGATGGCGGTTCCAACCGCGCTCACGGCGCAGACTACCAGAGGGGTCGAGCGGGTGCTCCCGGCCTTTCCGAACGTGGTCGAAGAGCAACTTCGGATATTGCTCCGGGACCTGGACCCGGACGCGATCAAGCTCGGCATGCTGGCCACCGATGACATCGTGCTGCGAGTCGGACGGGTTCTCGAGAACCATCCCGCGCCGAGGGTCGTCGACCCGGTGCTCGCCGCAAGCGACGGCACGCTGCTTCTCGAGCGCCGCGCCTACCCGACGCTGGTTCGCTGCGTGATCGCGGGGGCTGCGCTCGTCACGCCGAACCTGTCCGAGGCCGAAGCGCTGACCGGAGAGGCCGATCCCGAACGCGCGGCTGCGGCGCTGCTGGAGGCCGGAGCGCAGGCGGTGCTGGTCAAGGGTGGCCACGCCGACGGGGCGCCCGACGACCTGCTCACTACCGCGGAGACGAGCGTGTGGCTCCGAGGAAAGCGCAGCGAACACGGAGCCGTGCACGGGACAGGCTGTGCCCTTTCGGCCGCGATCGCGGCTCGGCTCGCCCGCGGCGAGGCGCTCGGCGATGCGGCTCGGGGTGCCAAGGCGTTCGTCGAAGTCGCGATCGAGCAGAGCTTCGTAGCCGGGGCCGGGCAGCGACTGCTCGGACTGCCCGATCCGGAATCGATCTCGGGATCCGTCCCCCGCGGCGACTCGCGCGCTATTTGACGCGCTCGATGTAGCGCTCCTCGGAGGGGTCGACGCGGATCCGGTCCCCGGCCTCGATGAAGGGCGGCACTTGAACCGTGGTTCCGTTCTCGAGCGTGGCCGGCTTGCTCGAACGTGATGCGGTCTGGCCTCTGACTACGGACTCGGTTTCGGCGACCGCAACTTCGATCACCTTGGGAAGTTCGAACCCGATCGGGTTGCCGTCGAAGAGTTCCACGTAGAGCCGCATCCCTTCCGAGAGCCAGTTGATCGAGTTCCCCAGATCCTCTTTCGCAATGGTCAGCTGATCGTAGGTCTCGGAGTCCATGAAGACGCAGCCGCCGGAGTCGGAGTAGAGAAATTCCATCTCGCGCGTCTCGACGCTCGCCCGTTCGAGGATCTCGGTGGATGAGAACTTCACTTCTCGCTGAGTTCCATCTCGGAGATTTCTGAGCTTCGTCTGCACGAAGGCCCGCTTGTTCCCGGGGGTCCGGTGCTCGAACGAAAGTACGCGGAACGGAATTCCGTCGTAAACGATCGTGGTCCCGCGCCGCAAGCCGTTTGCCTGAAGGTTCGCCATCAAGCCTCCTCGCCCCTCGCCGAACGGCGCAGCTCGCCAAGCAGGCGATCCCAGATCCCGCCGAAACTGCCGTTGGACATGATCACGACCGCATCCTTGCCGGTGCGGTTCTGGACCACCCATTCGATGATCTCATCCGGGCTCGGAAGATACACCGCCTCGCCGCCCTGCCGCGCAATCTCTGCAACGACCCATTCCGGGCGAAACCGTTCCTGCTCGGGAATCTGCTCGGGCCTGTAGACGCCGGCCAGAATCGCGCAATCGGCGAGCGCCAGCGACCCCGCATAGGCTTCCTCGAAGAAGCGGCGCCGACTGGTATTGGTGCGTGGCTCCAGTACCGCCCAGAGCCTGCGGTCCGGAAAGCGCACCCGTAGCGCAGACAGCGTCGCTCGCACGGCAGTCGGATGGTGAGCGAAGTCCTCGATCACACAGACCCCGGCCTCCTCTCCCCGAATTTCCTGGCGGCGGCGAACGCCCTTGAACTCGCGCAGCGCCGCCACGATCTCACGCATCGTGAGGCCCAGTCCAATCGCAATCGCCACGGCACCGAGCAGGTTCTCGACATTGTGACGACCGAAGAGCGGAGCCCGTACCAACCCCAGTCGCTCGCTACCTCGCCAGACGTTGAACTGGGTTCCGTCGGTGTCAAAGCTGACATCCGTCACGCGCCAGTCGGAGTCGTCGCTGCAGCCGAAGCCCTCCACGGTTCCGCGAGCCCCCCGCACAATTTCGCGAATCGTCTGGGCGTCGCGGAAGCAGATGATCCGGGTGTCTTGCGACAGTGAGTCGACCCACCCCCGAAACACATCACGAATCTCGTCCAGCGACCCGTAGATGTCGGCGTGATCGAACTCACACGAGGTCAGCAGCAGACTGCGGGGCTCGTAGTGACGAAACTTAGGCGTCTTGTCGAAGAATGCCGAGTCGTACTCGTCCCCCTCGATCACGAAGTGTTCACCTTCACCCAGGCGAAAGCTCGAACCGAGATTCTCCGACACCCCGCCGATGAGGATCGTGGGATCGCGCCCTGCGTGCGTGAGTAGATGCCCGATCAGGCTCGTGGTCGTGGTCTTTCCGTGAGTTCCCGCAACGACCACCGAGTGTTTGCCGGGCAGGAAGAAGTGCCTAATCGCTTCGGGCAGCGACGCGTAGGGAATCCCGGCCTCGAGAACGGCCCGGGCTTCGGGATTTTCGGAGCGAACTGCGTTCCCGATCACCACCAGGTCCGGAGGGGAGGCAAGCACGTGGCTACGCGCGAAGCCTTTCATCACCGGAATCCCGGCATCGCGAAGCAACTCGCTCATGGGCGGGAAGGTGTCTAGATCGCTCCCACTCACGTGAACACCCAGTTCCTGAAGCATGCACGCGAGCGATCCCATCGCGGTTCCCGCGACCGCCACCAGGTGTACGCGGCGAATCTCTTCGAGCGCGGGAATCTCAGGCCGCAAGAAACGCCTCGCGGATCAGATCGTGCGTGAGCGGGCGCAACGAGAACTGGCTTCTCTTGGCAACCAGGTGCTGACGGCTCGTGAGCAGGACGATGGAGACCTGCTGCTCGAGATCGATCCAGAGGCTCGTCCCCGTAAACCCGACGTGCCCGATCGAGCGCGGCGAGAAGTAGCGGCCCGAGGTCGAACGCCCGTCGCTCGGCGTGTCCCATCCGAGCGCCCAGTCACTGTTAGGCGCCGCACCGCTCTCGGGGCCCTGCCGACGAAAGAACTCGTGAGCGATCACGGCCGGAAACAGCTCCGATTGACCGCGGTCGGCGGCCAGCATCTCGTCGGCGAAGCGCATCAGGTCTCCGGCAGTCGAGAAGAGACCTGCGTGTCCGGCGACACCTCCCATCGCCCAGGCATTCGGGTCGTGGACCTCCCCACACAGGATCTTCTCGCGCCACTCGCACTGCTCGGAGCCCGCGTAGCGCGACGGATCCCCCCCGAAGGGAACAGGATTGAAGTGGGTGTGTACGAGACCGAGCGGCGCGTAAATCTGCTTCTGACAGAACTCGTCGAGCCGTTGACCCGAGACCTCGGCGACGAGTTCACCGAGAACGATGAATCCGAGGTCGCCGTAGGCCGAGGCCGCACCCGCCTCGTGCACGGGCGAACTTCGAAGAATGCGTGAAACGATGGCCTCGCGGCCCGCCTCGGTTGCGAGCAGCCGCTCTCCGCGTCGCCGCTCACGCTCGCGTAGATCGTCGAAGTAGGCGCGCCAGGGTCGCAGCCCGGAACTGTGCGTAAGCAGATGCCGGACGGTGATCTTCTCCTTGCCCCGCTCCCCGAACGCTGGAAGCACGTCGGCGACCGGGCGATCCAGTTCCAGGCGGCCCTGGGCGACCAGGAGCAGGATCGCGGGTGTGGTGGCCACGACCTTGGTGAGCGAGGCCAGATCATAGAGGGTGTCCGGGCGCGTCACGCAACGCTCTGGACTGACACTGGACAGGCCGAAGACACCCTCGTAGCTGAGGCCCTCGCTCTCGGGCCCCTGGCGCGCACGCACCACGGCACCCGGGATCTCGCTACGCGCAATCGCCTTCTCGATCGCACGGTCCACGCGCCCGAGTTTTCGGCGCACCTGAGAGAGCTTCAACCCAACTCCTTCAACCCGGGTCTACGACAGGCTCCTCCAGGGCCAACTCTCCGATCGCTCCGTCGAGAGAGACCCGGGCTCCGATGCCGACCGCCCGGTTGTCGCGAATGTGTCCGATCGGAAGGCCACAGACGACGGGGCCATCCACTTCCCGGAGAAGCAGGTCCCGAACGACGTCCTCGACCTCGACCTCAGGGTAGCGCTCTGAGGCACACTCGACGAGCGCACCGACGGCGACGCCGGCGGCCGCGGACAGCGTCCCGGCGGCGCGGAGTTGAACCAACTTCCGGTCGACGGCGTACGGGGCCTCCTGATACTCCTCGAGAAAGAGCACGGCCCCGCGGGTATCGATCTCCCAGGGGGTCCCCAGGCTCGCGACGACCAGCGAGAGGCTCCCGCCAACCAGCGGCCCGGTCGCGGTGCCCGCGCGCAGCGAGTGGCCTCGGAGGGCAACCTCAGCCTGCGGGTCGCCACGCAACAAACCGACCAGCCGCGCTCTCGCCTCGGGCGTAAGGTCGCTGCGCTCCAGCATCGGGCCGTGAAGCGACACCAGCCCGGCGCATCTCAGCCAGAGTAGGAACAACGTCGCGTCGCTGTACCCGACAATGGGCTTGCGGGCCGCAACGACCTCGACCGGATCGAGTTGCGGAATCCAGCGGCCCACACCGTAGCCCCCACGCGCAAACAGGATCGCGTCGACGCCCGGGTCCCGCAGCAACTCTAGAAAGTCGGCCGCCCGCACCACATCGGGTCCGGCGAGGTACCCTCAGCGCTGTTCCAGGTGGGGCGCGCGCAGTACCCGAAAGCCCTCTTCCTCGAGCCAGCGCTCGCCGGCGGCCACTGCCGCGGCCTCGACAGGCCCGGAGGGGGCGCAGATTCCGATCGTGGCGCCCGGGTCGAGCGCACGCGGTCGCACCAGCTCCCGGCCGCCGCGCATCAGAACGGGCACCCAGTCATCAGAATGGAGGCTCCCCCTCCAGATCGCTCTCGAGCAAGCCAGGCTCCGGATCGAAGCCCGCCTGCACCGGCGGCGCCTCGCGCTCGCTGAGATCGTGGAAGCGGGCGTAACGATCCTCGAAGCGGAGCTTCACGGTACCGGTCGGACCGTTCCGCTGCTTCGCCACGATCAACTCCGCAACACCGGGATCCACCGTGTCCTGGTTGTAGAACTCGTCGCGATAGATGAACAAGACGATGTCGGCATCCTGCTCGATCGCGCCGGATTCCCGGAGGTCGGCCAGTACCGGACGCTTGTGCGGATTGGGGCGCTGTTCGGGGCCGCGGTTCAACTGTGAAAGCGCCATGATCGGAACGTCCAGGTCCTTCGCCAGCAACTTCAGCAGCCGCGTGGTCTCCGCCACCTCTTGCTCGCGTCGGTCGGAGGAACGACGTCCTTGAATCAACTGGATGTAGTCGACGATCACCAGCGACAGGCTCTGTTCGCGGTGCAGGCGCCGCGCCTTGGCAGAGATGTCGGTGATGGTCAGGCTGCCACTGTCATCGATGAAGACGCGCGCCTCAGAGAGCACGTCGGCCGCGCGGGTGAGCCGCGGCCAATCCCGTTCGCCGAGGAAGCCGTTGCGGAATCGCGAGAAGTCGATCTGTGCCTCGGCCATTAGAAGTCTGAGTATCAACTGGCGGGTCGACATTTCGAGCGAGAAGAGACCCACGCAGCCCCCGTGTTCGACGGCGACGTTCCGGGCAACATTCAGCGCGAGCGCAGTCTTGCCCATACTGGGACGGCTAGCCAGCACCACCAGGTCGCCACCCGAGAGCCCACCCGTGATCTTGTCGATGTCTTCGAAGCCGCACCTGAGGCCGGTCAGGTCGCCGCTCTGAATCCGCTCCATGAACTCGAAGGTGCCCTCGAGTTCCCCCTTTACGGTGACGAAGCCCGTCTCGATGTGCCCCGATGCAATCTGGAGCACGCTGCGTTCGGCCTGCTCGACCAGATCCTGGACCGGTGCCGTACCGTCGTACCCGCGGGTTGCCACCTGCTCGCAGGTCCGGATCAGAGATCTCGCGAGTGCTTTGTCCCGTACGATCCGCGCGTGCTGCTCAATGTGTGCGGCCGTAGGAACGAAAGACGCGAGTTCGGCCAGGTAGTTCACGCCGCCGCTCTCGTCCAGTCGGCTGTGGTCCTCGAGCCAACTCTTCAGGCTGACGAGGTTGATGGGCTCGCCCTTCTCCACGATGGCGTTGAACGCATCGTAGATCACCCGGTGGCGTGGCTGATCGAAGTACGCTGGCTGCAGTTTGTCCTGCACCTTGAAGAGCGACTCGTGATCCAGCAGGACGCCTCCGAGCACTGACCGCTCGGCGTCGTGGTCTACCGGGAGCGCAGGTTGGCCGGTGCCCCCGAGCTTCGACTCAGCCTGCGCCATTCGATCCCCCCCACACCGGAGCCGGGCGCGGCGCGCGCCTCGCTACTCCTCCGCGACCACCTTGACCTTGAGTTGAGCCTTCACCTCCCGATGCAGGGAGATTTGAACCTGGTGTTCCCCGAGTTCCTTGATCGGCTCCGGAAGCTCAATCTTACGCCGATCGATCACGATCCCGCGACCCGCGACACGCTCGGCAATTTCGGCACTGGTCACGGACCCGAAGAGCTTGCCCTCTTCTCCCGCCTTCCGCGCAAATTCGAGTTCCAGTTCGCCCAACGCTTTGGCGCGCTGCTGGTGGCCCGAGACCTCCTTGCGCTCCCGCGCCTCGATCATGCGCTGCTTGTGCTCGAGTTCCTTCCGTCGTCCCCGCGTGGCGAGCATCGCAAGCCCCTGCGGGAGCAGATAGTTCCGCGCGTACCCGGACTTGACCCGGACCACCTCGCCAGACTGGCCCAGTTTGGGAACGTCCGAGACCAGGATCACCTCCGTCGGCATCTGTTATCTCTCCTCCGGGCTCTGTTCCGGGGCCTCGTCCGGCTCGGTCTTCTCTGCCGGAGCATCGGCTTCGGCCGCCTGGGCCGGGGCGCCGGCTTCGGCTTCCGCCTCGGCCGCTTCGGCCGGGGCGCCGGCTTCGGCCTCTGCCTCGGCCGCTTCGGCCGGGGCGCCGGCTTCGGCTTCCGCCTTGGCCGCTTCGGCCGGGGCGCCGGCTTCGGCC